>NZ_CP138214.1:3721875-4032031 GCF_034043515.1 Pseudomonas sp. MUP55 | reverse complement strand
CACGGTGTATCGTTCCCTGGAACAGCAACCCTCTTCCTCATTGATGCTGGTGCTGCGCACCCAACAGCCGGAAGGCGTGGGCCCGGCGCTGATCGATGCGGTCCGCCAGGTGGATAACAATCTTTCGGTCAATCAGATCCAGACGCTGGATGAACGCCTGGCCCGCAACACTGCAGGCTTGCATTTTATCGCCAACCTTTTCATGTTGTTCGGCCTGGTGGCGATGATATTGGCCGCAACGGGTATTTACGCAGTGATGTGCAATCTGATCAATCAGCGTACCCAGGAAATAGGCCTGCGCATGGCCATGGGCGCCACTGAAAGCAATTTGTTACGTATGTTGATGCTCCAGGGCGGCAAGCAATTGTTGGCCGGACTTGTGATTGGCTTGCCGTTGGCGTTCTTCGTGGCGCCCAAGTTGACGCGTATCCTGGGTAATGGAAACACCCCGTTTGTGCTGCTCTTCTGGATGGTGGCACTGATGATTACGCTGGTTGTGGCCTTGGCGGTCTGGCTTCCTTCCCGCCGGGCGACCAATATGTCGCCCGCCGATGCGATTCGTTATGAATAAACGACTGCCGTGCTTCCACGCACGGTAGTACAAGCTGGATGCTTAACATGAACGATAAGAAACACATCCTGGTTATAGACGACGACGCCGGCATCCTGACCAGCCTCGATATCCTGCTACGCATGCACGGCTACGACGTGACGATGGAAACCCACGCTGATCGCCTGCTTGCGCATTTGTATGCGAGGCCCGTTGATCTGGTGTTGATGGACATGAATTTTCGCAAGGACACGACGTCAGGCGTGGAAGGGCTGCAACTGCTGGCCGAAATGAAGAAATTCGATGATTGCTTGCCGGCTGTGGCGATGACCGGGTGGGGAAGCGTCGACATCATCGTCAACGCCATGCGTGCGGGGGCGGCCGACTTTATTCAGAAGCCCTGGGATAACGAGCGTTTGCTGAGCATCGTCCAACAGCAGATCACGCTGAGCCAGACGCGTCGTTCGGGCAATTGCCTGCGTGAAGAAAACAAGCTGCTCAAGCTGGCGCTCGAAGATGACATGGACAGCGAATGGGTTGTCCGATCGTCGGCGATGCAACGTCTGATCAGCCTCGTGGAAAAGGTGGCGGTCACGGATACCAGCGTGCTGATCCTGGGCGAAAACGGTACCGGTAAAAGCCTGCTCGCGCGCTACATCCACCAGATTTCGTCACGCTGCGAACACAGTATTGTCGAAGTGAACATGGGCTGCATCAACGAGCAGCTTTTTGAAAGCGAGATGTTCGGCCACATCAAGGGCGCCTTTACCGATGCACGGGAAAACCGAATCGGTCGATTCGAATTGGCCGACAAAGGCACGCTGTTTCTCGATGAAATCGGTAACTTGCCCCTGACCCAGCAGGTGAAGTTGCTGCGGGTGCTGGAGGAGCGGCAGTTTGAGCGCGTCGGATCTTCACGTACGCAGACCACGCAGTGCCGAATTATCGCTGCCACCAATTCAGACCTGGAAAAGGCCGTGCTCGAGGGGCGTTTTCGTCAGGACCTGCTGTATCGCATGAACCTGATTCAGATTCAGCTGCCGCCGCTTCGAGAGCGGTTGGAAGACATCGAGCCGTTGACCGAGCGTTTCCTCAAGCGTTTTGCGCGCAAGTACAACAAGCCCCGGCCCGTGTTATTGCCGCAAGCGCGACAGGGCCTGCTTGAGTATTCCTGGCCCGGCAATATCCGTGAACTCAGTCACCTGCTGGAACGTGCCGTGTTGCTGTGTCGCGCCAGTGTGATTGACCTGGAAGACCTTTGCCTGCCGCCTTCGGTGTTGTCGCAGAGCACGGCGCGTTCGGTCACCGACGCGTCGGCAGGGATAAGCGATGCGTGCACCCTGGCCGAGGTCGAAGAAACCTTGCTGCTACGACGCCTGCGTCAGTACGACGGCAACGCGGTCAAGGCTGCCGAATCGCTGGGCCTGAGCCGCAGCGCGTTTTATCGCCGGCTTGAAAAACTAAAAATTTGCCATGAGTAAATTTTTTTACGCATTTGAAAGACGTCACCTGCTGTTGTGCAGCCTGGCGCCGATGGGCGCCATCATTGCCTATCTGCTGCTATGGTTTTTTCCGCACCAGTCCATTTACCTGAAGCTTTTCACGCTGTTCGTCTTGTGCGTGACGATGGTTTATTTCTGCTATCACTTTTTTCAGCAGTTGATCTACAAAATCAACGTCATATCCAATTTGCTCGAAGCCGTGGAACAGGAGGATTTCAGCCTGCGCGGGGTGTCCACCGGGGCGGGGGCTTTTGAAGGCGTTATCGCACAGATCAATGATATTTCCAGCCAATTGTCACGCCACCGTCAGCAGCAGCGAGAGATGGACTTTCTGCTGCAAAAGGTGATTTCCAACATCACGGTCGCGATCTATGCGTTGGACGCCAACCATCGCCTGATCTGGTGCAATGCGGCAGCGTCACGAATGCTGGGCACCTCGCTGGAGAAGTTGATTGGCGATCCCGCCAGTCGCTGGCAGCTGGATACCTTGCTGCTCAACGCCAATACGCAGCAGCCGGTGGTCTCCGAGCATGAAGGGCGACCAGGGCGTTATAAGGTTTCCAGTGACACCTACATGGTGGATGGCGTGCAGAACGTGCTGTTGTTTGTCAGCGACGTCGACGACATGTTGCGTCAGGAGGAGCAGAAAGCCTGGCAGGATCTGCTGCGCGTGATCAGTCATGAAATCAACAATTCCCTGAGTCCCATCGCCTCCATCAGCCAGATGCTGCAGCAGCATTATCGGCATAACGCTGAAAACTTACCGCCAGGTTTTGCCGAGGGTATCGACCTGATCAGCCGACGGGCGCGCGAGCTGATTGAGTTCATCAGCAGTTACAGGCAACTGAGCAAACTGGCGCCGGCACGCAAGGAGCCTCTGGATTTGGCCGCCGTGATGGCCGAGTTGCCACTGCTGTTCGCTCACCGCGTGATGAGCTTGCACGGACCGCGCCCGCTGATGGCCAGCCTTGATCGGGCCCAGATCCATCAGTTAATGATCAACCTGATCAAGAATGCCGATGAGTCGATGGAAAGCAGCGCTGAGGGCATCGACATCGAATGGGCCGAGGAGAAGGGGCGCTTGCGGATCACCATCCTCGACAGCGGAGTGGGGCTGACCAACCCGAAGAACCTGTTCGTGCCGTTCTACACCACCAAACCCAATGGCACCGGCATTGGCCTGATCTTTTGCCGACAGATTGTCGAAAGCCACGGTGGCTACTTGTCTCTGGAAAATCGTCATGAGCAGACCGGTTGCAAGGTCACCATCAATTTACCGTTGCAACGCTCTGCCTGAGTTGATCGAAGGCCACGGCCTCTGCCTGCTGCGCCACTTTGACGATGAGCCGGGGCACATGCCGGTTCGTCAACTGGCGCACCGTTGGCTGTGCCACGTGCTGGCCGTCTACCTTGCCATCCCGGTCGATCAAGTGCGTATCGCGCGAACCGCCGCCGGTAAGCCTTGGCTGCCTGAGCACACCTGGTTGCGTTTCAACGTGAGCCATAGCGGTCGTTCGGCTGCCATCGCTCTGTGCCGGGGCCACGAGGTGGGCGTTGACCTGGAAGCAATCAGCGGGAAAGTGGCGGTGAAAAAAGCCATCGCCCGGCGTTTTTTCCATCCGCACGAGCAGTGTTGGCTGGCGCTTGATGAAGCCAACTACCTGTCGCGTTTTACGCAACTGTGGAGCATCAAGGAAACCTGGCTCAAGGCCCGGGGCACGGGGCTGACCCAATCGCTCGCAGGTTTTTGTGCGGTACCGCAAAGCAGCGCAAGCGGGGTGGCCGAGATCATGGTGAACCCGCCCGTGAGCGTTGGGCAGGTTCACTATGGTCAGGTTCAGGCCGCGCAGCTTTTTTGCCTGGCCTACGGGGCGATCCTTGCCCCGCATCAACCATCATTGCACTGGCAGTTGGTCTGTGATGAAACGCCGATCGATGGGTTGGCGCCCGTGGATCACGAACAATCGGAGGTCGAGATATCGCTGCCGAAAGCGGCCGCCGCCCCGGTATCGACCTGAGCCGATGGGCTGACGGACATGCGCGCGCCGGCCGACAGACTGCCGTTGATCCGCGGAACCTGACACAGGGAGGATTGCGCACCCATGCTCATGCGCACGGTCGCCACCTGCGCCGTGAAAGGCAACGGTTTCTTGTTGAAGGTGCCGCCCATTGCCAAATCGAGCACCAGCTCAGCCGTCTTGCCCTGGACCTCAATGTTGGCGCCCATGCTGCCGGTAACCGCCAGTTTGTGTTCATCGATCGCACAGGCAGGCGCCTGGATTTCGACTCCCGCCGTGCCCGTCAGCGCTGTCAGCGGCCCACTGGTGTAAAGCGTGATATCCAGCGCGTTGGAGAACAGCCGATCGGTCTGTCCTGCATCGTTAACGAGCAACAGGGCTTTGTCGTTGGTCGTCACCTGGAGCTTTTTCAGCGTATCGGCAGAGCCTGTGACTACCATCGATGAGGTTGCAGCGCATTTGATCGTCAGGTTGATACCTTGTCGGACCTCGACGCTGTTGAACGCGCTCAATGCCACGGTTTTCTCTGCCGCCAGCGCAGAACAGGCAGTCGTGCCGGCCAGCAGCGCCAGCATCAGTTTCATCTTGTTCATAGAGCCTCCGTTTTTCACAGTAATGTCGCGAGTGTACGCAGCGTTGTTTCCACACTTTCCTGGGGCATGCCAAAGTCTACAAGCCCCGCCACTTCATCAACGCCTTCACGCTTGAGCTGTTCCAGCTGTTTGCGGCACTCTGCAGCAGAGCCGAACAAACCGTAGTGGTTGAGGTACTTTTCCACGCCCCACTTAAGCGCGTAGTCGTGCTTCTTGTCTGCGGTCTGGTGATCGTTCGCAGAGGGTGCGTTGAGGTTTTCGGACAACTGCATAAACGCACGCAGATAGCCGGTGAGGGCTGGCCGCAACTGCGGCAGCAGCGCCTGGCGCTCTTCTCCCGCCTGGGCATGCATCATCAGCGTCACTTTGCCGCCCGCCGGGTCCAGCCCCGCGTCCTGGCGTGCAAGGCGGTAGCTGGCGCAGTTCTCCTGCAGTTGTTCGCGAGTCTGTGAGACCAAGTGCGTCAGCACATTCAGGCCGCGTTTTCCGGCCTCGTTGAATAACAACGGATTGCTTCCCGTGGTGACCCAGGCAGGTAGGGTGCTTTGGTAGGCCGGCGGCCAGGTTTGCACCTTCAGCGGTTCGGGTTGACCGGGCCTGGACAGTTCGTGACGCGTCACCGGCTCCCCGCGCCACAGCGCTTGAACCTGCTCCAGCGCGCGAAAGAGCACCTCATGACGCTCACGGTAGTTGTGTGCTTGCAGGACGAAATCGTTACGTTGCCAGCCGGCGGAAAACGCCACACCCACTCGGCCGCGTGAGAGGTTATCCACCAGCGCCCATTCTTCGGCGACGCGCAACGGATCATGCAAGGGCAGCACCACGCTGCCGGCACAAATCCGGATACGTCGCGTGACGACGGCGAGCGCGGCACTGATCACCGAGGGGTTGGGAAACATCCCACCGAACGTGTGGAAATGGCGTTCAGGCGTCCAGATAGCATGAAAGTTGAGTTCATCCGCCAGCCTGGCGGTGCTCATCAGCTGTTCGTACTTCTCAGCGAAGCTGTCCCGAGCTACGTCAGCGAAGCAAAACACGCTGAGTTGCGGGATGGCATCCGGCGTCGAATCAGGCAATGCATTCATGCGCATTGGCCTCGGCTGCCGATTCAATGGTGAAGCAGATAGGCCCCCTGGGCAGCACATTCAACCCATAAAGCGGCGTGAGTGCGGCGGGCGTCGTCGAGGGGGCCAATGCGAAAAGATAATGGCTGCACAGCGTTTCAATGGCCGTGGTGAGTTGGTCCATGGCCAGTGCCATGCCTACGCAGTTGCGCTTACCGATGCTGAACGGCACAAAGTGTTCCCGTGGAATCTTTCTCCCCTGCAGAAAACGTTCTGGCCTGAAGCTCAGGGGCTCGGGCCAGTAAGCGGCATTGCGCTGGACCAGCCAGGGGGAAAACAGCACCTTGGTACCGGGCGGGATCCTCACTCCGTCGATCTCCAGCGGGCCCTGAGTGAAGCGCTCGAAGAACGCCGTAACCGGTGTGATGCGCAACGATTCCTTGACGATGGCACTGGCCAGCTCGTGTGTACCCAGACGGGACTCGTCACGGACCTGGTGCTGGTAGTGGGCGTGCTGGGAAAGGTGAGTCAGGCACCACAGCAGTGCGACCCCGGTGTTGTCCACGCTGGCCACCAGGTTACCCAGCAACATGCTGATTGCCCGTTCCCGCTCATGCGGGTGGGCGTCGACATCAAGGGCCTGGCAAAAGCGTTGCAGCATATCCGCGCCGCCTGCGCCCCCCTTGATCAATGGCCCGACCATTGACTCAAGCTCTTCACGGAATGCGACCAGGGCCGGATGTTGGCACAGCACGGCATAGTCGGTGGCCGGCGCGGCCACAATCAGTTGCAGGTAGATCCTGCGAAAGTGATCGATCAGGCTTTCAAGCTGCAGAGGGCTGAGCGCGGAACCGACAAATCCGTCGGCAACGCAGCGCAGGGCCCACTGCAGACACATTTCCTGTATCGAGTGGTTTCCTCCGATCTGGAGCCGGTCCACTAACCACTGTGCGGCGCCTTGAGTGCCCTGTTTGAGCAATGCTGATTTGGGATTGACCAACGGCGCAGTGAGTTTTCTGGCCAGGTGCCATTCTTCACCTTCCCGGGCGGTGATCAGTGATTGCCCAAGTACCAACCGCCGGGCGGTGTGGTCATTTTCGAGTTCTTTGTGAAAGCTGCTTTCGTTCTCGAGAAAAAACCGAATATGGCGGGCGCCAGCGAGCAGCAGCACGGCTTCCTGCCCTTCGCCGATCCAGACTTTGTCGCCGTGCTGGCGACAAGCGCTTTCCGCAACTTTGAGGAAGCCCAGTTGCGCGAACTTGATGGCTGACGGTTTGACGGTTGCGATGCCAGCAGGATTATCGAGCATGGGCAGTCTCCGATAAGGCGTCCGAGGTAACGGCGGCGCTACCGACCCAGCCGCCCAGGCCCACCGACAGCAGCAGGGCAGGGCGCCCGGTTTGCTCGGGGGCGTAACGATCCAGCAGCAGCAGGGGGTCTGCGGTGTAACAGTGCCCGCACTCGCCCAGCAGGTCGGTGGCGACGGCGCGATCACGGTTTTGCGGGTGACGCAGCCAGGTCTGCCAACTGAGGCGGTTGATATTGTGCGGCAGCAACCAGGCCTGCTTGCGCAGGGTGTCGCAGTAGCCTGCCAGTGCGTGATCCACCAGCTGGTTATGGGACTGATAGAAGCGCTTGATATCTTCGCGTGTGCCATCCAGGCCTTGCCAGAATCCGGGATGATAGAAGCACTGGATGCCCGACACCCTGCGTTGGCCACCGCCGGGTTTGAGCAGGGCGGCCACGAAACCGTCGGCAATCATCGTGCAACCGGGGATATAGCGCTCGGCAAGGTCGAAGTCGGCCAGCGTGTCGCCCGCCAGCAGCGCCACGCAACGATGCGTACCGCTTGCCAGCAAGCGTTCAGCCAGGCGCAGCCCCCAGAACACCGTGGCGCAGTTTTGCTGGTTGAGGGTCAGCAGCGGTGCATCCGCATTGATGAAGCTTGACCGTTTTCGCAAGGAGGGCAGGTTGACGCTTTGGCGCGGGGAAGGCGAGGGCAAGCCCTGCACCAGGATAACCGCATCAACCTTCTCGCCTTGCCCCAGGCTCTCGCCCAGTTGCTGTAACAACGTGTGGAAACAGCCTTCGGCGCTTTCTCCATCGGCCAGCGTAGCCGCTTGGCGCATGCCGAACAGTTGACTGAACGTACGCGCTTCCGATGGAGGCCCGCCGCGATGTGCAATGACTTGGTCCAGTTGCACTCTGGCGGGTGGAATGTAGGTGGCCAGCGAAGCGATGTTCATCGTGGACCCTCCTCGGTCGCGAAACCGCACAGGCTGATCCCGTTCGCGGATTCGCTGATCAGCAGGTAGTCACGTTGTGGCTCCCACAGGGTGCGCAGTGCCACGAAGGGCGCCGCGCACAGTAACTGGGGGTTCACGGCATACGAATGGGTGCTCGCATGCGCGGCTTCCAGCAACGGTGCGGGGCCGATCAGGCTCAGGCGCTCGCTGGTCAGCCCCAATTGCTCAACGGCGTGCAACAGCCACTCGGTGGACCAGTGTGTCAGCGTCGTGCGCCTGAACCCTCGGTAGCGCAGGCCGCGTTGCTGTTTGTTCAGCAGGCAGGCGCAGGCATTGTTTTGCGGTTGCAGCGCTGTCATCAACGGCGACGCGTACATCAGGCTTTTCTGCTCGGCGATCAGCAAGAGGCCGTCCTCGTCTTTTCCGGCCAGGCAATCATTGATACCGTCCAGCGCGAACAGGCCGGCGTCCGGTCCGCGGTCACTGATCGCCAATGCCAGGCAGGCGCTAAGACCCAGTTGATGGATGGCGGCATTGACCACCGAGCTGCCCATATGCAGGTCGGGCGTCCAGTGCGCCATCAGCACGGTTTTCACCCGGGCCGGGTCGATCACCGTGGCCAGCCTTGGCAGCAGGACGGCGATCATGTCGCTGAAGGATGCGCGTCCAGGGCTGGTGACCCAGGCGTCTACCTGATCATCCTGTGGGCTGAGCGTCTGACCGTTGGCGCGGAAAAAATGCTGTGCGTACGAGCGCCAGTGAGGGATGTCCAGGTCGTCTGCGGGCATGGCCGCTTCGGTTTGATGAAACGACTGGAAAACAATATCGGCGGGATCCAGGCAGAGTGTCACAGGCTTTGCCCCTGAGCGGCGGGTGGACGGAAGCTGTTGAGCAGATGGATATTGCTGGTGCCTTCCATGTATTCAAACGCAAAACTGTCGCGATAGCGCCTGCGCAGCATGTGATCTTCCAGCCAGTCATCGCGGTCCAGCCAATGGGGCAGGTGGCACGCGGTCTCCTCGAGCAGGCGCGTGGCGTTGCGTTTGAGCTGGCTGGTAAGTGCATGCTGGTGCTGACCGTCGCCATAGCCCTGAGCGACGTTCAGCATCTGTTGGTAGACGGCGCGATAGGTGCGCCACTGCCTTGCCGACCAACGTTTTACCGCAGCCGACACCGGGCGCACATCAAGCGCGGTGAGCAGGCCGAACGTGGTGCCCAGGGCCATGGCCGCCACCATGGGCCGATGACGTTCGAATACCAGGCTCAGGGCGTTGAGCCCCTGCAAAAGCTCGCGGCGCTCGTGCCCCAGAATATCTTCCTGCGCGACGCGGTGGTCGGTGAACGTCAGGCGCGTCAAGCCCGCACCGGCCAGGCCCAGGGTGTCCAGCGACTCACGTCGCAAGCTTGGTACGGCTTGGTCAGGGAACACCATCACCAGCCGCTGGCTTTCTCGATAGCGCGCGAACACCAGGCCTGCGCTGGCCCGCAGCGCACCGCCGATCAGCGTTTTGGTGCCGTTGAGGCGCCAGCCCTTCTCGTTGTGCGTGAGTTCAGTACTGGCGGCACCGGCATCCGAGCCGGTCTGGGGTTCGGTGACGGCGAAGAATGTCCATGCCGGGCGTTCAGTAAAACAGGCAAAAAAACGTGCCTGCTGCTGTTCGTCGCCCAGGGTCAGGATGGCACGCGTCGTGAGCGAAGCGCCTGGCATTAACATCATGGCGCTGGCGTCCGTGCGGCTCAGGTATTCGATGATTTGCAGGTGTTGGGAATAACTCACCGTCGAAAAGGCCGGTGTCTCCCAGCAGTTGAACCGTGAGGGTATGCCAATACAGGCGACGCTTTTGAGGTCCGCGTGGTCCAGATGGGCAATCGCCTGATGAACGTCGGTTTCCGCGAGCTGTCCGGCAGCAAGAAGTCGTTCTGACAGCGCATAGAGTTGTGGATAGCGGCGGGTGATATCGCTCATAAATGTGCATTCGCGTAGAGAAAGAACTGAGCGTTAACTTAGTGGGCCCCAACGTCCGGGTATTGCTTGAGGTTGCAAAACACCGGGATTTCGTTGCCCGCCGGCACCTCCAGCAACAGCGAGGAAAAGGTCGCTCCCATTCCCACGCTGGCCAGCATTACCTTGGCGCCACGGGAAAGCTGTTGCCCACGGATAAGTGCCGCCAGGTTCAAATAGGGATCGGCACCGAAACAGTGTCCGAAGCGCGCAACGTTACGCAGGAAAACCCTATTGCGAGGGATTTGCAGCGCGTCGGCCACTTTCTGCCAGGAGGACAGGTTGACGTTGTGCGGGGCTATCCAGTCCACGGTGTCAAGGGCGCAATCAAAATGCTCGGCGGCGTTGCGCATCGCATTGCTGACGAATGCGAAATAGGCCTCGGCGAAGGCCGGGTTGGTGCGTGGCTCGTTACCCTTGTGCTGGCTGAACTCGCCGGCCTGCTCGCTGTACCGCGCGATGACCCTGGCGCGATCGCCGGACCGGCTGAGCAGCACGGCGCAGCCGGCTTCACCCATGATGGTGGTGTCGTCCAGCAGCTCGACTTTGGGATGGAAGGCTTTTTCTCCGATCAGCATCAAGGCGTATTCCCCGTCCCTGAGACGGCTGCAGAGGTATTCCACGCCAGCCAGCGAGGTCGCGCAGTGGCCCATCGTGAGGCTGCAGTACTGGGTGTCTTCGGCGAATCCGCAGCCGTCGAGCAAGGCCCTGCCGGTTTCGTGAAACGGGCGCAGGCTGGGCACCGTATGCGCATGCACCACATGGCGGATGCGCGAGACAAGGTGGGAATGAGCGGCGACGAACTGCTCCAGCAACGGGCGTATCAGATCATCCACCGTACCGGGCTGGCGCGGGAAGTGCTCAAGGCCGTAGAACCGCGAAAACATCCGCACGTCCAGCGCGCTCAGCCCAAGGGGGTGGGCAACCTCGGCCAGCGATTTGCGCTGCTCGGGAATGTGCAGGGTAATGGATTCAATGTGCCCAAGCATGGGTGTTCCCTTTTGCAGTGTCAGCCTGGTTCGCGCACAGAAACCGGGCCAGTGTTTGCAGCGCCGGTTGATGCGAAAGAATGCCCAAGTGCCCTGTGTCCTCGATCATGTGCAATTGGCTGCCGGGCAACTGAGACTGGATTTGCCTGGCGTTGGCCGGGCTGATTCGCTGGTCCCGCAGGCCTTGCATAATCAGCACCCGAGCCTCGCTGAACGCGTAGGGGCTGCAGGTTTGCAAGTCGGCAAACATGGGGTAGCGGCGTTGGAAGTCGGCGCCAAGCAATGGCAGGTAGTGCTCGGCCGCACGATGCAGTACGAGGTAACGCTGCAACAGGTTTGCCAATGAGGCGGGGGCATTGAGCAACGCTACCTGGTTGAGGATAAACCCCTGGCTATGGGCCATTGCCGTGATGATCCCGCCGGCCGAATGGGCTACAACACTGTCGAACGCGCCGTATCTGGCCTGCATCATCAGCAATAACGGCGGTTGGGCAGGTAATTCGCAACCGGCGGGTGTTTCGGGGTCATGGCCCAGGAGGAAGGGTGTGTACACCCGATAGCCGCAGGCGTGCAATACGCTTTGCAGCGCACACAGCATCATCGGATGACCGCCCCAACCGTGCAGTAACAGCACGCTTTTGGCCTGGGGGCTGGGGGTGTCGTTGATCAACACCCGGCTGCGGTAGGCGCCGCAGGTAACAACCTCGGTTTTCATGCTGGCCAGTTGTTGCAGTTCGGCTGAACGCATCGGCATCACGGCCGGGTTGGCCAGGCGCTGAATCAATGAAACAAGCTGGGTGTCCATAGCGCCCCCTAGGCTTGTGCGCAAAACAGCAGGTAGTGCAGCGTTGCCCGTTGGGGCGTGGCATCGGCACTCAGGCGCTGCAGCGGGTCATACAGGTAAAGCAGGCGCTGTCCGGGTTCAAGCAGCGTGCTTGCCAGCGTGCCGACGCGTTGCGGCTCAAATTGCCCGGTGCTGATGCCCCAGGTTTCGACAAAGCCCGGGCATTGGGATATCAGGCTTTGCAGCAGTGGCGTGGCGCCACGCGCGGCTGGGTGAACGCTGTGATACACCAACTGTGTTGGAAAAGGCTCGCTGACGATGCGACGACACAGCTGCACAGCGTCCATGGCGTGCAAGCGCTCGCCGCAGTCGACCTGCGGCCAGTGCTGATACCAGCGGGCCTCGGCAGTTTGCACAGTGCCGGCAATAAAGTGTCGGCTGTCCAGTGTAATGGGTTCGCAGGTACTGACGATGTCCAGTTGACCCTGCAGCAGAGGGGCGAGGGTCATCGGCATTCCAGGCTGGAGGGTGGAGGTGAGAAGCTCATGCCCAGTTGGTGGACTTGCCGTGTGCCCTCGGTGTACTCAAAGGCTTTTACATCGCGAAAAGCCTGCCAGAGGGCTGTCGGAACAGGCTGTGCGCCTTTGGGGAACGCGTGGATCAGATGGCTGACAATCTCATCGGCAAGGACGACGCACGCGGTTTTGACCATGCCGGGGCTTTTGCCTGACGCCTGTTGCGCGTCCGCCCGCTGGCAGACCGTCAACGCGTCACGGTAAGCGCTACTCCAGCGCCGCTTCAGCACCGCCAGCCGTTGCGACTGGTCCGGGGTCGGCGTGACGCAGGCGTGCCACTCCTGCAAGGCGCGTCGCGCCACACCCAGGGCCAGGGCGCCGACACAGGGACGCAGTGCATCGAAGGTGGCCATCGCTGATTGCGCAAACCGCTGAGTAGGTTTCAAGTGCTGCCCAAGCAGATCCGCAGTCGGGATAAACAGATCGTCGAAATGCATCAACGCCAGGTTGGTGCCGTCAAGCCCGGTCAGCGACAGGCGCTGGCGAGTCACCGCCGGGTTTTGTGGCGAAAACACAAAGGCGTTGATGCCCAATTGTCCCGGTGCGGTGCGCGCAAACAAGACGCCGGTGTCGGCGACTACGCCGTTGCCGATGAACATCTTGCTGCCGTGGATCAGGTAGCCACCGTCAACCGCCGTTGCGGTGGTTTGCATGGCCCCGGCATCACTGCCCTGGGTGGGTTCGGTCATTGCAAAACACGACCAGCACAACGCCCGTTGAAACTGGCCGAAGAATGCATCCTGCTGCTGTTCGCTGCCCAGCCCGGCCACCACATAGGCCGCCATGCTGGGGCCTGGCGCACTGAAGATGAGTGCCGGTGAAACGAAGCCAATTTGCTCGTAGAGCTCAAAGCGCGCCGCCAGGCTGACTGCCTGATCATTGGCACAGGCCAGATAGCGTTGTGGCACGCCGAGCTGATTCAATGTCGCCGCGAACGACCACTGCCCCAGGACCTGTCGCGTATCGCCCATATGACGCAACTGGTCCGCCACCTGCTCGGCGTCTGCGCCCAGCGGGCTGGATGAGCGAGCGAACAGTTCATCGTAGATTCGATTCATAGCGGGCCCGACATGATTTCAATAATCCCGGCATCACGGTGATAAAGGTGGCTGGAGCGATGGTGGTCATCGAAGGCGTTGAATGGGCGCGTCAACACCATCCAGCCAGCCGCTTTCATGGTCTGCAGTTGCTGATCGAAGTCATTGACCTCAAAACAGATGTGGTAGGGCAGTGACGACTTGCCGGATTTGTCCAGTAGCTCGCATAACGGCCGGTTGTTTTGCGAAGGTTCTACCAACTCGATCTGGCTGTTCCCTTCAGCCGTCGCCATCAGCGTGATGAAGACTTTTTGTGCGGCCATGTATTCTCTGAATCGGACGACCACCGGGAAAAACGGTTTGACCGCAGCAGCCGTTGCATCGCTGTCGCACACCACATAACCGATATGACTGAAACGCATCGCGCCGCCCTTTATCCTTGAAGAGAGTGTTTGACGCCGGCACCTGTGCGGTACCGGCTTACAGCGTGGCGAGCATTTTCGCCGGCATGGCGCAAAGTTTTTTATATGTGCTTGCAGCCCATCATCCCGTGACCCCCGGCGCTGCCTTGTGCGCCTGTACCAGTTGCTGGCGATCGATCTTGCCGTGCAACGTGACGGGGAAGGTCTGACAAAAGAACAGGGACTTGGGGATCATGTAGCCCGGCAATTGCTCCGCCAGGAACTGGCGCAGGGCTTCGCGGTGAGGCGCACTGTCGTCATGCAGCTGTATGAACAGTTGCAGGTCGATGACCTTGCCTTCTTCTCTGATCGGAACGGCGCAACACTGGATCACCTGCGGGTAGCGACACACGCTGCTTTCGATTTCGCCCAGTTCCACCCGATTGCCGTTCAACTTCAGTTGGTTGTCATCCCTGCCGTGGATAAACAGCGACTGATCGTCATCCACAAAACCGCGGTCGCCCGTGGCGTAGTAACGTCCGAATGTGTCATGGCTGAAGGCGTTGTTGCGCGGGTCGTCCTCCGGCTGGTAGCCCAGTGCAACTTGCGGGCCGTACAAACGCACTTCGCCCATTTCTCCAGGCGGCAGGCTGCGGCCATCGGCGTCCACGATCCTGACCTGGGTCAACCCGCAGGGTCTGCCAAGCGACAGCAGGCCTGCATTGTGCTCGGGCGGCTGGCCCAGCGCGAACGTATGCGTCATGCCAGTGGTTTCGGTAGGGCCATATCCGTGCATCACTTCAAGGCCTGGAAAGCGGGCCTGCAACTGCGTCACCAGGCCCAGTGCGGCGCGCTCGCCGGCCATGAAGAACCGCTTGAGGTCAGGGAACTGTTCGCGCCCGAACAACGGGTCCTTCAACATCAGATCGACAAAGCTCGGCGTGGAAAACCAACTGGTGACAGGGCATTGCGGGTAACGCGACATCAAACGAATATTCTGCCTGGGCAGCATATTGTGGCGGTGATCGAGCATCAGCAGCGCTCGGCCCGCGCACAGCACCGGGAAGAGATCGAGCAAGCCCATGTCGAAGGAGAAACAGGCGTGGCTCACGTGGCACCCCTGTGCAATCCCGTCGCTGATCATCGGGCTGTACCACGTGGAGAATGCGGCGAAGTTCTCATAGCTGACCACCACGCCTTTGGGTTCACCGGTACTGCCGGAGGTGGGAAGAATATAAAAGGCCGGCTGGGTCAGTTCAGGCTCAAGCGGCAGTGTCGCCGGGTCGCCATTGTCCAGGGATGACGTGACCCATTGTGGCCAGCGATCCAGGCCTTCCAGCCGTTGCGGCGTCGCAGTGACGATCACCTCGGCGCGGATCAGGTCGGCAATCTTTTCAACCCGCGCAACCGGGTTGGACTGGTCGACGAAGGTGAAGCAGCTTCCCTGGCTGATACACGCCAGCATGGCCGCTACCGCATCTTGTTGCTTATGCCCATGGACCAGCACGTTGCGGCCTGCCCAGGGGGCGAGTGCACGGGCAATCGCGGCCGTGCGCAGGCCCAGTTCCGCGAAGCTGTAGCTGCCCTCCTGGTTGATCAGCGCGACAGTCGGGTGCTGATTTTTCAGGCGCTCAAACAGCGGTTTGATTTGCGATGAAAACATATTTTTCTCCATGGTCCTTCGCCAGTTGCCAGGCAACCGAGCGATCCAGTTTGCCGTTGTGATTCAGTACGGTGCGCGGGGTGCTGTACCAGTAACGTGGAATGGCCCACGGGGGGAAATGGGCTTGCATGGCAGTGCCCAGTTGGGACAGATCACCGCCCGCATTGAGGATGACGCACGCCTGGATCGCCTCAGCGTTGCCCTTGCGCCAATACGGCTCGACCACCACATCGGCGACAAGGTTACGGTCACGCAGGAAATGCTCGATTTCGTGCAGGTCAATACGGTGGCCCTGAACCTTGACCTCGGCGTCTTCGCGCCCAAGGAAGTAAAACCAGTGGCCATCAAACAGTCCGATATCCCCGGTGGCGTAAGTGGCGTGCCCCGCCTGTCGACTGAAATTGGCCTGGCGCGCGGGCGTCGCGTTGAGGTAGCCGGGGCCGACGCACGCGCCGCTGATCAATATCTGTCCGCGGCCCGAAGCGTCCAGCGGATGGGCCAGGCGCAATGCCGCGCCCGGGCGGGCGCGCCCAATCGGCAGCGGCAATGACGACGCCACCATCTCCACAGTGATCAGCACCTGCGAGGCCGCCACGGTGCATTCAGTGGGGCCATACGTATTGATCACCTCGCAACCTGGGAAGCGTGCCCATAACTGCGTGACGATCTCTTTAGGCAGCGTTTCACCGCAGAAGATAAACCGGCGCAGCTGTGCAAGCGTTCCGGCGTTGAAGGTCGGATCCAGCAGGTAGAGACGCACCATCGACGGCGTGGAGACCCAGCAGGTCAGCGCCATGTGCGCGTGCTGAGCAATCATCTTGCGGGTGTTGATCAACTCTCGATGATCGAGTACCGACAGCGGTTGCACAAATGTCCAGGCGAGCCAGATTTCAAACAGGCAGACATCGAAGCAATACCGCACATTGCCGGTGACGGCCCCCTCCAGGGCAAAATCGTTGCGCACCCAGGACACGAAATCAGCCAGGTTGGACAGGCTGATCTGAATGCCCTTGGGCTCCCCGGTGGTGCCTGAGGAAAACATGATGTAGGCCAGCGGGGCGATGACCGCGTCGTCGAGCCGTCGGCGGGTGGCGTCGAGCAACTGCCGCAGTGCCGCTTGATCATGGTGCCGCCAGGGCAGGTCAGCGAGGGCGACCACCCGGGCATTGGCCGCCAACAGCGCAGGGCCGTCCGTGTTCAGGATCAGGCTTGCGCCGACAGTGCGGGCAATCCGTTCCAGGCGCTCAGGTGCGTTGTCCGACTCCACCGGCACGATGGGACAGCCGCACAGCAGGCAGGCCCACCAGGCGGCTAGAAAATCGAAAGACTTATGGCCATACACCAGAACCGGCGCCATGGGGGTTTCGCCATGGGCATGCTGGCGCATTATTTCATGCGCGATATCCTGCGCCCGCTGGCTCAGCGCCGCGTAGCTGTGCGTCACTGACTGGTGGTGCCAGGCGGCAGCGGGTTGAACCCCAAAGCGCATGAACACGCTTATGAGCGCAGACCAGGCGTCCATTCATGCCGCCCGGCTGGCGAGTTGCAGCTCAATGAAATTGGACAGACTGCCCACGGTTTCGAAGTGCTGGAATTCCAGCGTGGCCGGGTCGAGGACCAGGTCCTCGATACTTTCCTCAAGGTACATGATCAGTTCGATGTACAAGCCGCTCTCAAACCCCAGATCGCGCTCCAGATGGGTTGCGGCATTGAGTTCCGAGAGGTTTGAGGTTTCCAGGACCAGTCCGATGGCTTCAATGATGGTTGGCGTATACATGGTGGCTCCCCGTTTGTTGTGTGCAGCCGACGTTAAGGTTGTTTTCGCGGCGCGGCATAAGGGTGGATAGCTGGCCACGGTCAACTTTGCCGTTGTTGTTCCTGGGTAATGCTTGGCTGAAGTAATAGCGATGGGGCCGCTTGTAGGCTTCCAGGTGGGTTTGGCAGAACGCTTTGAGCGACGCTTCATCGAGGGGCGCGACGCATTCGATACACGCGACTATTTCGTCGCCATGGACCGGATGGGCAATGCCAATCACCGCGACCTGAAGTACGCCAGGCACACGCTTGAGCACGCCTTCGACTTCCCGGGGCGCGACCTTTTCGCCGTTAGTCTTGAGGATGTCATCGCTGCGCGAAAGGAAGTAAAGCAAGCCTTGTTCATCCAGCCGGCAAATGTCGCCGGTGTAGAGAAGCGACTCACCGTGCAACGGTCCGGGGCGCAGCTTTTTCGCGGTTTGCTCCGGGTTGCGCCAGTAGCCGCGCATCACCGTCGCGCCACGAATGACCAGCTCGCCAGTGGCATTGCTGCGGTGTGCAACACCGTCATCATCCACCACCCACAGCTCGGTATTGGGGATGGCGTAGCCCACGCTGTCCTTGTGTTGTGACAACAACGCCGGAGGCAGCCAGGTGCAGCGATGGCACTCGGTCAGTCCGTACATGGAGTAGATCTGGGCTTGCGGGAACAGCGAGATCAGCAGATCGATATCGCTGGTGTGCAGGGCCGCGGCCGTATTGGTGATTTTGCGCAGGCTGGAAAAATCGTAGCGCTTGGCCAGGGGCGCGATGATCGCCAGCAGCGTGGGAACAATCGGCAGCACAGTTGCTTTGTGCTTCACCAGTTGTTTGAGCGCAAACAGCGGGCGGCTGAAATCTTTTTCGATAATCAGCGTTGCGCCGACTTTGGCCGTCATGATCGCTTGGTACAGCCCATAGTCGAAGCTCATGGGAATCGTGCAAAAGATCCGGTCAGCGGCGCTCAACTGCAGGTAAGTGGCAACGGAGTCCGCCGCGCTGAGCATATTGCGCTGGGTCAGCATCACGCCCTTGGGATCGCCCGTCGAACCCGAGGTGTAGATCAGGCAAGCCAGGTCAATGTCCAACGCACCTTGCAAATGCGAAGGCTGCGCCGGCGGGAACAGCGCTATCTGCTGCAGGGACGGTGAAGAGCCGCACGCTGGCGCGCTGAGTGGCTGATCGAACAGGACGTGTACGTCACGCTCGCCAAGCGTTTCAGCCAGCGCCGTGGCTTGCCCGGCCTGCGCGATCAGCAGGTGTGACTCCGCGTTATCGAGTAACCAGCCGACCCGTGCCAACGGCGTATCCGGATTGACCGGCACGAACACCGCCTGCAGGTATTGCACGGCCCAGAAGCAGACGACGAAATCCACCCCATTCGGCAGCCACACCAGTACGCGATCGCCGCGATCGACCTGCTGCTGGGCCAAGTATGTGGCGGTGTTGATTACGCGCTGATAAAGGGCGGCCCACGTCACGGCCTGCTCACCCTCGATCAGCGCGACTTTTTCGGGGAACCGCTCTGCAGCCTGCACCAGCCACTGGGTCAAATGGTTCGTGCTCATGTCTGCTCCTCTGGATTCATTTCAAGAACGATGGCGGCAAACGTGCCCGCAATGCCGGACGCTACGGCCAGGATAGGGTGAACGGCGACAGCCCTGTCGCGCTGCGCCAGCAGGCTTTGCAGGTTGAGGAACGCGTCGCTGCAAAAGCAGTGTCCCAATTGGTAAAGATGGCGGCGGTAAATGATGTCGCGGGCGAAAGCGGCGCCGTCGGCAATCCTGTCGAAGGTGGGCGGGCTGATGTGATAGGGGATCAGCGTGCGCAGTTCGTCAGGACGACGCCCCGCTTGTTGCAATACGGTTTGCACGGTATCGAGCATCGTCGGGATAAACGCGTGGTCATAGGCGTTTTCACTGGCACGATCCGTCGAGTGGGTGCGTGTCGCGTAGGCGGCCAGTTGCTGAACGTGCAGGGCACCCACGCGCACCGCGCCAGGGATCGGCTGCGCGCTGACCAATGTGGCGCAGAAGGCTTCGCCGAAATAGCCATTCTGATCAACGTACTGCACGGTGTCGTGGAAGCACTTTTCTCCGGTGATCAACAGGCCGCAGACGTCTTCCTGCCTGGCCTGGGCCGCAGAAAGCTTGGCGTCGAGAAACTTCAGCCCAACCAGTGCCGAGGCACATGAAGCCTGGGAGACAGAGAAAAACTCAACCTGCGGTCGATCCATGAACCGACGTATCTCATCGGCCAGGTCGCAGCCAAGGTCAAACGGGCTGGGGCAATTGAGCGAGTGTGCCCAGGCCACATAGCCAATGCGCCCGAACAGCACCGGGTCGCACTCGGCGCGCAGCCGCTGCAGCAGCTTCATGATCAACTCAGGCAAGGTCTCGTGCGCAAACAGGCTGGCCGACTCCATGCGATGGAAGCGTCCAAAAATCTTGGTGTTTCGCTCACCCCAGGCATACTTTTGTGCCATGGCGGGAAGCGCAGTAAGGTGCTCGGCGACGAGGCTGGTTATCGTGTGGATATACACGTCAGGCCCCCGCCACAAAGCCTGCGCAGGCCAGGGACTCACCCTCCGGCAGCATCAGCAGGATACGCAGGTGGGTCGGTGCCAGTTGGGCCAGCCGCGCCCAGGGCGCGCAGGACAGTAATGACTCGTCCCAGCTCTCGATGCGATGAGCAGCCAACGGCGCGTGCTGGCGCAATTGTTCGGCAAAGCCCGGCGTGGTCAGGATCAGCAGGGGCAGCAAGTCTTCCGTGGAGGTGAACATATCCAGGATGGGCAGCAGGGTATCCAATGCCTGAGGGAAGGCCACTTTGCGATAGTGCTTGAACGCGATGCCCGCGCGGGGTTCGGCGGCGGGGCCGCTCGGCAGGCTGCGCAACATCACCACACAGGCGCTGGGCTCCGGGTTCAGGCGGGCCAGGGCAGGGCTGTCATACAGGATGGCGTCCTGGTCTGCGATCAGCAGCAGGGCCTTTTTTTCGCGGTCGCTATGGTTCCCGTCATCGAGGTAATCCTCAATGACTTGCAATGCCAGAAACGGGCTGCTCAAGCCGTGATCGCTGATGGCGATACCAAAGGCGTCGTGGCAGCCCGTCTCATGGATGATGGCATTGGTCACCGAACAACCGACCTCAACGTCCGGCGTCCAGTGGGTGAGCACCAGCAGGTCCAGGTCATCGAGTCGAACCTGGTTTTGCAGCGCTGCGACCACCTGCTTGAGCATAACCCTGAACGCCTGGTTTTGTGAGGCATACCAGCGCCGTGCATGCTGTTCCTGTGCCCGTTCCTTACGCCCATGCGAATCGAAAAAGCCGTTGACGAAGTCCGTCACCAGTTTCATTTGAGCGCCGTCCGGGGCAGGCGCATCGTCTTGCCGCTCGAACTGGCGCCAGCGGATGTGAGAAGTCGTGAATTCCAGCGACATGGCGACTCCTTCAGGCGTTGGGCAGAGACAAACGCTGGCACACCTGCGGCGCCAACAGAGTGTCCACGCTGTCTGCGGTGCGGATCAGAAAAGCCTGATCGCGCTCGACAAGCACTTCCGCCGGGTGACCGAAGCTCAAGAAACCCACCGGCGACGCACTGGCCCCATAGGCACCTGAATGCCCGATACCGATCAGATCGCCCGAGCGAAGCTCGTCGAGCATCACGTTCTCGCCCAGCAAGTCGGTGGGCGTGCACAGGGGACCGGTCACTTGATAACGACGCTGGGCGTTCTGCCGGGATGGGCCAAGACGCGCCATCGGGAAGTTACGGCGGATCAGGGAGTTGATGCCGGCCGCACTGCCGTGACAGTTGGCACCGCCATCGCACACGGCAAACCACTCGTCTCGGGACGGTTTGAGGTAGTTGATCCGCGTGACGAAGATACCCGCGCGCGCAATCAGGAAACGGCCCAGTTCGATCACGATTTTGCACTGTGGAAAACGTCGGCGGTAAACGTCGACTACCGGCATCAACGCTTCACCCAGGGCAGCCAGGTCGAGTGCTTTTTCCTTGTCGAAGTAGCGCACGCCGAAGCCGCCACCCACATCGACAAACTCGAAGTTCACGCCATGGGTCTGCTGCAGCGTGGCGGCCAATGCCAGGATGTTCTGCGTGTTGTTGGCCAGGGCCTGCCAGTCAAGAATGCGCGTGCCCAGATAAATATGGATACCTGCCAGTCGCAGGTGCCCCAGTTGTGCAAGTACGCCGAATGCCTGCGGCAGCAGCTGCTCATCGATACCGAACTGCCGGGGTTTGCCGCTCATTACCAGCTTGGCTTTTTCGCCGGTGAAATCGGGGTTGATGCGCAGGGCGATACGCTGAGTGACTTCCAGGCCTGCGGCAATATCATTGAGCAGAAGCATTTCTTCAATGGATTCCACCACCACGGCTTTAATGCCGGCGATGCAACATTGCGTTAACTCGTTGATATGCTTTCCCGGCCCGACAAAGATGATTTCGTTCGGTGGCACACCTTGGCGCAGTGCAATTTCAAGTTCCGCCAGAGAGCATACTTCGCAGCCCGTGCCGGCCTGATGCAATAACCCCACCAGTGCCTTATTCGGGTTGGCCTTCAGCGAGTAAAAGTAATCAATGTCTTGGGGGAGCCTGCGTTTAAGTTCTGCAAAATCGGTTCTTATTTGTGTGGCGCTGTACGCATAGAAAGGCGTGGGTACTTTATCGGCCAGCAAGTGATAGGGAATGTCTTCAATCTTGTCGGTGTGGATGTAGTGACTATCAGGAGCAAAAGCTGACATGGCTGAATTTCCCGTTCAATAACGACTCGATGCGATTGATGTCTTTGAAGTTGTCGAACAGGTCGTCATCGAGAACGTCGAAAAAACTCTCGGCGTCGCCGGTTGTGTTGTCGATCCGCTCACCAATGGCTGAAATAAGCCCAACTAAATGCACAGAATCCAGTAGCCCCTGCGGACCATACATTTCTGCACCGTCGTTGATAGACGTCAACTTGTCCTGGGCAATGCCTATGTCTTTGAGCGATGCGAGAATAAAAGCCCGAGCTGTTGTAGGTGAGTTGCTCATGAATGTGATAACCCTTTAAACGTCGTAGGCGTGATCATATACATGGCATTTGGCCGGATTTGCTTCAAATTGCAACGGCACTCGCCGCTTGCTCTTTATTCAACTAAGGCGTGTGCGGGCGGTGTAGCCTCGAGTTTTTTCCTGCACTACAGGCAACTAAGCACTGGCCAGCCGCTCACTCAGGAGGTCGAAACAGCGTTGCGCTGCCGGGCTCAACGCCATCGCGCTGCGACTGATCAAGCCAATTTCCCTGTTCACCCCGGGATGATCAATGTCGATCCGCTTCAACCCCTCCAGGCTGTCCGCCGCCGATTCCGGCAGCACGCTGATTCCCAACCCCTGGCGCACCAGTGCCAGCACCGTGGACATGTAGTTGGCCTCCATGCCCGCATTCAGCGTCAACCGCGTCTGATCAAACAGCGTATCCACCTGCTCGCGCACGCTGCTGTCACGCCCGGTGAGGATGATCGGCTGGTCCGCCAGTTGGGCCAGGCTCAGCTGCCGATGGTGGGCGAGGGGGTGATCCAGCGGCACGAATGCGCACAGGCGGTCATTGAGCACCGGCACGAAATCCAGGCCGTGGCTCAGGCGCGCACGTACGCCGATGCCGAAGTCCACCTCGCCGGACCGCACCTGGGCATGGATGCGGTGGGCCACCAGGTCGTGCAAGCGCACTTCGATCCCGGCGAAGCGTTCACGGAACAGACGCAACACCGGCGGCAGGCTGCCGGCGCATACCGAGGGCAGGGCGGCAATGGTCACGACGCCACGGCGCAGGGCCGCGAGGTCACGCGAGCCGGTGACGATGTTGTCCAGGTCCAGCAGCAGCTTTTCCATGGGACCACGCGCATCCTGGCCGGCGGCGGTGATGGTCACATGACGAGGGCTGCGGTCGAGCAGGGCAACGCCCAGCCAGTCTTCCAATTGTTGAACCTGCACGGTCAGCGCCGAGGGGGACAGGTTCAGCTCGCTGGCGGCCTTGGTGAAGCTGCCCGTGCGAGCGACGGCGAGAAACGCCTGAATGTGTTGGATGCTGTTTTTCATAACGCCAGCTTCATTTTGTTTTTCCGAATGCGGGTGCCTGAATATTCCAATTTACAAAGCCTAACCTGATTCCAATACTCCAGGGAAAACAATAACCGGCCACAAGGCCGCCCTGGAGTACCCCATGCTCGCAACCCTGGGTGTCATCACCATCCTCTGCCTGCTTGCCGCCGTCATGAGCAAGCGCCTCTCGCCCCTGGTGGCGCTGATTGCCCTGCCGATCCTCGCCGCGCTGCTCGGCGGTTTCGGTCTGCAAACCAGTGCGTTCATCATCACCGGCATCAAGAACGTCGCCCCCGTGGTGGGCATGTTTGTGTTTGCGATCCTCTTCTTCGGGATCATGACCGACGCCGGCATGCTCGACCCGATCATTGATCGCATCCTGCGCACGGTCGGCACGCGTCCTACACGCATTGTCGTCGGCACGGCGACCCTGGCGCTGCTGGTGCACCTGGACGGTTCCGGCGCGGTGACCTTCCTCGTGACAGTACCGGCGATGTTGCCGCTGTACACCCGGCTGGGCATCGACAAGCGCATCCTCGCCTGTGTCTGCGCGATGGCCGCCGGGGTCAACTTCCTGCCCTGGACCGGCCCGGTGCTGCGCTCGTCGGCAGCGCTGCATGTGCCGGTGGCAGACCTGTTCCAGCCGCTGATCCCGGTGCAGATCGTCGGGCTGATCTTTGTGTTCGCCTGCGCCTGGTGGCTGGGTCATCGTGAAGAAAAACGCCTGGGCCTGGGCGCGGGTTCCAGCGTGGACGCGATGCCGCAGCGAGTGCTCAGCGACGATGACATCAAGCTGCGCCGTCCACGGCTGTTCTGGGTCAACCTGATCCTCACGGTGCTGGTGATGGTGGTGATGATCGCCGGCTGGGTTGACCCGGTGGTGATGTTCATGCTCGGCACCGTGGTGGCGCTGTGTATCAACTACCCCAACGTCGACGCCCAGCGCGCCCGCATCGATGCCCATGCCAAAACCGCCCTGACCATGGCCAGCATCCTGCTCGCCGCCGGGGTGTTCACCGGCATCATGCAGGGCACCGGCATGCTCAAGGCCATCGCCGAAGTGGCGGTGGCGCAGATTCCGGCGGGCCACGGCAAGTTGATCCCGGCGGTGGTGGGCTTTATTTCCATGCCGTTGAGCATGCTGTTCGACCCCGACTCCTACTATTTTGGCGTGATGCCGGTGATTGCCGAAGTCGGCAAGGCCCTGGGCGTCGACCCGCTGCAGGTGGCCCAGGCCTCGCTGCTGGGTGTGCACACCACGGGTTTTCCGGTCAGTCCGCTGACCCCCGCGACCTTTCTGCTGGTGGGTTTGTGCAAGATCGAATTGGCCGATCACCAGCGCTTCACCATTCCTTTTCTGTTTGCCGCGTCGGTGCTGATGACCCTGACCGCGCTGCTTCTGGGAGTTATCTAAGATGAAAACCTTGCGCATCGGCGCCGGTGCCGGCTACTCCGGTGACCGCATCGAACCCGCCGTGGAACTGGCCGAACAGGGCGACCTGGATTATCTGGTGTTCGAATGCCTGGCCGAACGCACCATTGCCCTGGCCCAACAGGCGCGGATCGGCGACCCGAACGGTGGCTACGATCCACTGTTAAGTGAGCGCATGCGCCGGGTGCTGCCCTTTGTCGGACGGCGTGAAAACCGTCGTCGCCTGCGCGTCATCACCAATATGGGCGCAGCCAATCCGGTGGCGGCGGCTGTTGAAGTACGGCGGATTGCCGCTGAGTTGGGCTTGAGTCTCAAGGTTGTCGCCGTGGTTGGGGATGACGTGCTCAGCGTGTTGAATCCCAAGCAGCGGTTGGATAACGGCTACACCGTTGAGGCCTTGGGTGAACGGCTGATTTCGGCGAATGCCTACCTGGGCGTTGACGGCATCCTTGAGGCGCTGCGCGCTGACGCCGATGTGGTGATTACGGGTCGGGTAGCCGACCCGTCGTTGTTTCTCGCGCCGCAGATGTTTGAGTTCGGCTGGGCCGCTGACGATTGGCAGCGCCTGGGCAGGGGCACGCTGGTGGGGCATTTGCTTGAATGCGCGGGGCAGGTCAGCGGTGGTTATTTTGCCGATCCCGGTTTCAAGGATGTGGATGACCTGGCCCGCCTGGGCTTTCCGTTGGCCGAGGTCGATGCCGACGGCAATGGCTTGATCACCAAAGTGTCGGGCTCTGGGGGGCAGGTCAGCCGCGCCACCTGCAGTGAACAGTTGATCTATGAAGTGCACGATCCCCAAGCGTATTTGACCCCGGACGTCACGGCCGATTTTTCAGCGGTGGGGTTTGTCGAAGAGGGCGTTGACCGCGTACGTGCCCACGGTGCCGCGGGGCGGGCGCGGCCCGAACAGCTGAAAGTCAGCGTTGGATACCTGGATGGCTGGATCGGCGAAGGGCAGATGTCCTACGGCGGCCCCGGCGCGGTCGCACGGGCGCAGTTGGCGCGGGAGGTGGTGCTCAGGCGCCTGGAACTGATCGGCGTGAAGATGCAGGACGTGCGCGCCGAATTGATCGGCATGGATTCATTGCACGGCCCTCGCAGCAGCGTTGAGCCCTGGGAAGTGCGCTTGCGCGTTGCCGCTCGCTTTGAAGAACGCAGCGACGCCGTACGCGTCGGCAATGAAGTGGAAACGCTCTACACCAACGGTCCGTCTGGCGGCGGCGGGGCCAGTAAAAGTGTCCGGCAGGTGGTGGCGGTGGCGTCGCTGCTGCTGCCCCGCGACAAGGTCAAACCGAGGATAGAAGGATGAAGTTGCACGCATTGGCCCACTCCCGCACCGGGGATAAGGGCGACACCTCAAATATTTCGATCATCGCCTACCGCGCCGAGGATTACCCGTTGCTGTGTGAACAGCTCACCGCCGAGCGCGTCGCCGAATGTTTCGCAGGCCTGCTGGAACCCGGCGCGGCGCCGGTGCGACGTTATGAGCTGCACAATGTGCAGGCATTGAATTTCGTGCTGCCCGGCATCCTGCGCGGCGGCGTGACGCGCTCGCTGGCGCTGGATGCCCATGGCAAGTGCCTGGGTTCGGCGCTGCTCGATCTCGACCTGGTAAAGCCAGACTAAATGAGGGGGGCTTGCCCCCTCCCACCTTGGATCGCACAGGTCTGTCAGATCGCGGCGAAGCGCTTGTCCAGGTAATCGATGATGATCTTGGAGTCGTACATCCAGGTGGTCTGGCCGTTTTCCTCGATACGCAGGCACGGCACCTTGATCTTGCCGCCTTGCTCCAGCAGGTTCTGACGGTCTTGCGCGTTGTTTTTCGCGTCCTTGAGGGCTACCGGCACATTCAGGCGGTGCAGGGTGCGACGGGTCTTCACGCAGAACGGGCAGGCGTGGAACTGATACAGGGTCAGGTCCTTGGCCGCTGCGTTGACCTGGGCCTGTTGCTCGGCGGGGCGCTGCTTTTTGCGCGGACGGGTCAGGAAGTCGCCGGCGATAATGATCTGGCCGAGGCCCACTCGAAGTGCTTTGACGAACATGGCTGAAAACCTCTTGCCCATGAAGAAGGGGTCGCAGCTTACCTGAATTTTGCAGGCGAAAAAAAACCGACGATGAACGCCGGTCTTTTCCTACGCAGCCATTTACTTGATCAGGCTGAGAAATTCGCTGCGGGTGGCCGCGTTTTCACGGAACTCACCGAGCATCACCGAAGTGATCATCGACGAATTCTGTTTTTCCACACCGCGCATCATCATGCACATGTGCTTGGCCTCGATCACCACCGCCACACCCAGGGCGCCGGTCACTTCCAGCACCGCATCGGCGATCTGTCGGCTGAGGTTTTCCTGGATCTGCAGGCGACGCGCATACATGTCGACGATCCGTGCGACCTTCGACAGGCCCAGCACTTTGCCGCTCGGGATATACGCTACGTGAGCCTTGCCAATAAAAGGCAGCAGGTGGTGTTCGCACAGCGAGTACAACTCGATGTCCTTGACCAGCACCATTTCGCTGTTGTCGGAGCTGAACAGGGCGCCGTTGGTGACTTCTTCCAACGTCTGTTCGTAGCCGCGGCAGAGGTACTGCATTGCCTTGGCGGCACGCTTTGGCGTGTCGAGCAGGCCCTCGCGGGAGACGTCCTCGCCGAGTTGGCCGAGAATCTCTGTGTAATTCTGTTCCAGGGACATGAAACTACCTGTGGGATTTTCGCAAAGCGCAAGGTTACGGGGGCGGACACATCGCTGCAAGCCTGACGATGGCACTTGTTACTCGTCACGACCTTCCATCATGGTGCGCTTGAGCATCACATACACCGCGCCGGCGCCGCCGTGGCGGGCCTGGCACGACGTAAAGCCGAGTACCTGGGCATGCTGGCGCAGCCAGGTATTGACGTGGCTCTTGATCATCGGCCGCTTGCCGTCCAACCGCACGGCCTTGCCGTGGGTGACGCGCACGCAGCGGATTTCGAATTTGGTCGCTTCGGCGAGGAAGGCCCAGAGGGTTTCCCGGGCTTTTTCCACGGTCATGCCATGCAGGTCGAGGCTGCCTTCGAACGGGATCTGGCCGGCCTTGAGCTTGCGCATCTGGCTTTCCTGCACGCCGTCGCGCGCCCACATCAACTCATCTTCGGGGCCGACGTCGATCACGAACTGGTCTGACAGGCCATCGACGGTAGTGGCATCGGTGCGCACGGTCGCGGCCTGGCGCAGCTTGGCGATCTGCGCCCGATCAGCCTTGGGCTTGCCGGTGTCGGCGCGGTCGTGCTTGATCGGCTTGACGCCGCGCAGCTCGTTCTTGAACAGGGAAAAGTCGTCGTCTTGCATGTCAGCCTCCGCGAAGGGCGGGCAGTTTACCTAAATCGCGGCGGCCGCGGCGCAGCAAATACTATCCAAGCGCCATCAGTCGTGCTTTTTCATCAGGTGCGAGGCGATATTCAACGACAGCGGCTGGCGCATTTTGCGCCGGCTGCGGCGCCATAACCACACGCCCAGCCACACCACCAGCAGGCCGATGCCCAGCAGGATCGCCGAGCCGCCAGGGCTGGCATTCAGTTCGCCGAGTGCCGGCGAGTGCCCAAACAGACCGGCGCCACCAGCGCCGGCCAACAGCAGACCTACGATCGCCAGCAGCGCGGCAATGCCCGCCACCAGGCGCAGACGCCAATTGCTCGGGCCCTTGGGGCGCAAGCGACGAGCATCAAAACCATCGGATATCTTCATTCCGACCTTTCCTCCAGGGTATCGGCCCTTCGACCGGAAGATACACAGGTTGTTCCTGTGCCCCAGGTAAATGCGCGAAATGAGTGCGCTTTGCAGATGAGCGGGGCAATGAACATTGGCGCACCGCTCATCAGGGCGGCGATCAGATCAGGTCTTTGGTCAACGCCAGGGTGGCGAAGTTGTCGGCCATGATGGCCATTTCCGTCTGCTGCACGTGCTCGGCACTTAGCACGCCGCCTTTGTAGGGCAGGTCGCGCGTGGCGCAGGCATCTTCCACCAGGGTGCAGCGAAAGCCCAGGTTCTTGGCGGCGCGCACGGTGGTGCTGACGCTGGAGTGGCTCATGAAACCGCAGACGATCAGGTCCAGCGAACCCAGGTCCTGCAGGTGTTTTTCCAGGCCGGTGCCGTGAAAGGCGCTGGGCAGCAGTTTGCCAATGATGGTTTCGTCACCTTCGGGTTCCAGGCCGGGGATGAACTCGCCGCGCTCGCCTTGCGGGTCGAACAGGCCGCCAACGGTACCCAGGTGGCGCACATGCACGATCGGCCGCCCGGCGTTGCGCGCAGCGGTGACCAGCTGCTTGATATTGCCGACCGCTGCGTCCATGCCCGAGAGGGCGAGTGGGCCGCTGAGGTATTCCTTCTGGGCGTCGATGATCACGAGGGTCGCATGGGCCAGGTTGGCAGCTGCGTAACCACGACCGCTGAGTTGAAACATCGTCTTTGGAACGGACATTCTGGGGCTCCTGTGAGGGGGGCTTTTGCGACATTGTCCACTGGCTGAGCGGTTCTGTGAATCGCTACCATCGTAAGGTACGCCGTTGTTGACGTGCAGCCATGTCAAGTGGGCCGCTTGTTTAACTCAATAGTGGCAATTTGGATGAAATCCGACAGATGGCAAAGGTGTTTCGTACATCGTCGGTACAGGCGAACGCTGTTAGAATCGCCAGTCGTTTTTTCCAGGAGTCTGCCCCCGTGATCACTTCCCGCCTGCGCACCTTGCGCGACCATATCCGTTGGGCTGTCAGCCGTTTCCATGGGGAAGACCTGTTTTTTGGCCACGGCACCGACAATGCCTGGGACGAAGCCAGGCAACTGGTGCTCGGCGCGCTGCACCTGCCCTGGGAAATCGCCGACAGCTACCTGGACTGCAACCTGGAAGAAGAGGAAATCTCCCATGTGCAGCGTTTATTGCACCGTCGCATCCATGAACGCGTGCCCACCGCCTACTTGCTGAAAGAAGCCTGGTTCTGCGACATGTCGTTCATCGTTGACGAACGCGTGCTGATCCCGCGTTCGCCGATTGGCGAATTGATCATGAACCGCTTCGAGCCTTGGCTGGCCCAACCGCCGGCGCGCATTCTCGACTTGTGCACCGGTTCCGGCTGCATCGGGATTGCCTGTGCCTACGAGTTTCCCGACGCCGAGGTGGTGCTGGGCGACCTGTCCTTCGAAGCCCTGGAAGTGGCCAACCAGAACATCGAGCGTCACGGCGTGGATGAGCGCGTGTATACCGTGCAGGGCGACGGCTTTGATGGCCTGCCGGGCCAGCGCTTCGATCTGATCGTATCCAACCCGCCGTACGTGGATGCCGAAGATTTTGCCGACATGCCGGATGAATACCAGCACGAACCGGAACTGGGCCTGGCCTGCGGCGATGACGGCCTGAACCTGGTACGGCGCATGCTGGCCGAGGCGGCGAGCCACCTGACCGAGAAGGGTTTGCTGATTGTCGAAGTGGGCAACAGCCAGGTGCACGTCGAGGCGCTGTATCCGGAAGTGGACTTTGCCTGGCTGGACTTCCAGCGCGGTGGTCACGGGGTGTTCATGCTCACCGCGCAGCAGTGCCGGGAGCATCAGGCGGTCTTCGCCGCCCGGGTATAACGGGAGCGATGGGGTCAATGTGGGAGGGGGCTTGCTCCCGATAGCGGTGTGTCAGCTACAGATGCAGTACTGACACACCGTCATCGGGAGCAAGCCCCCTCCCACCGTTTGATCGCATTTCAATCTGCTAGCGGTGGGTGGCAATCCAGATCAACAACCCCGCCTGAAACACGGTAAACGCCACCAAACAGGTGATGGTAAAGCGCAACCCGCTGTCCTCGCGCTTGAACTTGGTGACTTTTTCCTCTTCCTTGCGCAGTTTCACTTCCTGCTCGGCCAGGTTCTTCTCGGCCTGCTGCAGCATCTGCGCGGCTTCGAGGATCTCCACGAATTGCACCTTCTCGGTGTTCCAACTGTCCAGCACATCGCTGACCTTGCCCGGCTGCACGTTGCCCTTGAGGTGCTGCACATCGGCGTAGGCCACATCGAAACCCTGGATACGCAGGAAGTGATCGCGGCGCAGGCGCGTGGCTTCGTTGAGTGCGTCCTTGTTGGCCAGGTCTACGCCGTCGACGCGGTAGTGTGACCACTTTTTCTTGGCCCAGGCGGCTGCCTGGGCCACCAGGAAACGGCCAAGGCCACGGTTGGCCGGCTCGATTTCCAGGCTGCTGCCCGGGCCGAAATGCACGCGATGTTTATCGTGATCCACCCAGACGTCCAACTGGTTCTGCTCGCGCCGTACCCGCTGGCCGGGCAGTTGAATGACCATGCGCAACAGGCTGTGGTGCGGGTCATGGCGCTCGGCATAACCGAACTGTACAAACCGCAACGGACGCGCGCCGGTCGCGCGGTCTATGGCCAGCGGGGCGAGGCGCAGCATCTTGAAATGTTCGGCGTGTACGTCCGCCCACGGCAGAGCCGCTGCGGCGGCCGCCTCCGTGTCAGCCGGGATGTCGGCGGTGGATTCTGGGGTTGCTTCAGTGGTAGTCATGCGGCGCGATCCTGTCCAGGCCCTGCGAGCCGACAGTCTTTTTACTGTCGATTCTGGGCTTATCGGCCGCTTTCTTCAGGACTGGAGGCAAATTGCCGCTTAACGGGGTTTGAGTCCCTCGATAAAACGCACTATCCGCTCACCCAGTTCGGCGGCGAGGGGCAGTTTTGGGTCGTTATAGGACGCCAGTTGCTGCTCGACGTTGTTGGGCACGATGCGCATCACATGGTTCATGCCTTCGATCACGGTCAACTGCGCGTCGGGCTTGGCTTTCTTCAGTTGCTGGGCATCGCCGACGCCCACCTGTATGTCGTTGGTACCCTGGATGATCAGGGCCGGCATGGTCAGCCGTGCAAAGGCCGCCGACGGATCGGCGCGGAACAGGCTGATCAGATAAGGCTGTACGCTGGGTCGGAAAATACCTTCCAGCGGGCGCGGTACATCGGCATCCACCTGACCGGACTTGAGGTGGTCGAGAATTTCGTTACTGCGCAGCAGCAGGGCCGGGGGCAGGTGATCGGCCAGTTGCTGGCGAATGACCTGGTCGACCGGGCGGGCACTGCCGGACAAGGAAATCACCCCGGCCGGATTCAACTGCGGCGCAGCGAGGGCCGCGACCAGCGCGCCTTCGCTGTGGCCCAGCACGATCAGCGGGCCCATGCGCGCGTCGGCCTTGAGCAATTTGCCCCAGGCCACGGCGTCGGACACGTAGGCGTCGAGGGTCAGGTTGCGTTCGTCCGGGGTCGCGGCCAGGCTGGCAGCCACGCCGCGTTTGTCATAGCGCACGCTGGCAATATTGTGCCGGGCCAGCACCCAGGCCAGGCGCTTGAGGCTGTCGTTGCGTGCGCCGTCGGCGCTGTTGCCGTTGCGGTCGGTGGGGCCGGAGCCCGCGATGATCAGCACCACCGGCACGGGCTGGTCGGACTGCGGCAACAGCAGCGAGCCAAACAGCTCACCGCTGCCGGTGTCCAGGCTGATGGGCCGTTGCAGCACGACAGGGGAGGCGGCCTGGGCCGCGAAGGTGAAGAGGGTGAGGGTGAACAGCAGAACTCGCAGCATCATAGCGCCATCATTGGAGAGGTGCCGATTGGACCAACGTCTACCGGTAAGGTTTCGAGGATGAACTAGTCGGTTAGCCTGCGTATACTGGCCGCCTTAAGTTATTACGGTTGACGTGTTTCAACTGACTTCACGGAGCGCCCTGCATGTCCGGCAATACCTTCGGCAAGCTGTTCACTGTCACCACCGCGGGCGAAAGCCATGGCCCGGCGTTGGTCGCCATTGTCGACGGCTGCCCGCCCGGCCTCGAGCTGTCTGTGGAAGACCTGCAGCGTGATCTGGATCGCCGCAAGCCCGGCACCAGCCGTCACACCACCCAGCGCCAGGAACCCGACGAAGTCGAGATCCTTTCCGGCGTGTTCGAAGGCCGCACCACCGGCTGCGCCATCGGCCTGCTGATCCGCAATACCGATCAGAAGTCCAAGGACTACTCGGCGATCAAGGACCTGTTCCGCCCGGCCCACGCCGACTACACCTACCATCACAAATACGGCGAACGCGACTACCGTGGCGGCGGCCGCAGTTCGGCCCGCGAAACCGCGATGCGCGTGGCGGCCGGTGCCATTGCCAAGAAATTCCTGGCGACCCAGGGCATCGTCATTCGTGGCTACATGAGCCAGCTCGGCCCGATTGAAATCCCGTTCAAGACCTGGGACAGCGTCGAAGACAACGCCTTCTTCTGCCCCGACCCGGATAAAGTCCCGGAACTGGAAGCCTACATGGACCAGTTGCGCCGCGACCAGGACTCGGTCGGCGCGAAGATCACCGTGGTGGCTGAAGGCGTGAAGCCGGGCCTGGGCGAGCCGATCTTCGACCGTCTCGACGCCGAACTGGCCCACGCGCTGATGAGCATCAACGCGGTCAAAGGCGTGGAAATCGGCGCCGGTTTCGCCTGTGTGTCCCAGCGCGGTACCGAGCATCGCGACGAGATGACCCCGCAGGGTTTCCTCAGCAACAACGCCGGCGGCATCCTTGGCGGTATCTCGTCGGGCCAGCCGATCGTGGCGCACCTGGCGCTCAAGGCCACGTCGAGCATTACCACCCCGGGCCGTTCGATCGACGTGCACGGCAACCCGGTTGACGTGATCACCAAAGGCCGCCACGACCCGTGCGTCGGCATCCGTGCCACGCCGATTGCCGAGGCGATGATGGCCATCGTGTTGATGGACCACCTGCTGCGCAACCGCGGGCAGAATGCGGATGTGCGGGTGAGTACGCCTGTGTTGGGCCAGCTGTGACGCGCTGAAGGTGACAGCTCTCCCTTACTGGCGCCTCTCCAGCTTTTACCTGTTCTACTTCGCCCTGCTCGGGGCGACGGCGCCATTCCTGGCGCTGTACTTCGATCACCTGGGCTTTTCCAGCGCGCGTATCGGCGAGCTGGTGGCCATTCCGATGCTGATGCGTTGCGTGGCGCCCAACCTCTGGGGTTGGTTGGGCGACTACACCGGCCGGCGGCTGGCCATTGTGCGGTTCGGGGCGGTGTGCACGCTGTTGAGTTTTTCGCTGATATTCGTCAGCAAGACCTATGCCTGGCTGGCGTTGGTCATGGCCTTGCACGCGTTCTTCTGGCACGCCGTGCTGCCGCAGTTCGAAGTGATCACCCTGGCGCACCTGCACCAGCAGACGTCGCGCTACAGCCAGATACGGTTGTGGGGCTCCATCGGTTTTATCCTCACCGTGGTGATCATGGGCCGGCTGTTTGACTGGCTGAGCGTGGCGATCTACCCGGTGGTGGTCGTGGTGATCATGGCCGGCATCATCGGCGCCAGCCTGTGGGTGCCGAATGCCCAGCCCGCCAGCCACGGCCAACGCCGGGTCGGCGACGGTTTCATCCGACAATTGCGCAGCCCCGGCGTGCTCGCTTTCTATGCCTGTGTGGCGCTGATGCAGATGAGTCATGGCCCGTATTACACCTTCCTTACGTTGCACCTTGAACACCTGGGCTACAGCCGAGGCGTGATCGGCCTGCTGTGGGCCCTCGGGGTGGTGGCGGAAGTCTTGATGTTCCTGGGCATGAGTCGCATCCTGGCGCGCTTTTCGGTGCGCCGGGTGCTGCTGGCCAGTTTCCTGCTGGCGGCGCTGCGCTGGCTGCTGCTCGGCGGCTTTGCCGAATTTTTCTGGGTGCTGTTGCTGGCGCAGGTGATGCATGCCGCCACGTTCGGCAGTTTCCATGCGGCAGCCATCGCCTTCGTGCAGCGCAGTTTCGGTGATCACCAGCAAGGCCAGGGCCAGGCGCTGTACGCGGCATTGGCCGGTACCGGCGGCGCGCTGGGTGCGCTGTACGCCGGTTACAGCTGGAACCTGCTGGGCCCGACCCTCACATTCAGTATCGCCAGCATCGCGGCCCTGGCTGCCGCCGTTATCATTGGCTTTCGATTGCAAGAGCCGAACCAAGGAGCCGTGCAATGAGTTACGTCGCTGTCTATCACATCACTACACCGGACACCCCGAACAAAGTGCTGACCCACTTCGACGACATCCAGTCGACCCTGGCCGAAAACGGCGTGCGCTTTGAGCGCTGGCAGCCCAGCCCTCTCGAAAAGGGTGCCAGCGAGGCACAGATGATTGCCGCGTATCAGCCGCAGATCGACGCGCTGGGCTATGCCGGTGTCAAGGTGATCAGCCTGACCGGTGAGCATCCCCATCACGACACGTTGCGCGCTGAAGGCCTCCAGGAGCGAATCTGCAGTGAAGACCAGGCGCGATTCTTCATCGCGGGTCAGGGGTTGTTCTCGTTGCACATAGGCGATCACGTCTACGGCGTGCGGTGTGAGAAGTACGATCTGCTGATCGTACCCGCCGGGGTGCCCCATTGGTTCGACATTGGCGAGAACCCCCATGTGATAGCCCTGCATCTGTTCAACACGCAGGAAGGCTCGGTGCCCACCTTCACCGGTAATGACATTGCCCGTGACTTTGGCAAGCTGGACGATTAAGACGAGTCTTTTAAATGTTCAACCCCGGCAAGTTGGAATGTGCTGTGGGAATAAGCCTAAACACATGTAGGGCTTAGCTGTTTATTCTCGGCCTTGTCCTCCTGTTCCGCACACTGTGTAACTCTCTCCTTAATTCGATGTTTATGTTGCCTGTCAATAGGAGCAATCCGAAGGTGGGCAGCGAATCGGCATATAAAAAGGAGAAGTCAATGAGTCGCCCTGAGGAGTTGTCTCAGCCGTTGGACACTGTGCCGACGGCCATCAGAAGACGTTTGAGTTTACTCGGCAAGCCCCTGACCAGGACGGAGCTGGAGATCCTGCGGTGGGCCTCCGAAGGCAAGACCATCTGGGAGATGAGCAAGATCCGATGCACCTCCGAGGCCACGGTCAAATTCCACCTGCGCAATATCTACAGCAAGCTGGATGTGACCAACCGCGTGCAGGCGATGAATGAAGCGGGGCGGCGGGGGCTTTGCTGACGGCATAAAAAAGGGCCGCGACGCTCAACGGCGTTGCGGCCCTTTTTATTGGGGTGGTGCTTATGCCGAATGGTAAGTCGGCAGGGCAAAGCGATTCTGGCTTTGCAGCATCGAAATCTGCGGCAGCTCACTGGCTTGTTCGGCCAGGTCACGGCGAATTGCACTGATCACCCAAGTGAGTTGGTCGGCGGTGTGCAGCTGCTGATACGAGATCGAGCGCTTGACCTGCTTGCCTTCGCTGTTACGCAGAGTCAACAGGATGCCGCCGTCTGGACGTGGTTGGGTGGTGACGTCGTAGTTGGAAAATACTGAAGCGAATTTATCTTGGATCAGGCTCATGTCTATCAGCTCCATTGGCTCAAGTTGGCAAGCATGGAGTGATAGGTGCAGCGTTTGTGCCAGTATTGAATCTTATAAAAAACCCTTATAAAACAGCTACTTATAAATTTCAGGATTTTTCGTTTTCGTGCAAATTGCATGAAAGGCCATCGTGCATCCTGCATTTTGCGTTATCTGCGCGGCTATTTCCTACGCACAATGTTCCTTTCCTAACGATTCTGACCGCGTGTTTGACCAATAAATCCCATCCGAGCCTCGGGATACAAAACATTTCAAATCGTGCGTGTACAGCCTGAGAAGGGCTGACGTATTTTCCTTTGAGGGGTAAGGCGAATTCACTCGGTCACCGTCGATTGTTCCGCACCCGATAAACAATAAGAACAGGACGTCCCGCCATGGCTCATCATCCAAACGACATGATCACCTGGCGCATGCTGCTGCGAAAGGTGCCAACTATCGTGCGGGCGCTGCCGCGGGTGTTGCGCGGCATGCGCGCTGCCAACGTTACCGACCCCACACAACCCTGTGGCCTTGGCTGGCACTTCGAGCAAGCCACGCTGCGCAACCCGCACGGGGCCGCCTTGCTCTATGGCGACAGCGTGATCAGCTACCACGACGCCAATCGGCGTGCCAATCGCATCGCCCATTACCTGCAGGATCAGGGCATCGGCAAGGGTGAAGTGGTGGCACTGTTCATCGAAAATCGCCCGGAGTTGCTGCTGACCGTACTGGCCGTGACCAAGCTCGGAGGGATCTGCGCCATGCTCAATACCGCGCAGACCCAGGCAGCGCTGGTGCACAGCCTGAGCCTGGTCAGTCCGGCGGCGATTGTGGTGGGCGAGGAATTGGCAGACACCTACGCGGCAGTGCGCAACCAGGTGGAAATTGCGGCTCAACGCACCTGGTTCGTTGCCGATCAGCACGTGAGCGGGGTGCCCGAGGGGTTTGTCGACCTGATGCAAGCCTGCGCGCAAAGCCCGCAGAACAACCCCGCCAGCAGCGCCCAGGTGTTCTTCAACGATCCCTGCTTCTATATCTATACCTCCGGCACCACCGGTCTACCCAAGGCCGGCATCATGAAACACGGGCGCTGGACCAAAACCGCCGTGAGTTTCGGCAGCATCGCCCTGGACATGGGCCCGCAGGACGTTGTGTATTGCACGCTGCCGCTTTACCACGCCACCGGCCTGTGTGTGTGCTGGGGCTCGGCAATCATTGGCGCGTCCGGCTTCGCCATTCGCCGCAAGTTCAGCGCCAGCCAGTTCTGGGACGACGTGCGCACGTTCAATGCGACCACCCTGGGGTATGTCGGTGAGCTGTGTCGCTACCTGCTCGACCAGCCGCCCAGCGAGCGCGATCGCGACAACGGCGTGACCAAAATGGTAGGCAATGGCCTGCGCCCAGGGGTGTGGACGCAGTTCAAGCAGCGCTATGGGGTTGAGCATATCTGCGAACTCTACGCAGCCAGTGACGGCAATATCGGCTTTACCAACCTGCTGAACTTCGACAACACCATCGGCTTTTGCCTGCAGCACTGGGCGCTGGTGGATTACACCCACGACACCGGCGAGCCGCTGCGGGGCAGCGACGGTTACATGCACAAGGTGCCCACGGGCGGGCAGGGCGTGTTGCTGGCGAGGATCGATGAAAAGTCACCGTTCGACGGCTACACCGACCCGCAAAAGAATCGCAAGGTGGTGCTCACCGACGTGTTCGAGAAGGGCGACCGCTATTTCAACACGGGCGATCTGGTGCGCAGTATCGGTTTCGGCCATGCGCAATTCGTTGACCGACTGGGCGACACCTACCGCTGGAAGGGCGAAAACGTGTCCACCACCGAGGTCGAGAATACCCTGCTGCAGCACCCGCAGATTGCCGAAGTGGTGGCCTATGGGGTTCAGATCGACAACACCAACGGGCGTGCCGGGATGGTCGCAATCACGCCACGCGAGTCCCTGGCCGCGCTGGATATGCGCCAGTTGCTGCAGTTCGCCCACGGCCACTTGCCACCTTATGCGGTGCCGTTGTTCCTGCGGATCAAAGTGAAGATGGAAACCACCGGCACCTTCAAGTATCAGAAGGTGCGGCTCAAGGAAGAGGCGTTCGACCCTGACAAGGTTGGCGGCGATCCGCTGTTTGCCTGGTTGCCGGGCTCGGACAGCTACGTGCCGATAACCGCGCAACTGCGTGCGCAGATACAGGGCGGTCACTTTCGCTATTGATTGTACCTATGGACGCTTTTGGCAAAAAAGCCATGACAGCGGGGAACTCCGTCGCGACACTGGGCGCCCTATACTGCATCACAAAGGAGGCCCCTACATGTCGACCCAGCCCAAACAGATGACCGAAGACGAAGCCGCCGAATTTGCCGAGCAAGTCTTCGACGTCGCCCGCAAGGGCGACGCTGCCATGCTCGCAGCCCTGCTGACCAAAGGCTTGCCCGCCAATTTTCGCAATCACAATGGCGACACGCTGCTGATGCTGGCGGCCTATCACGGTCACGCCGAGGCGGTAAAAGTGCTGCTGGAATTCAAGGCTGATCCCTTGATCGCCAACGACAAGAACCAGCTGCCGATTGCCGGTGCGGCGTTCAAGGGCCACCTGGCGGTGGTCAAGGCGCTGATCGAAGGCGGAACGCCGGTTGAAGCGGCTTCCTCGGATGGGCGCACGGCCTTGATGATGGCGGCCATGTTCAACCGCGTCGACATGGTGGACTACCTGCTCGGCCAGGGTGCCAACCCCAAGGCCACCGACGCCCAGGGCGCGACGGCGCTGGCCGCAGCGCAGACCATGGGGGCCGTGGATACGGCGGCGTTGTTGCAAAAACTGGTGTAGGCTACGCGCCCTCCAAAACCCGCCCGTCACAGGACTGCCCATGAAAACCGCTCTCGTCGAACTCATCAGTAAAATCAGCGCCGGCGTCATGGGCGCGGACGAAGTCGCGCGTATCGCCGACGAAGCGGCCCAGGCCTACGCAGACCCTGCGGCGTTCCTGGCGGCCAATCCGGATATCAATTACGACGACACCTTCCCGATTCCGCTGGGGGAATGGGTGGTGGTCGGCAGCCTGCCGGACACGGTGCTGTTCCAGGCCGATACCTACGCCGACCTGTTTGCCCAGATCGTCGCCTCGTTCGGCCCTGGTGTGGCGTTCAACCTCAAGCCCAAGCAATTGGCTAAGGCCGAAGACCTGACCGCGCTCAATCGCATCCAGATCCAGATGAGCGCCCTGAGCCCGGAAGACGGCGGTTATGTGCTGCTCAACTTCAGCCAATTGCTCGATGACCAAATCCAGGCCGTACTGGTGTTCGGCAATGACCTGCCGCGGGTGCTGCAACTGTGCGCCGAAGTCGGCATCCAGGCCGAGCCGTCGCTGGAAGCGCTGAAGATTGCCGTTCACGTCTGAAATAATACGGAACCCCTGCCAGGGCTGACTATCCTAAGAGGGCAAGCCCTCACTTAGGAGCGACACCATGGGTTCCACTTTCAATGGCCTGATTGGCCTGATCATCCTCGCGCTGGATATCTGGGCGATCATCAACGTGTTCAAAAGCGGCGCGAGCACGGGCGCCAAGGTGCTGTGGATCTTGCTGATCCTGCTGCTGCCGGTACTGGGCCTGATCATCTGGGCGATCGCCGGGCCGCGCGGCAACGTGCGGATCTGATCGTGCGCTCACTTGAACTCTAAAGTGAGCACAGTCATGTGGGAGGGGGCTTGCCCCCGATGGCGTAGTGACAGTCACTCTATCCAGTGCTGACCCACCGCTATCGGGGGCAAGCCCCCTCCCACATTTGCTTTCATCGAGGATAAGAGATTTGTGTGTCGAAACTATTCGCTGCACGAATTTTTCACATCCCATCCAAGACAATTCCCCCGCTTTGTTCCCCTGCCGAGGCTCTATCCCCTAGCACTTGTAAAGGCAGGGCGGCGGCGCACGTTCAGTAATCTATAGCGTTGATGCCGTTGATCGGGCACCATTTGCCCCACCGCGTTAACCGCCCACCCCGGCCAGCCTGGGCGAGGGGCGTACGCCACCGCATTATTTCGCAACTTCAACTTCCAATGGGTCCTAAAACGACATGGCAAACCCGGACGCCCTGAATCAGCAGCGAGCTTCAAATCGCCTGCTGCAACCGACCGTCAAATCCCATCTGGCGTACACGCTGCTCTGCGCACTGGTCATGATGGTGATGTTCTCCCTGCTGCGCCTGGCGTTGCTGGTCTACAACCGCGAGATGATCCTCGACACACCGGCCTCGACCTTCCTCGAAGCGTTCGCCAACGGCCTGCGCCTGGATATTCGCCTAGTGATGTACCTGCTGATCCCGCTGCTGCTGGCCTTGTTCAGCGTACGGGCCATGGCGGCGCGCGGGTTCTTCCGGTTGTGGCTGACCGTCGCGTCCAGCATCGCGCTGTTCCTGGGCCTGATGGAGATGGACTTCTACCGCGAGTTCCACCAGCGCCTCAACGGCCTGGTCTTCCAGTATGTGAAGGAAGACCCGAAAACCGTGATGAGCATGCTCTGGTACGGTTTCCCGGTGGTGCGCTACCTGTTGGCCTGGGCCGTGGGCACGCTGATCCTGAGCATGGCCTTCAAGGGCGCCGACCGCGCAACGCGCCCGCGTGGCCCGTTCAGTGGCGGCAGCATCGGCACGCGTCAGGTGGCGCCGTGGTACAGCCGCATCGCGGTGTTCGTGGTGTGCCTGCTGGTCGCCGTGGTCGCCATCCGCGGCACCCTGCGCCAGGGCCCACCGCTGCGTTGGGGTGATGTGTACACCACCGATTCGAACTTCGCCAACCAGTTGGGCCTCAATGGCACGCTGTCGCTGATCGCCGCCGCCAAGTCGCGCTTCTCCGAAGAGCGTTCCAACATCTGGAAAGCCACCCTGGAGCAACCGCTGGCCACCCAGACCGTGCGTGACATGCTGGTACTGCCGAGCGAGAAGCTGGTGGATACCGACACCGCTGCCGTGCGCCGTGACTACACGCCGCCGGCCGAGAAGACCCTGCCGATCAAGAACGTGGTCGTGATCCTGATGGAAAGCTTTGCCGGTCACTCGGTAGGCGCCCTGGGCCGTCCTGGCAATATCACGCCGTACTTCGACAAGTTGTCCAAGGAAGGCCTGCTGTTCGATCGCTTCTTCTCCAACGGCACCCACACCCACCAGGGTATGTTTGCCACCATGGCATGCTTCCCGAACCTGCCGGGCTTCGAATACCTGATGCAGACCCCCGAAGGCAGCCACAAGCTGTCGGGCCTGCCGCAGTTGCTCAGCGCGCGTGATTTCAACGATGTGTATGTCTACAACGGCGACTTCGCCTGGGACAACCAGTCGGGCTTTTTCAGCAACCAGGGCATGACCAACTTCATTGGCCGCAATGACTTCGTCAACCCGGTGTTCTCCGACCCGACCTGGGGCGTGTCCGACCAGGACATGTTCAACCGTGGCCTGGAAGAACTGAAGGCCCGCGAGGGCGGCAAGCCGTTCTACGCGCTGCTGCAGACCCTTTCCAACCACACGCCGTACGCGTTGCCGACGCCATTGCCGGTTGAGAAAGTCACCGACCGTGGCAGCCTCAACGAGCATTTGACCGCCATGCGTTACTCCGACTGGGCGTTGGGTCAGTTCTTCGAGAAGGCCCGCAAGGAGCCGTACTTCAAGGAAACCCTGTTCGTGGTGGTGGGTGACCACGGCTTCGGTAACGAGCAGCAGATCACCGAGATGGACCTGGGCCGCTTCAACGTGCCGATGCTGATGATCGCGCCGGGCATGCAGGAAAAGTTCGGCGAGCGTGACCACACCGTGGGCACTCAGATCGATATCGTCCCGACCATCATGGGCCGCCTGGGCGGTGACACCCTGCACCAGTGCTGGGGCCGTGACCTGCTCAACCTGCCGGAAGGCGACAAGGGCTTCGGCGTGATCAAGCCGTCGGGCAGCGACCAGACTGTCGCCTTGCTCACCGCTGACCGCGTGCTGGTCCTGCCCAAGGAAATGCCACCCAAGTTGTGGCAATACGAACTGGGCGCCAACCCGACCGGCAAAGTGATTGCAGAGTCGCCTGACGAAGCGGCGCTGAAGCAGAAACTCGAGTCGTTCCTGCAGACCGCCACCAAGAGCCTGCTGGATAACACCGCAGGCGTTGTAGACGGTAAGCCGGATTAACCGACCGGCAATAAAAAAGAGGCCTCGTCGAGGCCTCTTTTTTTTGTCCGTGGAACCGGTGTTATATCTTGCCGAGCAACAACAGCACCAGCAGAACGACCAGCACTACACCGAGGATACCCGACGGGCCATAGCCCCAGTTACGCGAGTGCGGGAACACGGGCAGGCCACCGACCAGCAACAGGATCAGGATAATGATCAGAATCAGGCTCATGGTTTTATTCCTTATAGGCCTTCTGTAAAGACCGGTTATTCAGCGGGAGTCTCGTCCACTTGATGATGGACGGCTTACTAACTCCGACTGCGCCGCTTCTCGAAAAATTCCGTATTATTTTAAAACAATTCGATTGCTCGCTTATTTCTTTTAACCCCTGCGCAACTGCATCAACTTAGTTGAAAAAGATTGAACTTAGTCTTAGTGCGCGCATCCGACCGAGCCCGCAGTTTGCCTGGGGCATTCATCACTCTGATGGTGCGTGGGTGTGGCAAAAACCTTCGCTACACTGCCGGTTACTCCTCTGGTGAACCACAAGGCTACTTCCTATGCAAAACCGCATGATGATCACTGGCGCCGGGTCCGGCCTGGGTCGTGAAATCGCTCTGCGCTGGGCCCGTGAGGGTTGGCAGCTGGCCTTGTCGGATGTCAGCGAGCCCGGCTTGCAGGAAACCCTCAGGTTGGTGCGCCAAGCCGGTGGCGAGGGTTTCACCCAGCGCTGTGACGTGCGTGACTACAGCCAGCTCACCGCGTTTGCGCAAGCGTGCGAAGTGAAGCTGGGGGGCATCGATGTGATCGTCAATAACGCCGGTGTGGCGTCCGGTGGCTTCTTTGCCGAGCTGTCGCTGGAGGACTGGGACTGGCAGATCGCAATCAACCTGATGGGCGTGGTCAAGGGCTGCAAGGCGTTCTTGCCGCTGTTGGAAAAGAGCCAGGGCCGCATCATCAACATCGCCTCGATGGCTGCGCTGATGCAGGGGCCGGCCATGAGCAACTACAACGTGGCCAAGGCCGGTGTGGTGGCGCTGTCGGAAAGCCTGCTGGTGGAACTCAAGCAGCAGGAAATCGGCGTGCATGTGGTATGCCCGTCGTTTTTCCAGACCAATCTGCTCGATTCATTCCGTGGGCCGACCCCGGCGATGAAGGCACAGGTGGGCAAGTTGCTCGAGAGTTCGCCGATCTCGGCGACCGATATCGCCGACTATATTTACCAGCGCGTGGCCGAAGGCGAGTTCATGATTCTGCCCCATGAACAAGGGCGGATGGCCTGGGCGTTGAAACAGAAGAACCCGCAGTTGCTGTATGACGAGATGACCCTGATGGCCGACAAGATGCGCGCCAAGGCGCAGGCTACCAAGGGCTGATCAGGGTGCGGTCTGTCAGGTAAGTTACCTATCTGTGTAGGTAGCGCCTGATTTGGCCGCGAGTCATTGTGGGTTGCGCGGCAAACAAGGATGGTCGGGGTCCTGATATTGGAAAAGGACAACCATCATGCTGGTCTTGAGTCGCGCTGTAGGCGAAAGCATTTCCATCGGCGATGACATCGCTTTGCACATTCTTGAAGTCAGCGCACACCACGTGAAGTTCGGCATCGAAGCGCCGGCCGGGGTGAGCGTGCACCGCGCCGAGGTTTACCGCAAAATCCGCGAACGCGAGGCCAGCGCGATTTATCCGGTGCCGGTCCCCAACCCTTAGTCCTGCCGTCAGTCAAACAGATGCTTGGGCACATCGTGCTTGAGCATCAATTGGCATTGCTCGCTTTCCGGGTCGAACACGATCAGGGCCTGGCCTTTGGTCAGTGCCTGGCGCACGCGCAGTACGCGGGTTTCCAGGGGCGTGTCGTCGCCATTGTCGGTGCCGTCGCGGGTGACGAAATCTTCGATCAGGCGGGTCAGGGTGTCGACTTCAAGCGCGTCGTAGGGAATCAGCATACAAGCCTCAGGTGTCAGGTCCCGGCGATGCTACTGCGCCGGGACCTTGGTTGCCAGTATCAGCTGTTGCCGGCGTCAGACTTATGGCCGACCAGGCTGTCTACCGATGGCACGCGGGTATCGTTCTCCATGTGCGTCTCGTGCTCGATCTGATGGCTGAAGCGGTCCAGGGAGCCTTGGGCCGGTTGCGCGTCGCTGGCAAATACCGGCGGGCTGAGGATGTAGGCACCCAGCAGGCGGCTGAGGGCCGCCAGGCTGTCGATATGGGTGCGCTCGTAGCCGTGAGTGGCGTCGCAACCGAACGCCAGCAGGGCGGTACGAATATCGTGCCCGGCGGTCACCGCCGAATGCGCATCGCTGAAGTAATAGCGGAACAGGTCGCGGCGCACCGGCAACTCGTTATCCGCCGCCAGGCCCAGCAAGTGGCGTGACAGGTGATAGTCGTAAGGCCCGCCGGAATCCTGCATGGCCACGCTCACCGCGTGCTCGCTGGAATGCTGGCCGGGGGCGACCGGGGCGATATCGATGCCCACAAACTCACTCACATCCCAGGGCAGGGCCGCAGCCGCGCCACTGCCGGTTTCCTCGGTGATGGTGAACAGCGGGTGGCAGTCGATCAGCAGCGGTTCGCCGCTGTCGATGATCGCCTTGAGCGCGGCGAGCAGGGCGGCGACGCCGGCTTTGTCGTCCAGGTGACGCGCACTGATGTGCCCGCTTTCGGTGAACTCCGGCAGGGGGTCGAACGCCACGTAGTCGCCAATGCCGATGCCCAGGGAATCGCAATCGGCGCGGGTCGCGCAGTAGGCGTCCAGACGCAGTTCAACATGGTCCCAGCTCACCGGCATTTCATCCACGGCGGTGTTGAACGCGTGCCCGGAGGCCATCAGGGGCAATACGCTGCCGCGAATCACGCCGCTGTCGGTGAACACGCTGACACGGCTGCCTTCGGCAAAGCGGCTCGACCAGCAGCCCACCGGCGCCAGCGTCAGGCGGCCGTTGTCCTTGATGGCGCGTACGGCGGCGCCGATGGTGTCCAGGTGCGCGGAGACGGCGCGGTCAGGGCTGCTTTTCTGGCCCTTGAGGGTGGCGCGAATGGTACCGCGCCGGGTCATTTCAAACGGGATGCCAAGTTCTTCCAGGCGTTCGGCGACGTAGCGCACGATGGTGTCGGTAAACCCGGTGGGGCTGGGAATGGCGAGCATTTCCAGCAGGACTTTTTGCAGGTAGGCGAGATCGGGTTCGGGAATGGTTCGGGTCATGGAAACTCCTGATGAGTTGAGGGCAGATCGTTCCCACGCTCTGCGTGGGAATGCCTCGAGGGACGCTCTGCGTCCGCTGTGGTGACGCGGAGCGTCACAGGCTGCATGCCCACGCGGAGCGTGGGAACGATCACGATCGGAGGTCAGGTCGCGGGCTGGCTGTGGGGAAACAACAGGTCCACAAATTTTTCCGCCGTCGGTTGCGGTTCATGGTTGGCCAGGCCGGCCCGCTCGTTGGCTTCGATAAACACGTACTCGGGTTGATCGGCGGCCGGCACGAGCAAGTCGAGACCGACCATGGGAATGTCCAGGGCGCGTGCGGCACGCACGGCGGCATCCACCAGGGTCGGGTGCAGGATCGCGGTGACATCCTCCAGGCAGCCACCGGTGTGCAGGTTGGCGGTACGGCGCACGGCCAGGTGCACGCCGCGCGGCAGGATGCTGTCGTAGTCATACCCGGCGGCTTTCAGGGTGCGCTCGGTTTCCGCGTCCATGGGAATCTTGCTTTCGCCATCGGTGGCGGCCTGGCGGCGACGGCTCTGGGCCTGGATCAAGGTGCGAATCGAATGCTGACCATCGCCGATCACTTCGGCGGGGCGACGAATCGCGGCGGCGACCACTTCAAAACCGATCACCAGAATGCGCAGGTCCAGGCCTTCGTGGAAGCTTTCGAGCAACACCCGGCTGTCGAACTGGCGCGCCGCTTCGATCGCCTGCTGGACTTCCTCGATGGTCTGCAGGTCTACCGCCACGCCTTTGCCTTGCTCGCCATCGAGCGGCTTGACCACGACGCGCTGATGCTCGTCGAGAAACTCAAGGTTGTCGTCGGCACTGCCCGCCAATTGCTGCGAAGGCAAATTCAAGCCGGCGGCCTTGAGCGTCCTGTGGGTCAGGCTCTTGTCCTGGCACAGGGTCATGCTCACGGCGCTGGTCAGGTCGCTCAGCGACTCGCGGCAGCGTATGCGCCGACCGCCGAGGCACAGCGTGAACAGACCGGCATCGGCATCGTCCACCTGCACATCGATGCCACGTCGGTGGGCTTCTTCAACGATGATCCGCGCATACGGATTGAGCCCGGCCTGCGGGCCAGGGCCCAGAAACAGCGACTGGTTGATGCCGTTCTTGTGCTTGATTGCAAACGTGGTCAGTGCACGAAAACCCAGCTTGGCGTACAGGCTTTTGGCCTGGCGGTTGTTGTGCAGCACCGACAAGTCCAGGTAGCTCAGGCCACGGCTCATGAAGTGTTCCACCAGGTGGCGCACCAGCACTTCACCCACGCCCGGCCGGGTGCACTGCGGGTCCACCGCCAGGCACCACAGGCTGCAACCGTTTTCCGGGTCGTGAAAGGCTTTCTGGTGGTTCAGGCCCATCACGCTGCCGATGACGGCGCCGCTGTCCTCGTCCTCCGCCAGCCAATACACCGGGCCGCCTTGATGGCGCGGCGTCAGGCGCTCGGGGTCGACCGGCAACATGCCGCGTCCCAGGTACAGCAGGTTCACCGCGTGCCAGTCGGCTTCGCTTTGCACCCGACGGATGCGGAAGCCGCGAAACACCCGTGTAGCGGGGCGATAATCGCTGAACCACAGGCGCAGCGTATCGGAGGGGTCGAGGAACAGCTTTTGCGGATCGATCCCGAGGATCTGCTGAGGCGCGGCCACATACAGAGCGATGTCGCGCTCGCCGGACTGCTCCTTGAGCAACTCCTGAGCAAGGCTCGCGGGGTCTGCAAAGGTATGCCCGATCAGCAGACGGCCCCAGCCGCAATGCACGGCAATCGGTTCGGGGCCCTGGGCGCTGCCGTCTTCGGCAAGTCGGGCCTGCAGGCGTTCGTAGGTTGGCGCCTGGCCTTTGAGCAAGCGTTGGCTGTACGCCGCAGCGTTAGGTTTCATGGATCAGATTCCTTGTTCGCTGAGCCACAGGTTCAGCGCTGCCAGTTGCCACAGCTTGGAGCCGCGCAATGGGGTCAGTTGGCCTTGTGGGTCCGTCAGCAAGCGATCGAGCATGGCGGGGTTGAACAAGCCACGGTCCTGGCTCGGGTCCATCAGCAGTTCGCGTACCCAGTTCAAGGTGTCGCCCTGCAAATGCTTGAGACCGGGCACCGGGAAGTAGCCTTTCTTGCGGTCGATGACTTCGCTGGGGATCACGCGGCGCGCGGCCTCCTTGAGCACCTGCTTGCCGCCGTCGGGCAGCTTGAACTTGCCCGGCACGCGGGCCGACAGTTCCACCAGGCGGTAGTCGAGAAACGGCGTACGCGCTTCCAGGCCCCAGGCCATGGTCATGTTGTCGACGCGTTTGACCGGGTCGTCCACCAGCATCACCGTGCTGTCCAGGCGCAGGGCCTTGTCCACCGCAGCGTCCGCGCCAGGCATCGCAAAATGCTCACGCACGAAGTCACCGGCGGCATCGTTGGCGGTCAGCCATTTCGGTGCAACGGTGGCGGCATAGTCGTCGTAGCTGCGGTCGAAGAATGCTTCACGGTACGCCGCATACGGGTCGCTGGCGCCATCCACCTGCGGGTACCAGTGGTAACCGGCGAACAATTCGTCGGCGCCCTGGCCGCTTTGCACCACCTTGCAGTGCTTGGCCACTTCCCGCGACAGCAGGTAGAAGGCGATGCAGTCGTGGCTGACCATCGGCTCGCTCATGGCGCGAAAGGCCGCCGGCAGTTGCTCGATGATTTCGCTTTCAGCGATGCGCAACTGGTGGTGATGGGTGCCGTAGTGCTTGGCGATCAGGTCCGAATACTGGAACTCGTCGCCGCGCTCGCCGCCGGCGTCTTCAAAGCCGATGGAGAAGGTCGACAGGCCTTCCACGCCCACTTCGCGCAACAGGCCCACTAGCATGCTCGAGTCGACGCCGCCGGAGAGCAGCACGCCGACGTCCACGGCCGCACGTTGGCGGATGGCCACGGCTTCGCGGGTGCTGTCGAGCACGCGGTCGGTCCAGTCTTCCAGGGTCAGGTGTTTTTCGTCCTCATGGGGGCCGTAGGGCAGGGTCCACCAGGTGTTCTGTTCGGTCTTGCCATCGGCCTCGATGCGCATCCAGGTGGCTGGCGGCAGCTTTTCGATGCCGGCCAGCAGCGTGCGCGGGGCCGGCACCACCGCATGGAAATTGAGGTAGTGGTTGAGCGCGACCGGGTCAAGAATCGGGTTGATATCGCCGCCCTTGAGCAGCGCCGGCAACGCCGAGGCGAAGCGCAGGCGCTGGCCGGTACGTGACAGGTACAACGGCTTGACGCCGAGACGGTCGCGGGCGATGAACAGACGCTGGGCATCGCGTTCCCAGATGGCAAAGGCAAACATGCCGTTGAGCTTGGGCAGCAGCGCTTCGCCCCAGGCGTGATAGCCCTTGAGCAGCACTTCGGTGTCGCCGCCGGAATAGAAGGCATAGCCCAGGGCTTCGAGCTCTTGGCGCAGTTCCGGGAAGTTATAGATCGCGCCGTTGAACGCCAGGGACAGGCCCAGTTGGGCGTCGACCATCGGTTGGGCGGAGCCGTCCGACAGGTCCATAATTTTCAGGCGGCGATGGCCCAGGGCAATCGGCCCTTGGGCATGGAAGCCCCAGGCGTCGGGGCCACGAGGGGCGAGGTGATGCGTGATGCGTTCCACAGCTGCCAGGTCGGCAGGTTGATGATCAAAGCGTAACTCGCCAGCTAATCCACACATAAGTTCCTTACCGGTTTTTCCGTTGGGGAGGGTCAATACTCAATACGCACCAAAAGGGCGCTTACTCAGAAACTGACCCCAGGCACAACGCCGGAGTTTTAGAACGATAAGTTATAAGTGGACTTTTATTAATGGCGCACGCCGCATTTCTCCCCCGGCGCTCAGGATGCCGTGCGCGATTTGCCGCGAATCAATTCGCGCAAGGCGAAGCGGTTCGGATGACAGGCCTGGGCCACGCTCAGGGGCACGGGCAAGGGCTCGTTATCCAGCCATGCCGCCAGCAGTTGCGCCGATAATGGTGCGGTGATCAATCCGCGAGAACCGTGGCCGCTATTGATGTACACGCCGTCCAGCCACGGGCACGGCGTATCGGGTACCTGGCGTGCATCCCTGGCCAATACGGCGTACGCCTGGGCAAACGCGGTGGCATCGGCCAGCGGGCCGACGATAGGCAGGTAGTCGGGGCTGGTGCAGCGAAACGCCGCGCGGCCCGCCAGGGTGTCGAGCGGCTCGCCTTCAGGGTGCAGGGCGTCCAGCAAGGCCGGGGAAATTTCCCGCAGCATCGCCAGGTTATCGGCGTGTTCGGCGAGGGTGGGCGTCAGATCGTCGCTGTTGAAATCGAAACTGGCGCCCAGGGTGTGTTCGCCCAGCCGTGCCGGCGCGACGTAGCCCTGGCCGCAGACCACCGTGCTCAACGCTTGGCTGGCGGCGGTTTGCGCCAGGCAGGTGATTTGCCCGCGAATACGCTTGAGCGGCAGCGCGGCGCTGAAGGCAAAGCGCTTGATCTCGGCGGCACCGGCGAGAACCACCACCGGCGCGCTCGCCACCAGCGTCTCGCCGTTGTAGGCCTGCCACTGGCCGTCAATGCGTTGCAACGTCAGCGCCTCCTCATGCAGGCGCACTTGCACGCCGGGATGGCGGGCCTGCCACTGGCACAGCGCAGGCGGATGGACCCAACCGCCCTCGGGGAAAAACAGCCCGCCCGTGTCCAGTGGAATCTGGGCGTGGGCCTGCGCCTGGGTTGCATCTACGCGGTGCAGCAGACCCGGCGCGAACGCCTCGGCCAGTTGCGCCTGGCGTTCGGCCTCCTTGGCATTGAACGCCAGTTGCAGCACGCCGCAGGCGTCCCAATCCACCCCGCGCTGCAAATGCTCAAGCAGCCGGCGCGTGTAGCCAAAACCGCTGACAATCAATTGCGACAGCGCCGTGCCATGGGCCGAGAGCTTCAGGTACAGCACGCCCTGGGGGTTGCCGGAGGCTTCCTGGGCCAGGGCATCGTGGCGTTCCAGCAGGCACACCTGCCAGCCCCGCGCCGCGAGGCTCGCTGCGGTGCAGCAACCGGCCAGCCCACCGCCGATCACCAGCGCTCGGCGTTCACCGGGCGCAGGTGCTGGCCGCGCGAACCACGGCGCGGTCACGGCGGGCGGCGGCGCGTGTTCGGGCCAGCCGAGAAACTCGCCGCGCAGGATCTCCCATTTGTGGCCGATGCCCGGCATGCGTTTCATCTTGAAGCCGGCGGCATTGATCAAGCGCCTTACCCACCCGGTGCTGGTGAAGGTGCTGATGGTCGAGCCCGGTGCCGCCAGGCGCGCCAGCTCGGCGAACAGCTCGGCGGTCCACATGTCCGGGTTTTTCGCCGGGGCGAAGCCGTCGAGAAACCAGGCGTCGACCTGGGCATCCAGGTGCGGCAATTGTTCCAAGGCATCGCCGATCAACAGCGTCAGGGTCACGCGACCATTGTCCAGCACCAACTGCTGGAAACCTTGGTGAATGGCGACGTACTGGGCCAGCAGCGCTTCGGCGTAGGTTTGGAGTTCAGGCCAGAGGGCGAGGGCGCGTTGCAGGTCGGCGTGGCTCAGCGGGTATTTCTCCACGCTGACAAAATGCAGGCGTGCTCCGGCCACCGCGTGTTGATCGAACAGCTGCCAGGCGCATAGAAAATTCAAGCCGGTGCCGAAGCCGGTTTCGCCGATGACCAGCCGCCCACCCACGGGCAACGCAGCGAAGCGCTCCTGCAAACGGTTCTGTTGCAGGAACACATAACGGGTTTCTTCAAGGCCCGACTGGTCGGAGAAATACACGTCGTCGAACATCCGCGAATGCGGGCGGCCGTGGTCGTCCCAGTCGAGCTGGGCGTGGGCGATGGGGGTCATGGGCGGCTCATAAATAGACAGCGGGCAAACACTAGGCGGCCATTCTAGCCGATCGACAGGCCTGGAATTGACCCACGGCACGCATCGGTGGAATTTCCCTCCGCGCGTTGCTGCCCAATCCGCTAGTCTTGAGCCATCTTGAAACGGAGCAGCCCATGTTCGAATCCGCCGAAATCGGTCACGCCATTGACAAAGACACCTTTGAGGCCGAAGTGCCCGCCCTGCGCGAAGCCTTGCTGGAAGTGCAGTACGAGCTGCAACAGCAAAAGCGCTTCCCGGTGATCATCCTGATCAACGGCATCGAGGGCGCCGGCAAGGGCGAGACGGTCAAGCTGCTCAACGAGTGGATGGACCCGCGCCTGATCGAGGTGCGCACCTTCGACCAGCAGACCGACGAGGAACTGGCGCGCCCACCGGCCTGGCGCTACTGGCGGCATCTGCCGGCCAAGGGGCGCATGGGGATTTTCTTCGGCAACTGGTACAGCCAGATGTTGCAGAGCCGGGTTCACGGGCGCATCAAGGACGCGCGTCTGGACCAGGCCATTGCCGGGGCCGAGCGTCTGGAAAAGATGCTGTGCGATGAAGGGGCGCTGATCTTCAAGTTCTGGTTCCACCTGTCCAAGAAACAGATGAAGGCGCGGCTCAAGGCGCTGGCCGATGACCCGCTGCACAGTTGGCGCATCAGCCCGCTGGATTGGCAGCAGTCGGCGACCTACGACAAGTTTGTGCATTTCGGCGAACGCGTATTGCGCCGCACCAGCCGCGACTACGCGCCGTGGCATGTGATCGAAGGTGTCGACCCCCATTACCGTGGGCTTACCGTGGGCAAGATTTTGCTCGAGGGCTTGCAGAACGCCTTGAAGCTGCCCAAGGGCAAGGCCAGCGGCATGAACCCGGCGCCCTTGATTGCGTCGGTGGACGAGAAAAGCCTGCTCGACAGCCTCGACCTGTCCCTGCGCCTGGACAAGGACGATTACGAAGAACAACTGATTACCGAACAGGCGCGCTTCTCCGGCCTGATGCGCGACAAACGCATGCGCAGGCACGCGTTGGTGAGCGTGTTCGAAGGCAACGACGCGGCCGGCAAGGGCGGGGCGATCCGACGCGTGGCGGCCGCGCTGGACCCGCGCCAGTATCACATCGTGCCCATTGCCGCGCCCAGTGAAGACGAGCGCGCCCAGCCGTACCTGTGGCGGTTCTGGCAGAAGATCCCGGCTCGCGGCCTGTTCACCGTGTTCGACCGCTCCTGGTATGGCCGGGTGCTGGTGGAACGCATCGAAGGCTTCTGCACCCCGGCCGACTGGATGCGCGCCTATGGCGAGATCAATGACTTCGAAGAACAACTGCGTGATGCCGGGGTGATCGTGGTCAAGTTCTGGCTGGCCATCGACAAGGAAACTCAGCTGCAGCGTTTCCAGGCGCGTGAAGAAATCCCTTTCAAGCGTTTCAAGATCACCGAAGACGACTGGCGCAACCGCGACAAGTGGGACGATTACCGTGCCGCCGTCGGCGACATGGTCGACCGTACCAGCACCGAAATCGCGCCCTGGACCCTCATCGAAGCCAATGACAAGCGCTGGGCGCGGGTCAAGGTACTGCGCACCCTCAACCGGGCGCTGGAAGACGCGTTTGCCAAGAGCGACAAGCACGACAAGAAGAAAAAGAAATAACCCTTCAAGGTTGATTGCGAATTGCTGGTCAACCACCGTCCAATGTGGGAGGGGGCTCATTCACTCAGGCCAGTTGATCGTTCCCATGCTCTGCGTGGGAATGCCTCTTGGGACGCTCCGCGTTCCGCCACCGCTGCACGTTTCGGCAATTGCGCACGGGTGACGCAGAGCGTCACGGGCTGCATTCCCACGCGGGAGCGTGGGAACGATCGTACGATCCTATTGTGAGTCAACCTAAATCAAATGTGGGAGGGGGCTTGCCCCCGATAGCGGTGGGTCAGCTGCGAATGTGCTGAGTGATACACAGCCATCGGGGGCAAGCCCCCTCCCACAGGTTGACTTCATTCACTCAGGCCAGTTGATCGTTCCCATGCTCTGCGTGGGAATGCCTCTTGGGACGCTCCGCGTTCCGCCAGCGCTGCCAGTTTCGGCAATTGCGCACGGGTGACGCAGAGCGTCACGGGCTGCATTCCCACGCGGGAGCGTGGGAACGATCGTACGATCGTATTGCCTGGCGCGTGTTACCTGACCACGCGAACCAAATGTGGGAGGGGGCTTGCCCCCGATAGCGGTGGGTCAGCTGCGAATGTGCTGAGTGATACACAGCCATCGGGGGCAAGCCCCCTCCCACAGGTTGACTCGTTCACTCAGGCCAGTTGATCGTTCCCATGCTCTGCGTGGGAATGCCTCTTGGGACGCTCCGCGTTCCGCCAGCGCTGCCAGTTTCGGCAATTGCGCACGGGTGACGCAGAGCGTCACGGGCTGCATTCCCACGCGGGAGCGTGGGAATGATCGTACGATCGTATTGCCTGGCGCGTGTTACCTGACCACGCGAACCAAATGTGGGAGGGGGCTTGCCCCCGATAGCGGTGGGTCAGCTGCGAATGTGCTGAGTGATAAACAGCCATCGGGGGCAAGCCCCCTCCCACAGGTTGACTTCATTCACTCAGGCCAGTTGATCGTTCCCATGCTCTGCGTGGGAATGCCTCTTGGGACGCTCCGCGTTCCGCCAGCGCTGCCAGTTTCGGCAATTGCGCACGGGTGACGCAGAGCGTCACGGGCTGCATTCCCACGCGGGAGCGTGGGAATGATCGTACGATCCTATTGTGAGTCAACCTAAATCAAATGTGGGAGGGGGCTTGCCCCCGATAGCGGTGGGTCAGCTGCGAATGTGCTGAGTGATACACAGCCATCGGGGGCAAGCCCCCTCCCACAGGTTGACTCATTCACTCAGGCCAGTTGATCGTTCCCACGCGTGGGAACGATCGTATAGACCGCCTACCGGCCTCATGCTTTTGCATCCATGCAGTGAATGATCATCGCGATCACCCAGGGCCCGCTCTATCCTCGGTTCACAACCACAAGATCGAGGTAGCCCCATGCGTGAAGTAGTGATCGTCGATAGCGTGCGAACCGGCCTGGCCAAATCCTTTCGGGGCAAGTTCAACCAGACCCGCCCTGATGACATGGCGGCCCATTGCGTCAACGCGCTGTTGAGCCGCAATGGTATCGACCCGACAACAGTGGAAGACTGCATCGTCGGCGCCGGCTCCAACGAAGGCGCTCAGGGCTACAACATCGGGCGCAATGTGGCGGTGCTGTCCCAACTGGGCACCGGTACGGCGGGCATGACGCTCAACCGTTTCTGTTCATCGGGCTTGCAGGCAATTGCCATCGCCGCCAACCAGATTGCTTCGGGGTGCAGCGACATCATCGTCGCCGGCGGCGTTGAATCCATCAGCCTGACCATGAAAAGCGTCAACACCGATCACCTGATCAATCCGCTGCTTACAGAGCAGGTACCGGGCATTTACTTCCCCATGGGCCAGACCGCCGAAATCGTTGCGCGGCGCTACCACGTCAGCCGTGAAGACCAGGACCTGTACGCCCTGCAAAGCCAGCAGCGCACGGCCCAGGCCCAGGCTGATGGCCTGTTCGACGATGAAATCGTGCCGATGGCGGTCAAGTACCGCGTTGAAGATAAAGCCACCGGCCAGGTGCAAGTGCTCGACGGCGTGGTCGACCGCGACGACTGCAATCGACCCGACACCACCCTGGCCAGCCTCAGTGGCCTCAAACCGGTGTTTGCCGAAGACGGCTCGGTGACCGCCGGCAATTCGTCGCAGCTGTCCGACGGCGCGTCGATGACCCTGGTGATGAGCCTGGAAAAAGCCCTGGCGCTGGGGCTCAAGCCCAAGGCGTTTTTTCGCGGGTTCACCGTGGCTGGCTGCGAGCCGGACGAAATGGGCATCGGCCCGGTGTTCTCGGTGCCCAAGCTGCTCAAGGCCAAGGGCCTGCAGGTGGCGGACATCGACCTATGGGAGCTCAACGAAGCGTTTGCCTCGCAGTGCCTGTATGCGCGCAATCGCCTGGGCATCGACAATGCCCGATACAACGTCAACGGCGGTTCTATCGCCATCGGCCATCCGTTCGGCATGACCGGGTCGCGGCAGGTGGGGCATCTGGTGCGTGAGCTGCAACGGCGCGATTTACGCTATGGCATCGTCACCATGTGCGTGGGCGGCGGGATGGGCGCAACCGGGTTGTTTGAAGCGGTGCGCTGAATGGTTTGACGGTTGCCGCGCGTGTCACAGGGGGAGCTTTGCTCCCCTTTCTTTTGTTTGCCGTTGCGCAGTATTCAGTACTCGGCGGCTAAATGCTTAGTTGCAAATCCTCCGCAAGTTTCATTGTTTTATAAGTGCCTGTAGTCATATTCTTACGGACATATCTGGCGCTGAATTATTAGCATTAACTTGCATGTAGTCCAATTCCTTCAGCCAATTTCAAAGTTTTGGCAAATTGCCATAATTTTCCTGCAAGCCTTTATATGCAAAGGCTACATCGTTAAAAGAAACAGCTGGCTTACTTCTTCAAGTGTGAAGCGGACACTTGCCCGGCGTTGAGCGTGGTCCTGAAATGCAATACAAAAAGTTGGAAAGGCAAGGCAGGAGCAACCCCTCGAAGCATTGGTCATACCGCTCTTTTAATCAGCCCGTGCCAACCGGTGGCAAGGCTTCTTAATGACACTTGTTAAGTGGGAAACTGTAGATGAAAACCAAAATGAAAACTGTGCTGTTGTCTGTCGGTCTGCTGGCGGGTTCGATGTCGATGGCGCACGCGACGGATGGAACGATCACGTTCCTGGGGTCGGTGCATTCAGGCGCTTGTTCCATCAAGCCTGACTCCGTTGATCAAACCGTTCGCCTGGGGGCGATAGCCAAGCATCAGCTGCAATCGGGTGGCAAGTCCGAGGCCCGACGCGTGCTGATCGAGCTGGAAGGTTGCGACCTGACCGGCCTGACTGACAACACCGTCACGACCACCTTCACCGGCGCGCCCTCCAACGCGGTGCCGGGTGCGATCGGTACGGTCGGCGGTGCGGGTGGCGTGGGCATCATGATGACTCACGGTGGCGCGCTGGTTAAGTTGGGGGAGCCGACCGCCCCGCAAATCATCGCCGTGGGCAATAACACGCTGGAGTTCGGTGCCTACGTACAAGGCGCCGCCACGGCCCCGATCATTCCGGGTGACTTCAGCGCGGTCACCAATTTCACCTTGGCTTATCAGTAAGTTTTTACCCCCGCCACTTGGTGTGGCGGGGGACGCTGACGGGAGATCCAGGTGAACACATTCATACGTCTGGCTATCGCCTCTTCATTGACGACGTTCATCAGCCCTTGCGTGGTTGCCCAGGCGTCCTCGCAAGGCGATGGGGTCGTGCTGCTCGCAGGTCAAGTGATTGACTCCGCCTGTGGGCTGGAACTGGCCAGTATCGACCAAACCATCGAGATGCCACCCGAACCGGTTGGCCGACTCTTGCGCAACACGCGGGGTGAAGACCATCCCTTCCAGTTGCGCCTGGTCAATTGCACGTTGACCCGTCCGGACCCGTCGCGCCCAGGTGAAACCCTGCCTGACTGGGAGCACATGCGCGTGACGTTCGATGGCCCCACCGACAGGGCCGGGCTGTCCTTCGCGGTCTTCGGCGCATCCCAGGGGGTTGCCTTGCACATTGTGGACGCCGCCGGTGAGGAAAGCCTGCCGGGGCAACGCATGGCCCCGGTGCCGCTGGCTGAGGGCGACATGACGCTCAACTACCGGTTTTACCTGGTCGGCAACGGCTTGCCATTGGTGGTGGGCGCTCACCGTGCCGCGGTGCGGTTCAAGTTGGAATACTTTTGAACACTGATGGACAGCCTTGCATGTTGAATACGTCGAAAATCAAAAATACGCTCCGCCCGGGACTGTTTGGCGGGTTGATGTCGCTGGCGGGCACTGCAATAGGCGCAGGCGATATCGAGTTCAATACCGACGTTCTGGATCTGAGTGATCGCACCAATATTGACCTGTCTCAATTTGCGCGCAGCGGATTCATTCTGCCAGGCACTTACTCGATGGCGGTGCAGCTCAATGCCCAGCCTTTGCCTGAGCAATCGGTGACATTCCATCCCCCTGATAACGATCCCAAAGGCAGCCAGGCCTGTTTGTCGCACGGTCTGGTCGAGCAACTGGGCCTGAAAGCATCCGAAGCCGGCAAACTTGCATGGTGGAAGGACGGCGAGTGCCTGGATATCGCCAGCTTGCCCGGCATGGAGGTCAGTGGTGATCTGGCCACCTCGACCCTGAGCATCAACCTGCCCCAGGCTTACCTCGAATACAACGCGCTCAATTGGGACCCGCCTTCGCGATGGGATGAAGGGGTGCCGGGGCTGCTGCTGGACTACAGCCTGACGGCGCAGTCCAACTACCAGAAGAACGACGGCCAGCGCAAAAACCTCAGTGGCAACGGCACCGTTGGCGCCAATGCCGGCGCCTGGCGCCTGCGGGCCGATTGGCAGGGCCGCGTGGAAGATGGGCGGCAGGAAGCGGCCGGGCCGCAAAAGCTGGAGTGGAGCCGTTACTACGCGTATCGCGCTATCCCGGCATTGAAGGCGCGCCTGGTGGTGGGGGAGAGCTACCTGTATTCGGACCTGTTCGACAGCTTCCGTTTCACCGGTGCTTCGCTCAACTCGGATCAGAGCCAGCTGCCGCCCAACTTGCGCGGTTACGCGCCGGAAGTTGTCGGGGTGGCCAAGACCAACGCGAAAGTCATCATCAGCCAGCAGGGCCGTGTGCTCTACGAGACCCTGGTGGCGGCGGGGCCCTTTCGCATCCAGGACCTCAATGATGCGGTGACCGGCAAGCTCGATGTGCGGGTGGAAGAACAGGACGGTTCGGTCCAGACCTTCCAGCTCAATACGGCCGGTGTGCCCTACCTGACGCGCCCGGGCCAGGTCCGTTACAAGCTGGCGAGCGGGCGGCCGTCCAATCTTCAGTACGGCTCCGACGGCGCTTTCTTCGGTACCGGAGAGTTTTCCTGGGGCGTGAGCAATGGCTGGTCGTTGTTCGGTGGCGGTATTGCCGATAACAACTATCGGGCGTTGTCCGTGGGCGCCGGTCGGGACCTGTTGGCGTTCGGCGCCGTCTCGCTGGACGTCACCCAGTCCCATGCCAACGTGTGGAACGAGACGCTCTCGGGTAAATCCTATCGCCTTCAATATTCCAAGAACTTCGAGCAGTACGACAGCCAGGTGACGTTCGCCGGTTACCGCTTTTCCGAGAAGAACTTCCTGAGCATGAGTGAATACCTGGATGCTCGGCATTACGGGTTGAACGGCGAACTCGGCGGACGTGGGGATTATCGCGACCCCAACGAGAGCTGGAAGCCGATCGGCGGCAGCAAGGCGCTGTATACGGTAACGCTCAACAAGCAGTTTCGTGACCTGGGCGCCACCGTCTACGCCAGCTACAACAAGCAAACCTACTGGGACCGGCCGGACACCCATCGCTGGAACCTGTCGCTGTCGCGCTATTTCAACGTGGGCTCGGTCAAGAACATGAGCCTGTCCCTGAACACGTACCGCACCCAGGAATATAACTACAGGGATAACGGCATGGCGCTGACGGTCAGCCTGCCGTTGGGGCGCACCGGCACGCTCTCGCTGGACGCCAGCCGAGCCGCCGGCAACAACAACCTTGCCACGCGCTACAGCGATCGTCTCGATGAGCGCAACAGCTACCAGCTCAGTGCGAGCGATACCTCGGCCAGCGGCTACCTGAGCCACATGGGCGACCACGCCGATATTGACGTGAGCGCCAGCCGACAGCAGGGCGGCTCCAGCAGCCTCAGTGTCTCTGCACGCGGCGGTGCGACGCTCACGGCTCAGGGCGCTGCGCTTCACCGAACCACCAGCACCGGCGGCACTCGGCTGATGGTCGATACGGCGGGCGTGCCCGATGTGCCGGTACGCGGCTATGGCGCGCCGACCCGCAGCAATGCCTTCGGCAAGGCGGTGATATCGGACATCAGCAGTTACCAGCGTACCGCCGCCAGTGTTGATCTGGAGCGCTTGCCGAGCAACGTCGAAGCCACGCGTTCGGTCACGCAGCTGACGCTCACCGAAGGCGCGATCGGTTATCGCTCGCTGGACGTGATTGCCGGTGAGAAGGCCATGGCGGTGGTGCGCCTGGCGGATGGCAGTTCGCCGCCCTTCGGCGCGACGGTGAAGAACCTCAAGCAACAGGACACCGGCATTGTCAATGACGGTGGGCATGTCTACCTCAGCGGCATCCAGGCCGGCGAACAGATGACCGTCAGTTGGGGGGGCGGCGAGCGCTGCGTGCTTACGCTGCCTGTCACCTTGCCTGCCGATGGCTTGACCGACGCCCTGCAACTGCGCTGCCAGGTGGTCGCCGCTGACTCAACCTTGCCCGAGCCCGCCGGGCTGACCGGCAAGCCTAACGATACGGAGAACACAGCTTCATGAAACCGACCACCTGTTCCACTTTTCCGGCCTTCGTGCTGTTGGCCCTGGGCGTGAGCCAGTGCGCCAACGCTGCGGTGGGCCTGGACCGTACCCGCGTGATTTTCGACGGCGGCAAAGACGCCACTAGCGTGAACATCACCAACAACAACACCCAACTGCCGTATCTGGCCCAGGGCTGGATCGAAGATGAAACCGGCACAAAAATCACCTCGCCGTTGATCGTACTGCCACCGGTCCAGCGATTGGAGCCGGGCAAGCAAAGCCAGGTGAAAGTGCAGGCGTTGCCGGCGGCCAAGTCGCTGCCGCAGGATCGGGAAACGGTCTACTACTTCAACCTCAGGGAGATTCCGCCGCGCAGCGACAAGTCCAACACCCTGCAGATTGCCCTGCAAACCCGGATCAAGTTGTTCTACCGTCCGCAAGCCATTGCGCCGAGTCAGCAGGACTTGTCCAACCCCTGGCAGGAAAAGCTGACGCTGACCCGTGAGGGCGATCAGTACCGGGTCAATAACCCGACGCCGTACTACGTGACCCTGGTGGATGCGCGCAGCAGCAAGGACGGCAAAACCGTGCCGGGTTTTGCCCCACTGATGGTGCCGCCCAAAGGTGCCTTGACCTTGGGCGCCACGGCCAGGGAGCTGGGTACAAGCCCCTATCTGGCCTATGTCAACGATTACGGCGGCCGCCCGCTGCTGGCGTTCTCCTGCAGTGGCGACACTTGCACAGTGAACCGGCAGGCCGCGCCGGCCAATGAGTGATGCTGCTGGAGAACGCCATGAAGTCGCAAAAAGTGAAGGTCCTGGGCGGCCTGTTGTGGGTCTTGGCGGCGGGCGCCCATGCCGAAGATGAAGAAGATATCGAGGGCATGAGCGGCATGCTGAACGTGCTCGGGTCCATGCATGAGTCGCCCTGCAGTCTGGACATGACGTCCCTGCACCAGACCGTCGACCTGGATGCCGTGTCGACCAGCCAGTTGCAACGCCCTGGCGACCAGGCGACCGCCAAAGCCTTTCAGTTGCGGTTCACCGATTGTCTGCGCACCGCCGGCCGAATACGCAATGAGCGTACGGGGAACCTGACCTGGAGTGCCTACCAACCGGTGCTGTCGGTCACGTTCAACGCACCCGCCGATGCCGATGATCCGCGTCTGGTCAGGGTACAGGGCATTACCGGCATGGGCCTGCAGTTGACTGATGCGCTGGGCCGTGACGTGCAGTTGGGCACGCGCGGCCAGCCGTTGTTTTTGCCCGTGGGCCGCAATACCCAGACCTGGAATGTGCGTCCCACGCGCACCGCCGCGCCGTTGACCAGCGGGGCATTCAGGGCCGTGGTGGATGTCAGGCTCAATTATGACTAAGGGTTCAACGATGGCTAAATCAATCGGCTTGATCGCCGGCGGTGTGTTGCTGGCGGTCAGCCAGGGCGTGCAGGCCCAGACCAGTTTGACCATTCGCGCAGTGATCATCGCGCCCCCGCCGTGTGTCATCAACGGTGGCAGCACGCTCGATGTGCCGTTTGGCAATGATCTGCTGACATCACGGGTCGACGGAGTCAATTACCGTCGCGACGTACCGTATACCGTCACCTGCAGCGCCCCGTTCAGCAACGCGTTGACCCTGGAACTCAAGGGCACAGGGGCATCGTTTGACAGCCGTTCACTGGCGACCCGCAAGGCGGACCTTGGGGTAAAACTGTTTGTGAACGGCGCTGACTGGCCGCTGAACACGGCGGTGAACTTCACCTATCCCAACTTTCCCGTGGTGCAGGCAGTGCCGGTCAAACGTGCGGGCAGCAAGCTGACCGGCGGAGCCTTCGATGCCACCGCGACCCTGGTGGTCGACTACCAATGATAGCGACCCATACAACGGCGACTGATAACAAGAGGAATGACCCATGAGAGCTTGGCAGCCGCGAGCGTTGTTCGCCCTGTGGGCCATCGGCCTGTGCAGTGGCGCGTCGGCCAACGTGACGTTCAGCGGCACGTTGAATGAGCCGCCCCCTTGCACCATCGACGCGGGCAACACCATTGAAGTCGACTTCGGCGATGTCGGGGTAAAGCGCGTCGATGGCGTGAGGTATCGCAGAGGGGTCGGCTACGCGATCAACTGCGGCACCGACACGCTGCCCTGGCAATTGAAGTTGAGTGTCAACGGCACCCCCACCGCGTTCGACGCTGCAGCCGTGCAGACCAGCGTGCCCGCGCTGGGCATCCGGCTGTTTCAGAACAACCGGCCGTTTTCACTCAACACGCCGCTCACTATCACCCTGTCGTCACCGCCGACATTGGAAGTGGTGCCGGTGCAACAGCCCGGTGCAACGCTGCCGCCCGCCCGATTCACGGCGGTGGCCACGTTATTGGCCGAATACCAGTAGGGAGCTGAATCGATGCGATATCAACGGGTTCAAAAGCACGGCCTGGCGCTGCTGTTCATCGTCGGCCTGATACCCATGGGGTACGCGGCGGACAACCTGAGTTTCAAAGGCAATCTGGTTGAAGAAGCCTGCACCCTTCGCCCCGGCGACGAAGCCATCGCGCTGGAACTCTGGGACCTTACCAGCAAGCACCTCTATCTCAACACGCGCTCGGTGGGTAAGCGTTTCAAGCTGCACCTGGAGGACTGCGATACCACGATCGGCAACTCAGTGACCATCACGTTCGGCGGCGCGCAGAACAGAGAGCTTCCCGGTTTGCTCGCACTGGACGCGGGCAGCGGCGCCTCGGGCATTGGCATCGGCATCGAGACGTTGGGCGATAAACCCTTGCCCCTCAATACCGTCAGCGACAAGCAGGTGTTGAGCGACGGCAGCAACGCCATTGAACTCAAGGCGTATGTGCAGGGCGAGCCGACCGCCCTCAACAATCAAACCATCGGGCACGGTGCGTACACGGTGACCTCCACTTTTACCCTGGACTATCCATAGCGCTTGTCTGGGTAGAGCAGAGCAACGAGAGAACAAGATGAAACGACTATTTGGCGCCTTGGCGCTTCTTGTATCGGCCGGTGCCAGTACCGTTGTGTCAGCCGCCGATTGCCGCGTGAATGGCGGGGGATGGGTGCATGTAGGGGCGGGCGGCACGCTGAATCTGCAGGTGCCTGTCACGGTGCAACCGGGTTCGGACAACTCCCGTATCTTCCTTGAGGGCGCGCGGTTGGAGTGCCGGTTCACGCCGGGCCAGCCTTATCCGACGTTCATGGACTACTGGAGGACCGCGATTCAGGCCGGTGCTCCGTGGACGCCCGGACCAAAATTTGCCAACCAGGGCACAGGCTTGCGAATCAGCGGTGCCTACCTGAACACACCGGTACCGTATGACATCCATTTGGCGGGCATGCCCAATAACGGGGTGGGCGTGCCCATTGATGTAACGCCCTACATTCTGATACGCAACAACCCGACGAACCCTATCGACGTTCGAATAGGAGACAATCTCGGCGTGCTGCGCCTGCGTCAGACAAACAACTACAACACCAGCAGCACGCTCCTCGCGCTCACCTACATCGCCGCCAATAACTTTTCCGTCTCGCCTTCAACCTGCACGATCAACAACAACAACCCCATCGAGATCAACTTCGGCAACGTGCACCAGCGTGCCATCGGCACCGACCCGCTGACGTCTTCCGTCGTCAGCAACCGCAGGCTCACCTATTCGTGCCCGGATGGCGGGATCAATACACCGATCACCATCACCTACAAGGGTACCCGCACCGCGTTCGATTCACGCCTGCTGCTGATGACCAATGCCGACGTGGGCACGGCCCTTGTGCGCGGGGGCGTTCCCGTACAGGTCAACGGCTCGTTCCTGACCCGCATCACCAACAGCACGGGCGCGGACGACGTGACGTTTTCCCTGGTCCGGCGAGCGGGCTCGTTGCCGGCCGCCGGCCCCATCACCGGCAGCGGGGTGCTGGTGATGGGCGTGCCCTGAACACGGTGATACCCAAAGCCCACTGCGTGCCCCTAGAATGCCGGTTCCACTTCCTCTGGCATCTGGGGCACTCATGCATATTTCTTCGGGCCGCTGGGTCTATGGTTTTTTCCTGACCCTGCTGACCGCGCTGCTCTGGGGCATTCTGCCGATCAAACTCAAACAGGTGCTGCAGGTGATGGACCCGATCACGGTCACCTGGTTTCGCCTGATGGTGGCCGGCAGTTGCCTGTTTGTTTATCTCGCGGCGACCCGGCGCTTGCCCAGTCCCAAGGTGCTCGGCCCCAGAGGCGGTTGGCTGGTGGCGATGGCCGTGTGCGGGCTGGTCGGCAATTACGTGTTGTACCTGGTGGGCCTGAAAATGCTCAGCCCCGGCACCGCGCAACTGGTGGTGCAGATGGGGCCGATTTTTCTGATGGTCGCCAGTGTGTTCGTGTTCAGGGAGCGTTTCAGCCTGGGGCAGGGCGTGGGTCTGATGGTGCTGATCGTCGGCTTCGGGCTGTTCTTCAACCAGCGCCTGGTGGAACTGCTCACATCCATGGGCACCTACACCGCCGGCGTGCTGACGGTGCTGCTGGCGACCACCATCTGGGTGTTCTATGCCCTGGGCCAGAAGCAGTTGCTGACGGTGTGGAATTCGTTGCAGGTGATGATGGTGATCTACCTGTTTTGCGCCGTGTTGCTCACGCCCTGGGCGCACCCGCTGGAGGCGCTGCAACTGAGTCCGCTGCAAGGCTGGCTGCTGCTGGCGTGCTGCATGAATACCCTGGTGGCCTACGGCGCGTTTGCTGAGGCGCTGGCCCATTGGGAGGCATCGAGGGTGAGTGCGACGCTGGCCCTGACGCCGTTGGTAACCTTTGTCGCGGTGGCGGTGGCGGCGTGGCTGTGGCCTGATTTTGTGCAGGCCGAAGAGATCAATGCCCTGGGGTATTTCGGTGCGTTGGTGGTGGTGATCGGCTCGGCGATGGTGGCGCTGGCGCCGTCGCTGATTGCCGGGCTCAAAGCTCGGCGATTGCGCATGGCTGCATGATTTCGATCGAAATGTGGGAGGGGGCAAGCCCTAATGCCAGTCAGTTAAGAAACAGCACAAGCGAGAAGTAACCTGTGGCGAGGGAGCTTGCTCCCGCTGGGCCGCGAAGCGGCCCCAAACAATGGGCCTGCTGCGCAGTCCAGCGGGAGCAAGCTCCCTCGCCACAGGTGCGGGTTCGCCTTAACTGACGGGCATTAGGGCTTGCCCTCCCACATTTACACTTGCCTTGGGCTTTTAGTGCCCAGCCTCCAGCATATTCTCCGGGCGTACCCACTGGTCGAACTGCTCATCAGTGAGGTAGCCCAGCGCCAGTGCCGCTTCACGCAGGGTCAGCCCTTCGGCATAGGCCTTCTTGGCGATCTGCGCGGACTTGTCATAACCGATATGCGGGTTGAGCGCGGTCACCAGCATCAGCCCCCGCTCCAGGTGTTCGGCCATCTGCTCGGCGTCCGGCTCAAGGCCGGCGATGCAGTGTTCCTGGAAGTTGTTGCAGCCATCGGCCAGCAGGCGGATCGATTCCAGCAGGTTGTGGATGATCACCGGTTTGTACACGTTCAACTGCAGGTGCCCTTGGCTTGCGGCAATGCCAATGGTCACGTCGTTGCCCAGTACCTGGCAGGCCAGCATCGACAGCGCTTCGCACTGGGTGGGGTTGACCTTGCCGGGCATGATCGAGCTGCCTGGTTCGTTGGCCGGCAACTTGACTTCGGCCAGCCCGGCGCGCGGGCCCGAGCCCAGCAGGCGCAGGTCGTTGGCGAGTTTCATCAGCGCCACGGCGAGGGTTTTCAGTGCCCCGTGCAGGGTCACCAGCGGCTCGTGGCCGGAGAGGGCGGCGAACTTGTTCGGCGCGGTGACGAACGGCAAGCCCGACAGCGCCGCCAGCTCGGCGGCAATCGCCTCGCCGAAGCCATGGGGCGAGTTCAGCCCGGTACCGACGGCGGTACCGCCCTGGGCCAGCTCGCACACAGCGGGCAGGGCGCTGCGGATGGCGCGCTCGGCGTAGTCCAGCTGGGCGATGAACGCCGAGAGTTCCTGGCCGAAGGTGATCGGTGTGGCATCCATCATGTGCGTGCGGCCGGTCTTGACCAGCTTCATATGCCGCGCCGCCAGCTCGGCCAGGCCACCGGACAACACGGTGATGGCCGGCAGCAACTGCTCGTGCACGGCCTTGACGGTGGCAATGCTCATGGCCGTGGGGAAGCAGTCATTGGAGCTTTGCGAGCGGTTCACATGGTCGTTGGGGTGTACCGGGCTCTTGCCGCCGCGGTTGTTGCCGGCCAGTTCGTTGGCGCGGCCGGCGATCACCTCGTTGGCGTTCATGTTGCTCTGGGTGCCGCTGCCGGTCTGCCACACCACCAGCGGGAACTGGTCGTCGTGCTGGCCGTCGAGCACTTCGTCGGCGGCCTGTTCGATCAGGCGGGCGATATCGGCGGGCAAGTCGCCGTTGCGGTCGTTGACCCGTGCGGCGGCCTTCTTGATCAGGGCCAGGGCATGCAGCACCGCCAGGGGCATGCGCTGTTCGCCGATGGCGAAGTTCACCAGCGAACGTTGGGTCTGGGCGCCCCAGTAAGCGTCATCCGGGACGTGGACGTCTCCCAGGCTGTCGGTTTCGATACGGCTCATCGGGCACACTCCTTCAGGTTCGTTTGCGCAGTTTAGGCTGTGATCGGCCCAGTGGGTTCCAAAAAACACGCTTCATCGGATTTGCACCGCGCAAAACCAGGCCCGACAAGGCCCGACAAGGCCTGGGGTTGAGCCGCGAGGTTTTTTAGGCGCAGAATGGGCGCCCTTGGGGTCTTACCTCGCCTGCTAGAAAAGGAAACTCGATGACTCGTCTTCGTGCCATCTGTACCGCGGTTGCTCTGGTTTGCGCCAGCGGCCAGGTTTTTGCCGATACCGCCAGCCACAACGCCAGTGCCGAAGCCTTCCTTACCCTGGCCCACGCTGACAAGCTGGGTACCCCGGTGTACATGCAAGTGCAACAAATGTTCGCCCAGCGTTTCGAACAGACCAAGGCGCCTGCCGCCAAGCAGTCGGTCCTCGACAGCTACCAGGCCAAGGCCAATGCCGCTCTGGACCAGGCTATCGGCTGGCCGAAGCTGAAGCCGGACATGGTCAAGCTCTACACCACCAACTTCAGCGAATCGGAGCTCAAGGACCTGGTTGCCTTCTACCAGTCGCCACTGGGCAAGAAAGTCCTGGAAAAAATGCCGCAACTGACCCAGCAATCGGCCCAGATGACCCAGGCCAAGCTGGAAAGCGCCGTGCCGGTGGTGAACAAGCTGCTGGAAGACATGACCAACGAGCTGGCGCCCAAGGCAGCCGCACCGGCCAAGAAGAAGTAAACAGGAATGACCATGCAACAGCGTATCGAAACGGCACTCGCCGCCCTGAGCCCGCAGCACTTGAGCGTGCTGGATGAGAGCCACATGCACAGCCGTGGGTTGCAGACCCACTTCAAGGCCGTGCTGGTCAGCCAGCAGTTCGAGGGGCTCAATCGCGTCAAGCGCCACCAGAAGGTCTACGCCAGCCTGGGTGACCTGATGAGCGAGTTTCATGCGCTGGCGCTTCATACCTACACGCCTGAAGAATGGGCGAACATCGACGCAGCGCCGGCCTCGCCGACCTGCGCCGGCGGGCATTGAGCGCAGCCTCGGCCCGCGCGAGCGGGTCGAGGCGATGCCAGTACCCGGATACACAAAACATCCTCCAGCACCACCTTGCTCCGCCCCCTATCCCTAGGCTTTCAGGACTACTTATTCAGCAATAAGGTCTTGAGGTCATGTCTGATTCCGTCCATCGAAACACGCCGTCCCTGGCCGCGGTCGACCCGCGTGGGTTAATTGTTCGCAACATCGGCTACCACCGCGCACGTGCAGAAGACGAGCCGCAGGTACGCATTCATCGTCAGGTGTTTGGCCGTACCGGCTTGCTGATGGAGCAATGGGACCCACGTTTGCTGCAGTTGTCACGCTCCCAGCCCGACACTGCGCCCAACCAACGCAGGGTCTATAGCCTGGGCGGACAAGCGCTGCGCACCGACAGCGTGGACGCGGGCTGGCGGGTGACGCTGGTGGGCGAAGCCGGGCAGTTGCTGGAAGAGTGGGATGGGCGCGGCGCGCACCAGGCTCATCACTACGATCACTGTCTGCGGCCGGTCGCCGTCTTCGAACAGGCGGCCGGTGACGCCCAAGCACTGTGCGTCGAACGTCTGGCCTATGCCTCATCCTCGCCTGAAGAGGCTGCACGCAATCGCTGCGGCCGGGTGATTCGCCACGATGACGGCGGCGGTTCGTTGTTCCACGAGCTGTATGGGCTGCACGCCCAGGTGGTGCGGCAGACCCGACGCTTCAGGCTGGCGGGTGCTGCGCTGGATTGGCCGCAGCCCGATGCGCAACGCGAACTGCGCCTGGAGCCCGAGACGTTCCAGACATCCGTTGGGTTTAACGCGCTGGGAGAACGCCTGCATCACACGGACGCCAAGGGCAATCGCTTCGACTATGCCTACGGCATTGACGGCCAACCGGCGAGTATCCATGTGACGCCCAGAGGCGGCGTACGTCAGCAGGTGCTGGGCGAGCGCCGTTACAATGCCGCAGGCCAGGTGCTCAGCGAACGCGCCGGCAACGGCGTGGTGCGCGCCATGCAATACCGCGCGTTCGATGGCCGCTTGCGGCAAATCACTGCGCGTCTGCCCGCGCCATCGGGCGCCGTGCTGCAAGACCTGCGCTACGACTATGACGGCGTAGGCAACGTCGTGCGGATCGACGACCTTGCCCAGCCGACGCAGTGGTCCAGCAATACCCAAATCAGTTCGACCAGCCTCTATGAGTACGACACCTTATCGCAACTGACCAAGGCCACCGGCCGCGAAACGGCCGGCAGCACTGGAGGCCCGGCGTTACCGGCGAGCGTAGCGTTTGGCTCGACTGACGACAGCGTATGGCGTCGCTACACCCAGCGGTTCAGCTATGACGCCGCGGGCAATGTGCTCGCGTTGCAGCACGTGCCCAGCAGCGGCACGGGCTTCACGCGGCAGATGAACGTGGCCGCAGGCAGCAATCATTTTCTGCCACGGGCCGATGGCCAGGCCGCGCCGGGGTTGGGCCAGGGTTTTGACCGCAACGGCAATCTGCAAGCGTTGGCAGGCGACCACACGATGGGCTGGGATGTGCGCAATCAACTGATGCGGTGCACGCAGGTGCGGCGCCAGGATGGCAACGACGATGAAGAACGCTACGCCTACGACGCCACCGGCCAGCGTCTGCTCAAACGTCGGGTCTCCCATGCCCGGGGCGTGGTGCATACGGCCGAGGTGCGCTACTTGCCGGGGTTGGAAATTCGCCATGACAGCGCAACGGGCGAGCAACTGAATGTGCTTAACCTCGATGCCGGTACGACCACCGTCCGCGTCCTGGTTTGGGATCGCCATCCCTCGGGGGAGCGCAAGGACGCGCAGATCCGTTACGGCTTGTCCGACCACTTGGGCAGCAGCAGCCTGGAGCTGGGCGAGCAGGCGCAACTGCTCAGCCAGGAAAGTTATTACCCCTACGGCGGGACCGCGTGGTGGGCGGCGAAAAACGCCAGCGAGGCGAGTTACAGGTTTATCCGTTATTCGGGCAAGGAGCGCGATGCCAGCGGGCTGTCCTATTACGGCTTCAGGTATTACGCACCGTGGCTGTGCCGCTGGATCAATCCGGATCCGACTGGTGATGCCGATGGCTTGAATCTGTACGCCATGGTGGGCGGTAACCCTGTCACCCGGGTCGATGCGCAAGGGCTGGCCGCAACGCCAGCCCTGGAGGCGCCCCGGGACAAACAAATGGGCAGGCTTTCCATTACCCGCCGGCTCGCAAACATAGGGTGGATCATGCGCCCGCGGATACAAGCCGCCTCGTCGGCCGCGATTCGCGATGGTTTATCCACCTACATCGCCAATGCAGTTGCCACAGGCGTCGATCTGGCGATATTCAGCAACATCGAGGCCACGCCGGAACGTAATCAGGCCTTGCGTTATACCGTCGCGACGTTGGACGCCTTGGCCACGATGCATATGAGCACCGGTATCGCCGGTAACTGGACACGCTTTGCGCCGCCTATCGGTGCTATTTCGGCAGGCCTCGTGGGCGCTGCTTATGCCCTCCAGTTTGACGCGCCGAGCGCTCAAACCGAGGAAGGCTGGGACCCTGTGGCGGTGCAGCGGTTGAGCGGGCATGTCCGCGCGCTCTCCAGGGAACTGGTGCAGCAGATCATGCGTGGGCACGGCACCGGCGCATCCTGGGGCAGCACGCCCCTGCGGGCCAGGGTCGGCCGCACTGCCGGCGCGACGGCGGCGTACGCGGTCGCAACCGTCGCCAACGCGGTATACGGCGGGGAAGTGCCAGCGCTGATGCAGCCCAATGTGTCACCTGCAATCGAGGCCTACGGTGGGGCGATGGGAACGATGATTCGTAGCGGTCGCTCCACGGCCGCCCACGATCCCCATGACCTTACCGTGCAGGCGCCGGACCCTGCCGCGCTGATGCACGGCGGGCTGAGCAGAATGTTCAATCAGGTATGGACGTACTGGGCCGCGACTGGGGTCGAGGCATTGGCCGTTGCGCTGACCGGCCTGCCCCAGGCCGCACAAAGCCCTCGCACTCGCACGATTGTCATGGCGGCCCGCGGCCTGATCGCATCACTGACCGAATGGCGCGGCTTTGTCGTGGCGTTTGCCAGGCGCGGGTACACCACCCTTGCCTCGACCTGGGGTTCAGCCCGGCGCTCCTGACGAGCACATGAATGGGCCGTCGCCGCGGCCCATCATGCAAGTCTGGCGTTTACGAAAAAATTGTGACGATACCTGACCCGTCAGGGTTCTTTGGTCGGTACCTGGGCGACGTTCAGCTCTTCATAGGTGTCGTTTTCGTCTTCATTGACGGTGTACCAGGCCCAATAGGTGGTACGCCGCATGAACCCTGCTGCGGTGAAGGTCTGTGTCGGACGCCCGAGGGGGTCATACAATTGCCGATCGCTGTGACCCAGCTTGCGCATGGAGCGATCATTGACGTAGGCGTGGCTGTTGGCGAAATACGCGCGGTAAACGCGTATGACCAGACCCTTGTTGTTGTATTCGACACGCTCGCTGACGCGCCAGCGGGGGTCGGCATGCACTTGGCGCAGCTGCTTCTTCACGATGCCGGATGCATCCGCCAGCTTGTCGACCATCAAGTTGCCCTTGTCGTCGACCGCATGGGCCAGGCCTGGCTCGGTCTTCTGCTTGGTCTGCAATGAACGGCCGAAGCCATCCCAGCAGGTCAAGGTCATGCGGACCTGTTGTTCGGCATCGCCGGGGTAGCGGTCGGCTTGCAGCATGAGCCCATGTACCGGCGTCCGGCTGGCCGTATCGATCAACGCCTTGAGTTGTTTTTCGCTGTCGCCGAGTGCTTGGCGAGTGCCACTCAGGCGCGCGCGCGCGCTCATGCGGATATGCCCGCCGGGGAGCAGGTAGGCCTCGGTAATCCACTCGGGCTTGACCTGGGCCACGTCGATGCTGCCCATCCAGCTGAACGGGGCGTAGCAGTGTGCGCTGGCCATGTCCTGCAATACGCTTTGCGCCTGTTTGACGGCAAGCCCGGGCGTCATATCGTTGAGCGGGCGGTAGCTGTCCAGAGCGGCAAAGCCCGCCTTGAGGCCTTGTTCATGGCCGTGAAAGCTGCTGGCAAGCAACTGCCCGAAACCATCATAAAGCGCCTCTTGAACAGTGCCGTTCGGGTCGACGATTTTTGTCGGCAGCAGCAATCGATAGTCGTATTCGGCCTTGGTCACGCAACCGTCGGGTGTTTTTACCAGCACGGTTTGCAGCAAGTAGGGGTCATATTGCAGCTTCGTTTCGCCGTGGGCCTCGGTGGCCCGCAGCGCCCTCAACCGACAAAACCGGCTGGGCTTGTCATAACGGGGAAAGTGGCGGCGAATCGACCACAGGCGATTTTCCGCGGGCGGCGTCTCGCCGTCGAACAGAAAAAACATCGTCATGGGGCGATAGCCAACGTCGGTGAGCTTTTGCACCAGATCCACCGTGGGTTGGTTGGGCATGGCCGGGATGTCGTTATAAGCATTCAGGGCCTGGTCATCCAGCTCGGCGGTTTCCAGGTAATCGGCCAATGCCTGGGCCGTGGCGACCCCAGGCTCCAGGGTTTTACCGAAGCCACCGCCCTGCCGGTAGCGCTGCACCGACAAGCCGCTCAGTGTGCGTTTGGCCCCTGCGGCCAATGGCCCGTTGCGGGTGTCGATGAACAGCTCATAGGCGATACGCGCAGGGTCAAGCCCGCCAGGGGCAGGCGCCTTGCCGAGCACCAGGGCGTTGTGTCGTTGGCGGTAGGGCAAGGCCAGGCACCACTGCTGGGCGTCGTCCAGGTGAATCGGCTGCGCCAGCGTTTCGCTCAGGTAATAGAGCTGTTGCGCGCTGTCATGGGTATCGCGCCACCAGCGCTGCTGGTGCTCATCCACGAGCACGGCGGGTGGCGTGTCGTCGGCGCTGGTACGGCGGGCGTAATGCAGGGTCACGCCATGCACCAGGCAACCATAGGCATCCCAGCGCAGGTTGATCTGGTGTTGGCAGACGGGATCGTCTGCCACGCCTTCATACTGATAGCTGATCGACTCCAGCGCCAATGGCAGCAACCGGGCGTACGGCGTATGGACACTGGCCGGCGCCAGTTCGCGGACCAGATACCGCTGCTGTTTGACCGAATAGGGCACCACGCCGTGCGCCGGGTTCGCCGCCATCACCTCAACCCGCAGCACCGCGCCACTGAGTGCACGCGCCACGTCGCGTGCCAGCGCTGGCGCAGGAGCGCTGATCAAGTCGTCATGATGATCCAGCGGCAGCGCCTGGGGCGCCGCCCTGTGGCGGCTGACCAGTGTGGGCCCGCAAGCCTTGGCGTTTGGGTCGTGAGGGCTATGGCCGAGAGTGGGCGTGTCGAAAGATCTTCCCGTGTGAAACCAGGTCTTGCTGAGCACGGGGGCGCTGGAACCGGGCGTGGGAGGGGAGCCCTTGCGGCTGTCGGTGTCGGTTTGCAGCAACAGCCCGAAGCCACGGAACTCGCGGTCCTGGCGGTCGTAGTAAGCCTGGCGATAGCTCACGCTCTGGGTCAGTTGGTTGCCGGTAATCTCGTCCCGTTGGGTGTGTTGGCTGACCAGCAACAGCGCAAAGGGTAACTGGCTGACCGCAGGCTGACCCTTGGCATGCAGCTCGCGTTTTTCGTCCAGCCACTCCTGGGCACTGCTGCGATATTTGAGCACCGCCTGGGCGCCCATGTTGTTGTCGGTGCCCCTGAGCAGCCAGGGCTTGTGGCTGAAAAAGTCGTAGCGCCAGTGAAGGGGGGTCTGGTGAGCGGCGGTCAGGATCAGACTCGGACAGCCCAGGCCGAGCACGTCGATAACGCTGACCTGGCAGTGGTCGTCGTACTGCACGCCCTCAGGCCACGGGACGTTGATCGCCTGTGTCTCAAAGCCGTTGCCGCCTTTGTTGAGGAAAATAAGCAGGTGAGTTGCCGTTAAATACAGTAAGTCTGTCGCGCCACCGCCATCAAGGTCGACGAGCAGTACATGCGCCGCGTTGAACGTTCGATAACGCAGCGGCAATGTGGCCAATACAAACCCCTGGCCAAAACGGCCGCGACCCAGGTTAGGCCAACATTTCACTTCGTCATGCCGAACACGCACCAGATGCTGCTGGCCCGTGGCAAGTACATCGCTGAACGCCACCAGTTCGTTGGGCGAGGAAGAAATGATCGGCAAGCCATCGTCGGGTCTATGTGCGACCTCGGTGGCGGGTGCGAAGCCGGAAGCGCGGCGATTTTCATACAGGCGCACGCTACGCGGGCCGATCATCGCAACGTCATGACGGCCTGATCCCATCAAGTCAGCGAGCATGCCCTGGGGGTGGAAGAACTCCGAGGGGAATGCATCGAACGGCGTATAGGCTGACCAGTTGCGCTGTTCGTCCAGGCTGAAAAAACCGCTCATTCCGGGCCCGGCCACCAGCCAGTCCAGACGCCCGTCGCCGCTCACATCGGCCAGCGCCTGGTGGATGGGCCGGCTGCTGTCGGCCACCGGCACCCGCGTCAATTCCACCGCCGAGCCGTAGCTCACCTCGTCGCTGGTGGGCGAGTGTTGGGGCCTGAGTGGTTCGCGGTAATACCAACTCTTGTCGGTGCGGTACAACACACCGGGCAGGCCTTCGCCGTAGAGATCCACCAGTTGATAACGCGTGCTGTCATGCAGCCTGGGCAACGCACTGAATGGCTGGTAACGGCCAGGGTCAACGTTGAGATGGCTCGACTGATAAAAACACTCCAGCGGCGGGCGGCTCACGCTATTGCCGGCGCTGTCGAAGGCCTGCTCATGCACCGCGCCCAACAGGCTGACATGCCCGGAGGTGCGGTATTCCAGCAGCAAGCGCTTGACCAGCACCGGGTCGGCGCCCATGGGCGTTTCCTTGGGGAAGTGGTGAAACATCAGGACCTGGCTGCAACGGCGCAGGGTGCGCAACTCGAAGCCGAAGGCAAAATCCGAGCAGGGGTCGGGCCGTGCCGGCCATGCCCGGGTTTTCCCATACGTCGGGCGCTGATCCAGCTCAAGGGCGCGCTCGCCGTAGTCAAAAAGCAATTGAAAGTGCCAGCCCACGTCCGTTTTATCGTCGGTCTGCCAGAGGTAAAGCTGCTCTTGCTCCTTGGCGGTGAAGTTGCCGTAGCAGATGCTTTGCAGGTAATGCCGGGCGCGGCAGTCCCTGGGGTAGCGCGTAGTGTCGGTTTCTCTTTGGTAGTGATAATAAATGTGCTCGCCGCGGGCATTCAGGCTTTCCTGCAACAGCCACTGCGCCACATGGTGCGCCTGGTCCGGGTCGGCAATCCGGGCCAGCGCGGTTTTCCCGTAAAAGTGCTGGCTGCCATCGGCATTCTGTATCAGCCAGAAGCCGGCTGTGTCGGTTGCCGATTGCCAGTGCTCGATACGGTCGAAGCGGCTCTCGACCCTGGGGAAGTGGCGGGTCACCGTATACGCGATGGGCAGTGGCAAGCCATTGAACGAGGCGAGGCGGCTGCTGATGATCGCGCCCTTGGCGTCGCGTTCCGGCAGCCAGATTTGCGCGTCGGGGCCCACCAGCACATCGTCCGTCGTGTAGCCTGGCACGCCGTGGGAGGTGCGCCGGCTGACGGCGGGCTGGTGCACCCCCCAGCCGAGGCCGAAGGGGCCGTTACCCGCGCCGCTTTGGTAGGTCAGCGACATGGCCGGCGCATAGCCGCGCCCTGGGGAGACTGGCAAGGGAATTTCAAAGCTTGCCGTACCGCTGGAACCGATATCGCCCCAACCCTTACCGGTACCCTGGATGGCCGCACCGCCTTTGGGCAGGGCCGGCGTGTTGACCTGCAGCTTCAGCGTGTCGTCGCTCATGCCTTACCCCCACTGGCAGCGGTCGCCCTGGCGGTGTAGCGCAGGTGGATGACAATATCGTTGATTGATTCCAGGGCGGCTTTTTGCCGGTCCGGGTTGGGAAATTCCAGGGTCCAGTCGGAGATCGCCCCGGTGTATTCGAACGGTAAATAACGCTCGTTGCTGTCAAACGTAAGGGTGAACAGGCCGTTGTCATCCAGCCCGGTGGACAGTGCGATTTGCTGATGGGCACGCATGTCCGTGCGCACCTGGCCTGTGGGCAATACGATTTCGTTGCGGGTCTGGGTCAGTATCGCCTTGATGTCTTCATAAGGCCCCAGGGTTGCGGGCAACGACACGCTGATGCCTTTGATCCGTCGCAGGATGTGCCCTGGATAGTCCTCTTCAAACAGCGCCGCAGGCAATTTGAAGCACAACGTGCCTTTATTGACCAGTTGGCGTTTATGAGCGACCCACTTGTCTTCAGGAGGGGAGGGCGGCGTCTGGGAGGTGTCGGTCGAGGGGGAGGACAGTTCGCACGCGTTCAGGCGGTGACGCAGGGAAATGGTCTTGACGATCTCCAGATCCCGCACGTTCTGGTTCAGATAGGCCGTGTTCATGTTCAACAGCGACAGCTTCAGGGCTTCACCCGCCAGGTAGCCACGGTAGTTGTTGTTCCAGGCGCCGGGCTGGATAAACGTACGCTCATAGTCCGCTACCTCGTAATGCCAGCATGCCTGCGCGGTGCGGCACAGGGAGAGGCTGAGGTCATAGACCTGGTAGTAGAACGTGCTCAGTTGAGCATTGAGCCAGTCATACAGCTGTGCCTTGGAATAGCGCTTGGCCAGCAACTGATAGTTCGACCAGGCCTGGGCCAGGGAGGTCTCGGCCAGGCGCAATTGCAGGCGCGTGGCTTTTTCCTGCTCGGCATAGGCGTTTAATTGGGCATCGACCTGGGCCAGTTCGAGTCGGGCTTGATCCTGGGCGTGGGCCCACTCTTGCGCCCGGCGGTTGAATTGCTCGGAACGATCCAGGTCCGCGGCGGTGCCGCGCAGCGCCGTAGCAACGCCTTGGGCGATGGCCTGGGCGGCGTAGAACGGCCCTTCCCAGCGCGAGCCGCCGACACTTGTGCCGAAAATATTCGGTGCCACCATCGCGATGCCGGCCCCTGCGGCAGCGACGCAAGCAGCGGTGTCGTACCCGGTACTGGTCAGGTAGAGCGCGCCTGCCTGGAGTTCACCGGGGCTGATGCTTTCGGTGAGCTGGTGCGTGTAGTAATGCATCCGTGACTCGATCATGCGTCGACTGGCGTGGAGTGCCTGGCGGTTATTCGCGTCGACCTGCAACGCCTGGGTTTGCTGGGTCACGACGATATTGGCCAGGTCCCACGCTTGTTGTTGCTGTAACTCCAAATATTCCGCCTGTTCCTTGCGTTCAATCAGGGTCAGCACCGTATTGCCGAATTGAATCACCGCTTCGGTGGCCGTAAGCGCGTGGTTCAACATCACCTGGAAGCGATAATGGCCGACCTGCGCGTCGATGAACGACGCTGCATGGCTTTCGCCAAATGCCCCCTTGCCTTGGCTGGCCATCAGTTTGAGAGGCGACAGCGGGGCCGCATAGAGCGGCAGGCGCAAGGGTTTGCCGGTGATGTCGAGATTGTGCCGCAGATTGTGCAGACGGCTGTCGAGCTTGTCCCAGCGCGTCACCAGCTCGGCGTTGAAGGCCAGGCGCAGATTGTCGGTGGCCGGGAGCCAAGGCCGTGCGTCGCCTTCGAGCGACAGGTTGACGTCGATTTTCGGCTTTGTTTGCTCAAATTCTTTCAAGGCATCAGAGCCCTGCGTTGCCAACGTGGCAAGGGTGATTTGCGCCCACGGTTCAGTGGTGATGACCTTGGGTCGTGCGCCAAGGAAATAGCGGACGCGGGTGTACCAGAGTTTGGCTTGGGTCAGGCTGTCCGGGGTGAGCTGGCGATAGTAGGCATCGCCGCGATTGAGCAGGATGTCCAGATAAAACCGGTAGATCGCCTTGCGAAAATGCACGGGTGCGTGTATTGCCAGTTTGTGGGGATCGTGGCTGGTGTAACCGGGCAACCGATCATTACGGGTGAGTTCGCGCAATCCCCAAAAGGCAGGCCGGTGGCCGGAAGCATCGGCGGCTCGCCCAGGGTCGAACAGATAGCCGAGCCAGGCTTGCGCTTGTGCATATTGTTGCTCTTGATTCAGGCGATGGGCTATCAGCCAGGGCACGTACAGGAACAGTTCCCAGAAGTACTTGCCATTGGCCCCCTTGAAGTCGATGCCTTCTGCGGTGCCGCCCGGTGTGAGTGGAGGCTCCTGCCACGTTTCTGGCGTCAACGAGAACAACCGCTCAAGGCTGATATTGGCCGCCTGGACCAGCTTTGCGGCAAAACAGGTATTCATGCGCAGGGTGGTGGGCATGCCCTCCGGGAGGCTTGCCGAGTTGTTGGAGAAGTCCATGAATTCGGCGATGCCTGTGTCCGATTCGAGTCTCTTGATTGTCGGCGCCAATTGCTGGTTGAGCGCGGGGTCAGCAACATGTGTTGTCAGCTTGAGGGTTGCCGTGTTCAACGCATTGCCAAGGATTTTCGTGCTTTCCTCCTTAGGCCCAAAGGTCACCACGCCATGTACCAGGGTGATGCCGGACGTTAGCTGCTGCTGTGTTACCGGAAGGCGCGTCGTGACTCTGTGACCGGCAGGCAATTCGGGACTGGACCCGGTGAGGCTTTCGTGATCGGTGTCCTGAAAGTTGATGATGCGATGAGAGTTGGCACTGACGGTTTCAGTAAAAGGGAATTTTTTGAAGTTCGCGCTCATGATGACGTGTTTATAGGCGCGTAACTTGACTGTGGATACTTCTGCCTTTTCGACCAATAACACATTTTGTGAATGTAGCTTTTTTCCTCTACCCTCGTTATTGTAAAAGCCATAACGGTTGAGGGCGATGTGAAAGCTTTTGTTTGTGTATAAATCTACGAAAGCGCTCTTGTCGATGAATTTATTTTCCAACAAGAGGTTGCCTGCGTTTTTCGGGTCAACTACAGGGGTAAAGAGCGCCCCTTCAGCATCATATATGGCGTTGGGAAACTCTTCCTGTGTAGTTGGATTTTTGAGATAAAGTGCGTACAAGTCAGTTTGCAGGTTTGTTGATGCACCCGTGATGGCAGAGCCCTTGCTCAGTTTAACCCAAGTCTTTTTCGAGTCGTCCAGCGTATCATTGGTCATTAACGTGATAGTGGTGCCCTGCTGTTTGGTTAATGTGACGGCGTATGGCTGTTTGAAACCTTCTTTGAGGACAGAAGAAAACACAAGCTCTTGGGTGTTTGAATCGAAGAAAACGTTAGTGTTGTCGGTGTCTTTTATGTTTGTCTGTTTATTTTCAAAATTCCAATCATCTAAGCCGTTGAAAACCTTTTGCGACGTTATGGTAATCGTGTGCTCGGCTGCCGGCGCTATCTTGAACTGCAGGTTGCCCTCGTTCTTGTGAGCAAAGAGCGTGAGAAATTGTCGGGAGCTGTCAGGCAGCAATTCGTTGTAATACCCGTTAGTGTGTGGCGTCTCACCCTTGACGGTGGCCCTGACTTTGGTCTTCTGGGACGGATCGAAGGTTTCCAGCAACCGGTTTATTTCTATGGCTACCTTTGAACCGGGCCGCACGCGATAGCGCTCCGGGCTGCCGCCATCGGCGACGGTGGTGATATTGAAAGACTGGTCGAGATGAACCGCCTGGAAAAATTTGCCGATGAAATGACCCTGCTGTTTAGGATCTTTTCGGCTGGTGGCGAGCACACTTAAAAACAGGACAGGCGTGCTGCTGCTGCTGTCGACGATTGCGACCGTTTGCGTAATGCTTTTGAGCAGCTCGGCGCTCGATGCGTTAACGTCTTCGGTCGCGCAATGCTGCTCAATGCACGCCTGGGGCACGCTCCAACTGTCGTCGTGCTTTTTATACGAGAAATTGAGCCGAAATTTTACGTAGTGAGTGTTGATCCAATCGTCCAGATACTCCTCGTCCTCCGAATCCGATTGCGCCGGTTTAAACGAACTGGACGGGGTGGGTTTGATGCATTCGGCCCAGATGAAAAACAATCGGCCATTGAAATACACCGGCCGGATACTTTGCTCTGCGGTGGCATCGGACACCGACAGGTTGATCTTTTTCCAGTCTGACCAGGCGCCCGGCAACAGCACCGCGCCGGAGCGCCTGGACAGGTGAAGAGTGCGCCAGTAATAGGTGTTCTCGGAACTCGACTTACCGACGAAGTAATAGGTGCCGCTGTGCAGCTTGCTCAAGTCTGCGTCGATATAGCCGTTGATCGTGCGTATGTTGGCGATTTCCTCGAACCTGGCCAGGTAATGCTGAACCGCCGTGGCGACGGTGTCCGCTTGAATGCGGTATTGGCTGAGGTCGTTTTCCAACTGTTGAAAACTGTCGGTCTTGTCACGTCGTAACGTCGGGTCCAGATAGTTGGCGGGGTGGTAGCGCAGTTGCTGACTGGCATGCCACAGCGGGTAGGTGTGCAACTGTTCGCGCCAGAGGCTGCCCTGTTGCGCGGTCATGCCCTGGTGTTCGTAACCCGGCTCCAGGCCCAATTCGATACGGCTGATGTATTGCTGCAGGCTGGAAACGGCGCAGGCTATCGGGCTGGTTGGCACGGCTTGGCTGACTTGTACGTCGAGTAACCAATGCGCGTAAAGGTCATCGGCAGTGCTGATTGTTGTCTTCAGGGCCGCAGGCACTTTATGGGTGAGGTAGTACGCGAGCATGGCGTCGCGCAGGCTTTCATTAAGCTGTTGTTCAAGCGAGTGGGACATGATCAATCCTTGAGCAGGTCGGCAGTGGGAGAGGCGTAGGCATGCACGCTTGTGAGCGCATCACCGACGGCTTTCCATTGGGCGAATGTCGAGCCGGTTTCAAGTTGGCTGGCTGCAATCAGCAGGGCGGCCGACAGGCCGGTTGCGGTGCTGGCTTGGCAGCAGCGCAGCAGCCAGTCCAGGCGGTCCATGGAGGTGATGCGTGGCGGACTCAGTTTGCTGCTGAAGATGTCTATTTCGCTGGCACTCCAGCCACACAGACGGGCGAGATGCTCGTTGAGTTCGTCACTGTTGTTTCGTGCAGCGCCATTGGGCAGTGTGTTGGCTTGCCTGAAGTATTCGAGCATTTGTTCTTCCGTCAGGCCAAAGCGGTCGATGCAATGGTTGAATTGCTGCATGAGGTACAAGGTGTGCGGGGTCAGTTCAAGTAACGAGGACGCTTGATAGTCACTGTCCAGCCAGTGCGGGTTTATCAGAAACTGATCCAGCGCCAGGCGGCCGAGCGGCAATCGCAGAACATCGACGGCGTGAGGCAGCAGCAATATCAAGTAGCCGAGGGTTTGCGGGGCAGGGGCAGCGGGCGCGTATAAGCGCAGGAAATGGCCGTGATGGTCATATTTTTCATGACCGGTGGCATCGCCTGGCAGTTGGGGTACGGCGCGGATGATGTCCCTCAGGCGCGTGTACAACGCCCATAATTCATCACGCACGGTGCTCACCAGTTTCTCAAGCTTGGGTTTGACTTCTTTGATGATGAAGGCAGTGCGTGTGGATTGCGTGCTGATGACAACGGAAGACAGCACCTCGTCGAGCGCCACCTCGATGGGCCTGTTTGAGCGCATTTTTTTCAGTACTTGCTGGGCCAGTGCTTCCCAGTCCACGGCGGGTAAGCGAGTTTCTTCATCTTTGGATTGTTGGGGAAGATCGAGCAACTTCAACTGTTTTGAGAGAGAACCCTGATCGTAGGCCGCGAACTCTTTCAACAGCAGGGTGATGGCCGGGTCCTGGACCTGCTGATCGAGCAATAATTGGTGCCTTAGCAGTGACAGGCTGTTGCCATTCTCCTTGAACCAACGGCTGGCCCATTCCAGGTGCATGAGCATATCGAGAAAGTCACTCGCGCCGTTCGGCGTGGCGCGCAGCGTTGGTTGATGCAGTTGCGCAACAAAGCTCGCCTTGCCGAGCAACTGCGCCAGTTGCTGGCATTGCATGACCGACAAGCCGAACACGCGAGCGATTCGCGCTTGCCGATAGAGTGTGCTGACGGTCTCGATCGTACGGGTTGCTGCCTTATCGGCGATCAGCAGTTGCAGCGAATCGTCCTGCAGGCCCAGCCCGGCGCAGAGCTGTTGCTTGGTCGTTGCGTCGAATGCATGGCCGTCCAGATACAGGGGCGGCAGTGCGGAGCCTGCGCGGTTGAACACCTGATCGAACAAAGACACGCGCTCACCCGAGGCGTGAACGGGTAACTGATGGAGCCAGGCGGCAAACTCTTCGGCTTGCACGCTGTAGCGCTTGCTCAGATAGCAAAAGACCCCCAGCGCCCGAAGGGTGTTATGGGTGATCAGCAATCCGGCGTTGCTGGCGCCTTCGCAGCGCATGGCACTGACCAGCAACGTGTCCAGTTGCGCAAAAGGCAGGCCGAGCCAGCGCTGCAGGCGAATCATTCGTTGCAGCCTGTCGAAGCGTTCGAGGCTGACGTTGACCAGCTTGGCGGGGGTGCCGTTGTCCAGGCTGATCGCGGGAGCAGGTGCAGCATCAGGGGCAGTCGCACCGTTGATGTAACAGGCACCGTAAGTGAGATCGGTGTTCTGCTTGCAGTTGGGCGATTTGCGCGGTGTTTGTGTCTGTTGTGCCAGCAGCGCTTGAAGTTGTTCGGCATCCAGTTGCGTATGCTGCAGAAAGTCAGTGACGTTTTCCGGCTCCTTGTCAGCCGTCCAGTTGAAGTACGTGCGATAGAAATTTTGCGTGTCCTGCGCCGTCGCCCAGTCCTTTTTCAGCATTGTCTGTTGTTCAGGACTCAACCCGGATAACAGGCATTGGACCTCGTTATTCTGGGTAATGACTTGCCCATAAGCGCTGGTTTCTCCCGCCAGGGGCAACTGGCGGCTGATGCGATAGTTCAATTCCCCCAACATCGGCCTGTCGCCCGACAGGCCCAGCCGGCATTGCTGGTGGTGGAAATGATACGGCAGCGCAAACGGGTACCAGGTCTTGCTCAGTAACGCGTAGGCGTCACTGTCGTTGGCGCCCACGATATTGCGTAGCAAGGTCTGATTGACGATTGCCAACATGGGTACCTGCTCCGCAGCGCTGTGTTGGTCAATCACCAGCTCCTTGAGGTCCTCACGCCGCTTCGACAACTTGATCGCGTCTGTCCCCTTGGCGTTCTCTTCCAATTGCAGGGCGAACAGATAAAGCGCACGCAAGTAGGCAGCCGGCGAATCGACCGCGGCTATGGACGAGCTGGCGCAGAACTGTTCCCAGTTTTCCTTGAACAAGGCCTGGTAGGTGGCATCGCTATCGGCGGCGACATCTTGGTTATCGCCCAGGGATGAGCGGTCCGGCGAGACTTGCTGCTCGCGAAACAATCTTTCCAGTTGCGCTGCAGCGCTTTGAGCCTTGCGGTACACCGCGTGGGCATCGTCGTCGTTGTGGATGGCCAGTTGCTCAGCGAAGGCCTGTTCGCCGAGTCGCACAATATCGAATACCGAATGAATCTTGAGGCGCTGCAGCGCAGTCTTGAAATCGTCCCGACCGGAGGCGGGAGTGCGTGTGTGATCAATTAGTTGCTCGAGCAAGGAGCGGCTGTCGGTTGGCATATTCATACGTTCCTTCACGCCCGCCGATGGGGCCGGTGGGCAATGAAAAACGCTATCACGCAGGTTAACGGGGTCAGGCATAGCTATTTACAGGCATCGCCGGCCCCCACCGAGCGAGGCGTCCATACGCCGTTACCGCCTCTGTGCGAGACATGAACCCTAGGCTTTGCCGACCATTGTGCGAATACAGGTCATCTGATCATGTCTGCTTCACTTCATCGAAATACGCCCTCGCTTGCAGCATTCGATCCCCGTGGATTGACCGTGCGCAGCGTCGCTTATCTGCGCGCGACCTCTGAGGCTGCGCCAACAACCCGCGTCAGGCGCCACGTCTATGGGGCCAGCGGCCTGTTGCTCGAGCAATGGGACCCACGCCTGCTTACCCGTAAATCGCGCGAACCGTCGACCGAGGCGAATCAGGTGTCGGTGTACAGCCTGTCCGGTACGCTGATTCGCAGCAAGGCTGTGGACGCCGGCACGCGGTTGATGCTGGCGGGGGCAGCGGGCCAACTGCTGCATGCCTGGGACGGGCGGGGTGCCCATCAGCGCCACGACTACGATGCCTTGCAGCGTCCGGTGGCGGTGTTCGAACAAGCTGCCGGCCAAGCGCAACCGCGGTGTGTCGAACGCCTGGTGTATGCCACGCCAACGCCCGAGCACGTCGCTCTTAACCGCAGTGGACGTCTGCTACTCCACGCCGACCCGGCGGGCACTCAGGTGTTCGAGGCGTACGCAATGACCGGGCAAGTGCTAGGTCAAACCCGGCGGTTTCGCGAAGCGCCAGGCGGGGTGGATTGGCCGCCGGCCCGGACCGACCAGGACCAGCAGTTGGAAGGTGCGCAATACACCACACGCTGGACGCTTGACGCCCTTGGCGGCACGGTGAAACAGGTCGACGCCAAGGGAAATGCCCGACAGTTCGCCTATGGGCTGGACGGGCAGGCAAAGAATGTTCACCTCACCTTGAAAGGTGTCACGCGCAAGACCGTCATAGAACGCTACCTCTACAATGCCGCCGGTCAGGTGGAAGCGGCGGTGCTGGGGAATGGCGTGACCAGCACGGCGACCTATCGGGCCGAGGATGGCCGTATGCACCGGCTGATGGCGTACCGCAAGAATGAGTTGGCGGCCCCGCTGCAGGATTTGAGCTACGACTATGATCCCGTGGGAAACATTTCAAACCTGCAGGATCGGGCGCAACCGACGAAATGGAGCCACAACACGCAAGTGGAGGCTTCATGTCGCTATGAATACGATTCGCTGTACCAACTGACCCAGGCCACGGGCCGGGAAAGTACCGCCGCTGCCATCGGCCAGGCATTGCCCCCACGTATTTCGTTCGGCTCGACCGATACCGGTTTATGGCGCAATTACACCCAGCACTATGCCTATGACGAGGGGAGCAACCTGACACGGCTGCGTCATGTGCCCTCCAGCGGCGTCGGTTACACCCGTGAAATGCGGGTCGCAAGCGGCAGCAATCGTGCGCTGTCCAGTGAACATCCGGTGGCTGAGTTGGCCCAGGGGTTTGATGCCAACGGCAATCAGCAACAGCTGGGGCGTAGCTTGCCGATGACGTGGAACGTGCGTAATCAGCTGACTAACGTCACGACGATTCTACGAGAGGAGGGCGATCCGGACGAGGAGGCCTATGTATACGCAGGCGACGGCCAGCGTGCGCTCAAGCTCACCCATCAGCAGGTGGCCGGCAGTCGGCAGACCGCGCGCGTGTATTACTTGCCAGGCCTGGAGATCCGCCATCAGCCGTTGCGCCGGCTGAATGTAGTGCGCCTGGAAGTGGCGCGGTGCACGGTTGAGGTGGTGCAATGGGAACTGGGGCTCGATGAGCAGGCCGCTGATGAAACCCTGCGTTTTTGCCTGACGGATCAGCAATCGAGTCATGGGCTGGAGTTGGGCGAGCAGGCGCAGTTGTTGAGCCAGGAGAGTTACTTTCCCTATGGAGGGACGGCGTGGTGGGCGTCGCGCAGCGAGGTAGAGGGTCGCTACAAGACTCGCCGGTATTCAGGCAAAGAGCGTGACGCCAGCGGTTTGTACTACTACGGTTTTCGCTACTACGCCCCGTGGCTGCAGCGCTGGATAAGCCCGGACCCTGCAGGTGGGGGAGCAGCGCTCAATCCTTATCTGATGGCGTATAACAATCCAGTCACATTCGTTGATTCGATGGGGCTGCAGCCGGCTGCCGTGGAAAGCGCCCAAATCCAGGGCGGTACTGTCATCCTCCTGCTTTTGGTCTTGCTGGGCCTGGGCGCGGGGGCGCTGCTTGGCAATGCGACGCTGGGAGCTTCCGTTGGGGCTCTGGTGGGCGGTGTATTGTTTGGCGCCAGTCGCCTGAGTGCCTATCAGCAAATGCAACCGCAGGCCGTGGCAAGGGCCGCAGAACAAGTGGAAGAACAATTCGCCAGGGATATTTCGGAGTTGGCGATCAAGTTGGCGCAGCAGACGCAATTGAGTCACGAAGAAACGGAGCGGCTGGTGAATTTTGCCTATGCGCGCCGCCCTGCTGAGGGAGGCATGTCCCTTTACGTCTATTCACCGCAAGGGTCCATCTATGGCTATGCGGGGCCTGTGGGCGAACCGGGGGACGTCGAAGGCATATTGACGGGGAGTCGTAACCCGATGCCCGAGTTGAAACGCATGGGCTATGGCGCGGTACTGCTGCGAAGACCCGAGCGTGAGTCCGCTTCCGCGAGCAACCGGCAGGTGGGGCCAAGCGCGTTCGAGGCTGGGGCGACGACACAGGTTGGCGGCTCCGGCCGTGCACGCGGTGCTCGGCAAGCGCCAGCCCAACTGCCGATGGTGGCGCCGACGGCGGCGAGAGCCGATGCCCCACGGATGCAGATCGATACTCTGGCGCTTGGAAATGTTGATCCACTGAGCCGCGAGGGCCGCAGTATTGCCCTTACCCTCAGCCACTTGGGCGAAGGGCGTTTGGGCGCGGTTCACTGGCATTCTCACAAAGATCAACTGTGGTCCGCAGATTTGCATGGCTATGCCGCTTCGCGTGGACGCGGTGCCTATCGTTTGATGTTGAAACATCTCGGTGGCCAGCGGTACCGAGTGGAAGGCATACGCAACCCACACCGCTGAGACCGATCGCCGCCAGGGCGTCGAGCACTGTCAGCGACTGCGTGTCGATGCGGTGGCTGCGTGGTTTTGCTAGAATGCGCGCCGCGCCGCCTGGCCGGCGTCCTTTTGCATCCGGTTCACCCTTTACGAGGGTAGCCACCTGGAGAGAACACCCATGACTCAACCGATCGTCGTGGCGGCACTGTACAAGTTCGTCACCCTCGAAGATTACGTCGCCCTGCGCGAGCCATTGCTGCAGGCGATGGTCGACAACGGCATCAAAGGTACGTTGCTGATCGCCGAAGAAGGCATCAACGGCACCGTTTCCGGCAGCCGCGAAGGCATCGACGGCCTGATGGCGTGGCTCAAGAACGACCCCCGCATGGACGATATCGACCACAAAGAGTCGTACTGCGACGACCAGCCGTTCTATCGCACCAAGGTCAAGCTCAAGAAAGAAATCGTGACCCTGGGCGTCGAAGGCGTCGACCCGAACAAAAAGGTCGGCACCTACGTTGACCCCAAGGACTGGAACGCGCTGATCAGCGACCCCGAAGTATTGCTGATCGACACTCGCAACGACTACGAAGTATCGATCGGCACCTTCGAAGGCGCGATCGACCCGAAAACCACAAGCTTTCGCGAATTTCCCGACTACATCAAAGCCAACTTCGACCCGGCGAAACACAAGAAAGTCGCCATGTTCTGCACCGGTGGCATTCGTTGCGAGAAAGCCTCGAGCTATATGCTCAGTGAAGGCTTCGGCGAGGTCTACCACCTCAAGGGCGGCATTCTCAAGTACCTCGAAGAGGTGCCGCAGGAAGAGACCAAGTGGCAGGGTGACTGCTTTGTTTTCGACAATCGCGTGACGGTGCGCCACGACTTGAGCGAAGGCGACTACGATCAATGTCATGCCTGTCGCACACCGGTCAGCGTCGAAGACCGTGCGTCCGAGCACTATGTGGCCGGCATCAGTTGCCCGCATTGCTGGGATAAGCTTCCGGAGAAAACCCGGCGCAGCGCCATCGACCGACAGAAGCAGATCGAACTGGCCAAGGCCCGCAATATGCCGCACCCGATTGGCTTCAACTACAAGCAAACCCCTTCCGAGGCCTGAACCATGCCCGCGCGCCTGCTCTATGTAATGGACCCGATGTGTTCCTGGTGCTGGGGCTTTGCCCCGGTGGCGCAGGCGCTGGTTGAGCAGGCCCAGGCGGCCGGTGTGGAGTTGCACCTGGTGGTGGGCGGCTTGCGCACCGGTAGCGGCGCGGCGCTGGAGCCGACCACCCGGCGCTATATCCTCGAGCACTGGCAGGCGGTGACCGACGCCACCGGCCAGCCGTTCAAGCGCGAGGGTGCGTTGCCTGATGGGTTTGTCTATGACACCGAGCCTGCGTGCCGTGCCATTGTCACGGCGCGCAGCCTGGCACCCGATTGCGCCTGGAGGCTGCTAGGGCTGATCCAGCAAGCGTTCTATGTAGAGGGCCGCGACGTCACCTCCGCCCACGTGTTGGTGGAACTGGCCGAGCAGGCTGGCATCCCGCGTATCGAGTTTGCCGGCGAGTTCGATCGCGCCGAACAGCACGCGGCCACCGCCGCCGATTTTACGTGGGTGCAGGACCTGGGCATTGCCGGCTTTCCGACCTTGCTGGCCGAGCGCAATGGCCAGTTGGCCCTGCTGACCAACGGTTACCAGCCGCTGTCCGAGCTCTCGCCTTTGCTGGGCCGATGGCTGGAGCGAGCTGCCTGTGCATGATCAGCCTGACGCGCCTGAATCAAAGCGTACCGACCGTCTGACCTGGGCGGAAATTCGCCGCCTGGCGCTGCGTCACAAGAAATCCCTGTGGATCGCCAATAGCGTTGCGGTACTTGCGACCTTGTGCAGCGTCCCCATCCCGTTGCTGCTGCCGCTATTGGTCGATGAAGTGCTGCTGGGCCGTGGCGATGCCGCGCTCAAGGTGATGAACACCTTCCTGCCGCTGGGCTGGCAGAAGGCCGCTGGCTATATCGGCCTGATGCTCCTGGTGACCCTGGCCCTGCGCTGCGGCGCACTGGTGTTCAACGTGGTGCAGGCGCGGCTGTTTGCGCGGCTGGCCAAGGACATCGTCTACCGCATCCGCGTGCGGCTGATCGAACGGCTCAAGCGCATTTCCCTCGGCGAATACGAAAGCCTGGGCAGCGGCACGGTGACGACTCACCTGGTCACCGACCTGGACACCCTCGACAAATTCGTCGGCGAAACCCTCAGCCGCTTTCTGGTGGCGATGCTGACCCTGCTCGGCACCTCGGCCATCCTGGTGTGGATGCACTGGCAACTGGCGCTGCTGATCCTGCTGTTCAACCCGTTGGTGATCTACGCCACGGTGCAGTTGGGCAAGCGCGTCAAACACCTGAAGAAGCTGGAAAACGACAGCACCTCGCGGTTCACCCAGGCGCTGACCGAAACCCTGGACGCCATTCAGGAAGTGCGCGCCGGTAACCGCCAGGGCTTTTTCCTCGGGCGCCTGGGCCAGCGGGCCCAGGAAGTGCGCGACTATGCCATTCACTCGCAATGGAAAACCGACGCTTCCAGTCGTGCCAGTGGCTTGCTGTTCCAGTTCGGCATCGACATTTTTCGCGCAGCGGCGATGCTCACCGTGCTGTTTTCCGACCTGTCCATCGGCCAGATGCTCGCGGTGTTCAGCTACCTGTGGTTCATGATCGGCCCGGTGGAGCAATTGCTCAACCTGCAATATGCCTACTACGCGGCGGGCGGTGCGTTGACGCGCATCAACGAGCTGCTGGCCCGCGCCGACGAGCCGCAATACGCGGGTGGTACCGATCCGTTCAGCGAGCGTGCGACGGTGGGCATCGAAGTGCGGGGCCTGGACTTCGGCTATGGCGACGACTTGGTGCTCGACCAGTTGAACCTGATCATCGCACCGGGTGAGAAGGTTGCAATTGTCGGTGCCAGCGGCGGCGGCAAAAGTACCCTGGTGCAACTGTTGCTGGGCCTCTACACGCCGCAGGCCGGCACCATTCGGTTTGGCGGCGCTACCCAGCAGGAGGTCGGCCTGGCGACCATTCGCGAAAACGTCGCGGTGGTGCTGCAACACCCGGCGCTGTTCAACGATACCGTGCGTGCCAACCTGACCATGGGCCGCGAACGTACGGACCAGGAGTGCTGGCAGGCACTGGAGATTGCCCAGCTGGACGCTACCGTCAGAGCCTTGCCATTGGGTCTGGACAGCATAGTTGGCCGCTCTGGCGTGCGCTTTTCCGGTGGACAGCGCCAGCGCCTGGCCATCGCCCGCATGGTGCTGGCTGAGCCCAAGGTGGTGATTCTGGATGAAGCCACCTCGGCGCTGGATGCAGCCACCGAGTACAACTTGCACCAGGCGCTGGCGCGCTTTCTCAGCGGGCGTACTACACTGATTATCGCCCACCGGCTTTCAGCGGTGAAACAGGCTGATCGGGTGCTGGTGTTCGATGGCGGGCGTATCGCCGAGGATGGCGACCATCAGCAGTTGATAGCCGAGGGCGGGCTGTACGCCAAATTGTATGGACACTTGCAACAAGTGCGGTGATTTAGCTTAGGCTGTGCGATCGGGAGCGGATTTTCGCGTGCGTATTGAGCTGTGCATGTGCAAGGGACTTCATGAAGCAAAAGCGGACTCTCGGAACGCCACGGCTGCTGGGCATTGTCTGGCCCTTTATCGCCGTTGTGCTGTTCCAGGCATTGTTAGGCTGCGTCAGTCTCTACGTGCTCTCGGCGGTGCGTGGCTATGTGGCAGGCGAAAGCCTGTGGTCCAAGGGCCAGAAGGATGCCATCTACTACCTGACCCTCTACGCCGATAATCGCGAGGCGACTACCTACCTCAAGTATCAGCAGGCCATTGCCGTGCCACAAGGCGGGCATGAATTGCGCATCGCTCTGGATCGCCCCACGCCGGATATCGCCGCCGCCCGCCAGGGCATCATCAAGGGTGGCAACCACCCCGACGACGTCTCCAGCCTGATCTGGCTGTACCTCAACTTTCGCCATTTCAGCTACCTGGAAAAAGCCATCGAGCTGTGGACGGTGGGTGACGGCTATTTGTTGCAACTGGACGACCTTGCCCGGGAAATGCACGGTGCCATCGTCGCGCAACGGGTCAATGCCAACGATGTGCGCCAGTGGAAGGCACGCATCACTGCGATCAACGAGAGTGTGACACCGGCCGCCAAGGCGTTCAGTGATGCCTTGGGTGAAGGGTCACGGATGATCCTGCGCCTGTTGTTGATCACCAACCTGGCCACGGCGCTGGGCCTGATCGTCCTGGCGCTGCTGCGCACCCACAAATTGCTCGCCCAGCGCCATGCCTTCGCCGATGCGCTGCAGGCGGAAAAGGAGCGGGCGCAGATCACCCTCGAATCGATTGGCGACGGTGTCATCACCACCGACGTGGACGGTGCGATTGCCTATATGAACCCTGCCGCCGAGGCGTTGACTCACTGGACCTCGGCCCGCGCCCAGGGGCTGCCGCTGGCGGCGTTGTTCAAGCTGCTGGATGAAAACGCCGAGCCGGACGGCTTTACCCTGATCGAGCACATCATCACAGGCGACCTCAGTGGCGGCAGTGACCATTCCAAGCTGATCCAGCGCCTGGACGGCAGTACCGTCTCCGTGACCCTGGTTGGTGCGCCGATTCGCAGCGCCGGCAAGGTCAGTGGTGCGGTGCTGGTGCTGCATGACATGACTCAGGAGCGCCAGTACATCGCCAACCTTTCGTGGCAGGCGACCCACGATGCCTTGACCGGCCTGGCCAATCGCCGTGAATTCGAATACCGCCTGGAGCAGGTGCTGCAGCAGGTGGCGCGCCAGAAAAACGGCCGCCACGCCCTGATGTTTCTCGACCTGGACCAGTTCAAGCTGGTCAATGACACCTGCGGCCACGCGGCGGGCGACGAGTTGCTGCGCCACATCTGTGCGCTGCTGCAATCGGACCTGCGCGAAGGCGATACCCTGGCTCGGCTGGGCGGCGATGAGTTCGGCATTCTGCTGGAGAACTGCCCGGCATCGGTGGCCGAGAAGATCGCCGAGAGCCTGCGCCACACCGTGCAGAGCCTGCATTTTGTGTGGAAGGGTCGACCGTTCATGACCACCGTCAGCATCGGCCTGGTGCATATCTCAAAAACCCCGACCACCCTGGAAACTTCCCTGCGCGCCGCCGACATGGCGTGCTACATGGCCAAGGAAAAGGGGCGCAACCGGGTGCAGGTGTATCACGCCGATGACTCGGAGCTGTCCCTGCGTTTTGGTGAGATGGCCTGGGTGCAGCGCCTGCACATGGCGCTGGAAGAGGATCGCTTTTGCCTGTACGCCCAGGAAATCTCACCGCTGGGCCATACCGAGGCGGGCAATGGGCACGTCGAAATCCTGCTGCGGCTGCACGACGAAGCGGGGCGAATCATTCTGCCCGACAGTTTTATTCCAGCCGCCGAGCGTTATGGCCTCATGACGTCCCTGGATCGCTGGGTAGTTGAAAACGTCTTCAAGATCATTGCGCGTTGCATGCACGAGCGTCCGGGCCGACCTATGGCCATGTGTGCGATTAATCTGTCAGGAATAACCATTGGCGATGATGATTTTCTCGGGTTTTTACGTGATAAATTCGGCACTTACAGCATTCCGCCGGAAATGATTTGTTTTGAAATAACTGAAACCAGCGCTATCGCCAATTTAGGCAGTGCAATTCGTTTTATTAATGAACTCAAAGCGTTAGGTTGCCATTTTTCCCTGGATGACTTTTGCGCCGGAATGTCCTCGTTCGCTTATCTTAAACATTTACCTGTAGACTTCCTGAAGATCGATGGAAGTTTCGTAAAGGATATGCTGGACGACCCGATTAACCGCGCCATGGTCGAAGTGATCAATCACATCGGCCATGTCATGGGTAAACGCACCATTGCCGAGTTTGTTGAAACGTCGCAGATCGAACAGGCGTTACTTGAGATAGGTGTGGACTACGCTCAAGGCTACCTGATCGAGCGTCCGCAACTGTTTACCTTTGATAGCCTGCAGTGCCGACCCGTGCGGCCACAGCCCCTGTTATTCAAGGCGCCCGGCACATTCCGCTGAAACTTTGCTGGTCTGTACATCACACTTAAAAAGGAGCCCTACAGTGATCGACGCATTCAACAGAACCGGCCCGCTTATGGAAGCCTCGAGTTACCCCACCTGGGCGCAGCAACTGATCCAGGACTGTAGCGAGAGCAAGCGTCGGGTTGTCGAACACGAACTGTATCAGCGCATGCGCGATAACACGCTCAGCGCCAAGACCATGCGCCACTACCTGATCGGTGGCTGGCCTGTGGTGGAGCAGTTTGCCTTGTACATGGCACAAAACCTCACCAAGACCAAGTTTGCCCGTCATCCTGGGGAGGACATGGCGCGACGCTGGCTGATGCGCAATATTCGCGTGGAATTGAACCACGCCGATTATTGGGTGAACTGGGCGCGTGCCCACGGCGTCAGCCTTGATGAGCTGCAAGCACAGGAAGTGCCACCGGAACTGCACGCATTGAGTCACTGGTGCTGGCACACCAGTTCTGCCGACTCGCTGATCGTTGCGATTGCCGCCACCAACTACGCCATCGAAGGCGCGACCGGGGAATGGTCCGCCGTGGTCTGCTCTACCGGCGTGTATGCCGCCGCCTTCCCGGAGGAAGAACGCAAGCGCGCGATGAAATGGCTGAAGATGCACGCCCAGTACGATGACGCGCACCCTTGGGAAGCCCTGGAAATCATCTGCACCCTGGCCGGCACGAACCCGGGCAAGTCTCTGCAGGTGGAGTTGCGCCAGGCGGTGTGCAAAAGCTACGACTATATGTACCTGTTCCTGGAAAGCTGCATGCGCCTGGAGCAAGAGAAGGAAAAGGCGCCGTCACTCGTTCGTGAGCGCCAGGCTCGCGTCGCCAGCGAAGCGTGATGCACCGGTGATGGCGGGGTTCTACCCCGCCATGGCCAAGCGATTGCGGCCTTCGCGCTTGGCCACGTACAACGCATTGTCGGCTCGGCGCAACAGGCTGTCAGCCGACTCCGCCGCCAGCAGCGTCGAACAGCCCAGGCTGACCGTCAATTCGACCCGCGTACCTTCCACCCAGTAATCCTGTACTTGTACCGCCTGGCGCAGGCGCTCGCCGACCATCCGCGCCGCATCGCGCCCGGTGTTGGAGAGCAGAATCAGAAATTCTTCCCCGCCGAACCGAAACACCATGTCCACGTTGCGCAACTGACTTTTGATCGCTGCGGCCACGGCACGCAGTACGCTGTCGCCAGCAGCATGGCCGTGGGTGTCATTGACCTTCTTGAAATGATCGATGTCGAGCATCAACAGGGACAGCGGGTGCGTATGGCGCCGAGCCATGTCGATTTCCCGTTGCAGGGTCTGGTCCATGGCAACGCGATTGCCGGTTTCGGTCAAGGGGTCGCGCAACGCGCTGCGTGTGGCGGTGCGGTAGAGCAGGGCGTTGCGCATGGGATAAAGCAACGTGGCCAGCAAGGATTCGAGTTGGCCCAGTTCTTCTTCCAGAAACCGCTGGTTGCGACGAAATATCAACTCGCCCAAATGCTCGCCCTCATGACTCAAGGTGTAGCTCACCGAATGATGGCCGCGATGGCCGAACTCAAGGCGCAGGTCGCTGAGGGCATGGCGGTAATGCAGGGCATCCAGCGGCACCAGATGTTGCACTTCACGGAAGAACAGGCCGAGGATGCGCTCCGGTTCCAGGCTGGTCTGCAGTTGCTGTCCCAGTTGCTGGCGAAGCTGGTCGAGGCTGGTGGGGCGATGTGGGCGAAGGGACGGCTGACCGAATCCCAGGCGTTGCAATTTGGCACTGTCGAAGTCAATTGCGTTGGTCTGGGTCGGTGTTTTCATAAATAGGCGGCCTCTAAGCACTTGACTGTCTTACAGGCGGGATGAGGGTGGCACGTGCCAAGCGTCTTACTGTTCCTTCAGTTCCGTAAAACATTGGAAACAGTCTAAACCGCTTTGCGCCGGGTTATAAGCCCGGAGCACTGCCACACGTCTTGTCATCGCTTGACCTGCTTGAGTGGGGTTAGAGCTAGATTCGTGCCAAATCGTTTGAATTAATAATTAGCTATATAAATCAATCGACTGCCATGCTTTGAAAAACAGTCAACAAACAGCCGCGTCATTTCTCTGGCTAAGGTTGAGGGATTATGACGCGGTTACCAATGTGGAGCGGTCGATCTGCGCGATGGAAGTGACCCCGGTCAGCGTCATCGCCACACGCATTTCCCGGGCGAAAATCTCCAGCAGGTTTTCCACGCCATATTGGCCGTCGGCGGCCAGCGCATACACTGCAGAGCGCCCCAGCAGGCAGGCCTTGGCGCCGAGCGCGAGCATGCGCACCACGTCGAGCCCGGAGCGAATACCCGAATCCACCAGCACGGTGAGGTCATCGCCGACGGCCTCGGCAATCGGCGGCAACGCCTTGGCGGTAGACAGCACGCCATCGAGCTGGCGCCCGCCATGGTTGGAGACCACGATGCCGTCGGCGCCGAAGCTCACGGCATCCTTGGCGTCCTGCGGGTCCAGAATGCCTTTGATGATCATCGGGCCTTTCCAGAACTCGCGAATCCACTCCAGGTCTTTCCAGCTGATCGACGGGTCGAAGTTGTTGGCCAACCAGCCAATGTAGTCTTCCAGATGGGTGGGTTTGCCCAGGTACCTGGAAATGTTGCCGAGGTCGTGGGGGCGGCCCATCAAGCCTACATCGAACGCCCATTGCGGCTTGGTCACGGCTTGCAGCATCCGCCGTTGCGCCGCATACGGCCCGGACATGCCCGAGTGCGCATCCCGGTAACGCGCGCCGGGGGTGGGCATGTCGACGGTGAACACCAGCGTGGTCACACCCGCTGCCTGGGCCCGCTCCAGCGCATTACGCATGAAGCCGCGATCCTTGAGCACGTACAGCTGGAACCAGATCGACTGCGGGCTTTGCGAGGCCACTTCCTCAATCGGGCACACCGACACCGTCGACAGGCAGAAGGGCACGCCTTTGTTCGCCGCAGCCTTGGCCGCCTGCACTTCACCGCGGCGTGCGTACATGCCCGTCAAGCCGACCGGGCTGAGAATGACCGGCATAGCCAGTTCCTGATCGAAGAGCGTGGTCTTCAAGCTCAGGTTGTTCACGTTGCGCAAGATGCGCTGGCGCAGGCTGATTGCTGCCAGGTCCGAGCTATTGGCGCGCAGCGTGTGCTCGGCGTAAGCGCCGCCATCAATATAGTCGAATAGAAAGCGCGGCAACTTGCGCTTGGCGGCAGCGCGGTAATCGGATGCGGACGAGATAATCATGCACGTGGGCTCCACTCGGCAAAGTGCTCCACGATAAGCAAAGTTCTGGCATGATAAAAACAACTTTTATCGCTGCTATCCAGTCGCATAAGGAATACGGATGAACCTGCGAACCCTGCGAGCATTTGTCGAAGTGGTACGCCAGGGTGGTTTTTCCCAGGCGGCCGAGGTGGTGTCCCTGACCCAGTCCACCGTCAGCAAGGCGGTGAAGACCCTTGAGGAAGAATTGGGCACACCGCTGCTCAACCGCCTCGGCCACAGGAACGAACTCACCGCCGCTGGTGAAATTGCCTACCGGCGCGCCCTGGTACTGCTTGCCGAGCATCATGACCTCATGGTGGAGATCAACGACCTGCGCGGCTTCAAGCGCGGCGTGCTGCGCATCGGCCTGCCGCCGGTGGGTTGCGGCGTACTGTTTGCGGCAATGTTCGCCACCTACCGCACCCGCTACCCCGACATTGACATCGAACTCACCGAATACGGCAGCAAAAAACTGCGCGAATGCCTGGAAGCAGGGGAGGTCGACCTGGCGGCCCTGCTGCTGCCGGTAGACGAAGGCTTCGACTACCAGCCTGTACGCAACGAACCGCTGATTGCCGTATTGCCTGTCAGCCACCCATTGGCGCGCCGCGAGCGCATCGACTTCACCGACCTGGCCGACTCACCGTTCATCCTGTTCGAAGCGGGTTTTGCCCTCAACGCGAAAATCCTCGCCGCCTGTGAACGCAAGGGCGTTGTCCCCAAGGTGACGGCACGCAGCGGGCAGATCGACTTCATCGTCGACCTGGTCGCCGCCGGCCTGGGCGTCGCCTTCCTGCCACGCATGCTGGCGCACAAACACCAGCACGCCGGCATCGCACTGATCCCCTTGGACGAGCCCCACACCGACTGGCACATCGCCCTGGCCTGGCGCGCCAGCGCCCACTTGCCACCGGCAGCACGGGCCTGGCTGGAACTGGCCAAGGAACAGGCGGTTTCGTCCGATCATCCTGTTCGGGCGTGAAGCACGTCAGAAGAGGGTTGACTTCTTCTTTTTAATCAGTAACATACGGCGCATTCCGCGATAGCTCAGTTGGTAGAGCAAATGACTGTTAATCATTGGGTCCCTGGTTCGAGTCCAGGTCGTGGAGCCATATAGGAAAAGCCTGCAGCGATGCAGGCTTTTTTTTGCCTTGGATTTCACCAAGCCATCGAGATGCATGGCGCAATTCGTGATGCCACCTTTAAGCCTTCAATTCGTTAAACTCAGTCATGGATGGGTTTGGAGGGCGTATGGAGTACTCAGGGGAAGGATTTTTTCTTCGAGCATTAACGAGTGACGATTGTGAGTTGATCAACCGCTACGAAAAAGCGAATCGCGGCCACTTGCAACGCTGGGAACCGCTAAGAGATGAGCAGTACTTCACCGCTGAGAGCGCTAGGGCGAGGGTCCAGGAGCAGCTTGAAAGTATGCAAGCCGCGGAGTCCGTTTTTTTTCTCCTGCTGGAACCTGAGAGTGGAGAGCTTCTGGGGCGGTGTAACTACACGAATATCGTGAGGGGCGTTTTTCAAGCATGCAACCTCGGCTTTTCATTGGCAGAGGTTGCCCAAGGCAGAGGTTTGATGAGGAAAACACTTCAAATCACCAACAGTTACTGCTTTGAGCAAGTCGGCCTGCATCGGATTATGGCCAACCATTTGCCGAGCAATGTGCGAAGCGAGCGCCTTCTGCAGTCCTTGGGGTTTGAAAGGGAGGGCTACGCACGAGCCTATCTAAAAATTGCTGGTGCCTGGCAAGACCACGTACTGAGATCGCTGATTAATCCTCGATAAAAAGTTCTCATTGGTGGGAGAGGGCGCTAGCTGCTGTACGGTCGGTTGTTGTCTGTCACGAGTCACGAGTTTGGCTGGCTAAGCCGTCTGGTATCTCCAAACATACTGACGAAGTCGGTCGCAATCACTCCGGGTTTATACTGGCCACCTTCAAACACATCGAGATCCCCATGAGCACCTCTCTTTCCCTGACGCCGGCGCGCAAGCCGGTCGCGCCCCTGGTGGCCTTTATCGTTCTGGTGGCAGGCGCCCTGTTCCTGCAAAACGCGGTGGGTATCCGCCAGGTTCTGCTGTTGATCGTCGGCGCTGCCCTGGGCTTGACGCTGTACCACGCCGCCTTTGGTTTTACCTCGGCCTGGCGGGTGTTTATCAAGGATCGGCGCGGTGCCGGGCTGCGGGCGCAGATGGTGATGCTGGCGGTGGCGGTGGTGCTGTTTTTCCCGGCGCTGGGGGCGGGTACCTTGTTTGGCCAGCCGGTGGTCGGGCTGGTGGCGCCGGCGGGAGTGTCGGTGGTATTCGGGGCGTTTATCTTCGGCATCGGCATGCAGCTGGGCGGCGGTTGTGCGTCGGGCACGCTGTTCACCGTGGGCGGCGGTAATGCGCGGATGCTGGTGACTTTGTTGTTCTTTATCTGCGGCTCGCTGATCGCCACCCATCACGTTGACTGGTGGTTTGCCTTGCCATCATTTCCGCCCGTTTCAATCGTCAAGAGCTTCGGTGTACTGCCGGCGTTGCTCTTGAGCCTGGCCGTATTCGCGATCATTGCGGTGGTGACAGTGCGCCTGGAGAAGGGCCGTCACGGCCAGCTTGAGGCTGGCGTAAGCAGCGAGCATCAGGGCCTGCGCCGTTTCCTGCGCGGGCCTTGGCCGCTGGTCTGGGGCGCGATTGGCCTGGCCTTGCTCAACTATGCCACGCTGGCCCTGGCCGGCCGGCCGTGGGGCATTACTTCCGCATTTGCGCTGTGGGGCGCCAAGGTGGCGAGTGGGTTGGGTGTGGACGTGGCCAGTTGGGCGTTCTGGCAAATGCCGGGCAACGCCAAGGCCCTGGCCGCGCCGGTCTGGGAAGACATCACCAGCGTCATGGACATCGGCATCGTACTTGGCGCGCTGTTGGCCGCAGGCCTGGCCGGGCGTTTCGCGCCGAGCCTGAAGATTCCGGCGCGCTCGTTGATTGCGGCGGTCATCGGCGGCCTGTTGCTCGGTTATGGGTCGCGCCTGGCGTACGGCTGCAACATTGGCGCCTACTTCAGCGGAATCGCCTCGGGCAGCCTGCATGGCTGGCTGTGGCTGGTGGCGGCGTTTATCGGCAATAGCGTGGGCGTGCGCCTGCGGCCGTTGTTCTTCGCTGGCGAACGGCCTCAGGTGGCGTTGAGTGGTTGCTGAACGAGCGGCGAAGGTTGCATGTCCGAATCGGTCCTGAACCGGTCCGTCTCGCGCCTGTTGCGCCTGCGGCCCGGTCCTTACCATGGCTTGCATCATTCATCGCAACGCAAGTCAGGAAGGACCACCCATGAGCCACAAAGCCCTGATCGTGATCGACGCCCAGCATTCCTTTCGCCATTCATCCTACTGGTCCGAAAATGACCTACCCGATTTCCTGGCAAACCAGCAGGCGCTCATCGACGGTTGTGTTCAGCAAGGCATCCCGGTGGTACAAGTCTTTCATGTGGAAGACCAGGGGCACTTTTCGATGGCATCGGGTAACGTTAGGGCATTGAGCGAACTGTCGATAGACCCGCAGTTGGTCATCCATAAGCGCTTGCACAGCGCTTTGGCCGGTACGGAACTGGCCGCGCGCCTCACGCAGATGGGCGTCACCACGCTGATCATCAGTGGTATCCGTACCGAACAGTGCTGTGAAACCACGACGCGGCAGGCCTCGGACAGCGGTTTTAATGTCGACTTCGTCAGTGAGGCCACGCTGACGTTTCCTATGACCCACGCACGCAGCGGCCGCGTCTACACCCCGGCGCAGATTCGCGAGCATACGGAACTGGTCCTGGAGGATCGGTTTGCGCGCATTGTCACCGTCGCTCAGGCACTGGCGGGGTGAACCGATGAGCGTGCCGGTGCTGTTCGTGTTGTTGCCCAATGTGCTGATGCTCGACCTGGCGGGCCCTGCCGAAGTGCTGCGCCTGGCCGCCCAGGTCGATGACCCGGCGGCGGTGGCTTTCGAGCTGCAGTACGTCAGCCCGGTGCAATCCTTGCACAGCTCCATCGGCTTGCCGTTGACAGGCCTGGCGCCCTTGCCGGCCAGCCTGGCCCCCGGCACCCTGGTGGTGTTGGTCGGCTCCAGCATGAAGGTGGACAAGGCGCGCCAGCAAGCCTTCGAATCAGCCAGCGACCGCCTGGTGCAGTGGCTGCAGGATGTGTTCGCGCCGTCTGGCGAGCGGTTGATATGCGTGTGCGCCGGCGCGTTGACGGCCGCCCGCGCCGGGCTGCTCGACGGGCGTCAATGCACTACGCACCACACGCTGTGTGCCAGCCTCCAGGCGCTTGCGCCCAAGGCCCGGGTCCTGGAAAACCGCCTTTACGTCACCGACGGTCCGGTCAGTTGCAGTGCCGGGATCACCGCCGGCATCGATATGTTGCTGCACCTGGTCGCCGAGCGCGCCGGGCCCAGGCTGGCCTGCGCCGTCGCGCGGGACATGGTGGTGTACCTGCGCCGCAGCGGCAGTGACCCGCAGCTATCGCCATGGATAACCGGACGCAATCACCTGCACCCGGCCGTCCACCGCGTGCAGGACGCTATTGCCTGCGCTCCCTGCGAAGCGTGGACCGTCACCCGCATGGCGGACCTGGCCTGCACCGGCAGTCGCCATCTGGCGCGCCTGTTCCACGAGCATGTCGGCATCAGCCCGCTGGATTACCTGCACCGCCTGCGCCTGGCCGTGGCCCGCGAACTGCTGGTCGAGTCGAGCCTGGATATTGAAACCGTCGCCGAGCGCGCAGGCTTTGGTTCGGCCCGCCATCTGCGGCGTATCTGGGGCAAATACGAAACGGGCACGCCTTCAGCGATGCGCTTTACTCAGCAGGCGTCTGGGGTGACGTAACCGGCGCTGGGTCGGCCTCGGCCGCCAGCTTCAAACGGTCGGCCTTGCTGACGTATTTGTCTTTGCTTTTCGGCGCCAGTTTGGCGCTGGCCTTTTTAGCTTTGGCCTTGAAGAGCTGCTGGAGTTTTTTCTGGCGGTTCATGGGTGCTGGCCTGGTGGGTGAGGGCGCGGATGATACCAGCTTCAAAAAGCCTGGCCGATCAGCGTGGCAGAAACTCGGTGATCAGCCCGATGACCTGCTGCTGAATCACCGCCCGTGGCCGTGCGTCGTCGCCATCCTGGCAAATGATGCCGTCGCCGGGCGCATCCTCGTCGAGTATGGCCGCTGCGCCAGGCTTGCACTGCGCCATAAAGCTGAAGTGGCTCGCATCGCTGATCTCAACATAGTGCGTTGAAGCCCTGGGGAGTGAGGGCGCAGCATATCTGGAACAGCCCGTTTTGGTAATGTGCTGCCCTTTCCCCGCTGACTGCTCAATCGTAGGCAAACTGGTCAACCAGCCCCAAACGTGGCACCTGGCTGTTGGGTTGCAAGAGCGCACCGGGAGCGATCACTGCATTGGCGCCAATTTTGCTGCCGTCGCCCACCAAGGCACCGAATTTGTTCACGCCGGTCTCTATCACGCTGGCCCCATGGCGGATCCTGATCGCCGCGCCATTGAGCTCGTTGCGATAGTTGGCGATGATTGCCCCGGCCTCGATATTCACGCCTTCACCTATCAGCGAGTCGCCGACAAAATTGAAGTGCGCCAACTTGCTGCCATCCAGCATGAAGCTGCTTTTCAGCTCGCAACTGGGCCCCACGATGCAATCGCGGCCCAGGTAGACGCCTCCACGCAAATACGCACCCGCGGCCACGAATGACCCTTCGCCGATAATGATCGGGCCCTTCAGCACGGCGCCGTCCTCGACGATGGCGCTTTCATGGATAGCGCAGTGACCGTGGCGGCGATAACCGGCGCCTAGGCGCGAAAGCAACGCGAGGACTAGGTTTTCGCAGTCCTGGGAGATTTCCCAGGCGGCTGAGGGCGCCAGGCCAAGTGAGGGCCATTGGCTGATGAAAGTGCTGATCGCTGGTGAACTCATGAAAAGTCTCCGGTTCAGGTGAAGGGTGCGAGCGTGCTGCGAGTGTGACGAAAGCCTACTGTTAGTCGGGCCACTTTTTACACTTAGGGTCACCTCGGCGTTGAGACTTTCTGTGACTGCCGTCATCACGCCTTTGGTACCGTCCCCAGGCAGAACATCTTCCGATACTCCGACGGTGACGTCCTCAACTGCGCAGCAAAATGCTGGCGCAGTGACAATGCCGTGCCGAACCCCACTTGCCCCGCGATGCACTCAATCGGCAGTTCAGTTGTTTCCATTAACGCCTGCGCCTGGGCCACCCGTTCAGCGGTCAGCCATTTGGAAACGGTGGTGCCGGTCGCCTCCTTGAATCGGCGGGTAAAGGTACGCCGGCTCATTCTTGCCCGGTCTGCCAGCACATCAAGCGACAGGTCATCAGCCAGATGCTCGCGTGCCCACGCCAGCACCTCGGACAAGTGCGTCTCGCTGGATAACTGCGGCACGACGTGCTCCACGTATTGCGCCTGGCCGCCCTGGCGGTGCGGCGGTGTGACCAGCATTTTCGCGGTGCGGTTCGCCACGTCAGCGCCCAGGCGCTGGCGGATCAAGTGCAGGCAGCAGTCGATGGCCGCTACGGTGCCAGCCGATGTGATGATGTTGCCAGCACTCACGTACAGCACCTGCGGCTTGAAGCGAACCTTTGGAAAACGCCGCGCGAACTCATCGCGTGCGGCCCAGTGGGTGGTGGCCTCCTTGTCGTCCAGCAGGCCGGCATCCCCGAGTACGAACGCGCCCAGGCACAGCCCGACGATGAGCTTGCCTGAAGCATCGGCCAGGCGCAGGGTTTGGATAAGCGTGGCCGATGCCACTACCGACTGGTCGCCCCAGGCCGGGATGATGATCACGTCAGCCGTGTGCATCAGTTCCAGGCCGTGATTGACCGACAGCCCCAGCCCCTGATCGCTGGTAATCATGCCAGGCGACTCTGCGCAGTACTCGACGCTGTAGTGAGGTGCGTCAATTGTTGGCTGGGCGCTGCCCAGTACCATGCCCGGGACGGACAGATGGAAGAGGCTTACGCCGTCGAAAGCCAGAACGGCTACGCGGATGGGTGGCATCTGGCTACCTCGCAGTGCTGTGATGAATGGCCCAATTATAGCGATATATGTCATTCAGGCCACTGTTGACGTTGATGCACTTGGGCAAGAATTGACGCCTCGATACATCAAACAGGGACTCTCTTATGAAATTCACGACACTTCCCCTTGCGCTGGCTATGGCCTGTGCAGCCACTTCATCCGCTTTCGCCGCCTCAACCGCGCCTGACGCCGCCCACAAGGTAGAGCTGCAGCAAGTACGCAACGCCACGGTGAAAATCACGTACGGCGGCACCACCTTTCTGATTGACCCGATGCTGGCCAAGAAGGGCACCTACCCAGGCTTTGAAAACACCTACCGCAGCGAGCTGCGCAACCCATTGGTGGATTTGCCCGAGTCGCCGGCTGAAGTCATTGCCGGCGTCGACGCGGTGATCGTCACCCACACTCACCTTGACCATTGGGATGATGCTGCACAACAAGCGCTGCCCAAGGACATTCCGCTGTTCGCCCAGCATGAAGCCGACGCGCAACTGATTCGCTCCCAAGGTTTCAAGAATGTGCATGTGCTGACCGACGAGGCGCAGTTCGGCGGCGTCAAAATCAGCAAGACCGGCGGCCAGCACGGTACCGACGAGATGTATGCCGTGCCTGCCCTGGCAAAGCCATTGGGCGAAGCCATGGGTGTGGTGTTCCAGTCGCCGGGTTACAAGACCCTCTATCTGGCCGGCGACACGGTGTGGCGTAAAGAGGTCGACCAGGCCATCGAGAAGTATCACCCGCAGATCATCGTACTCAATGCCGGTAAAGCCAAAATGACCGGCTATGAAGGGGCGATCATCATGGGTGAGGAAGATGTACTGCGTGCCAGCCAGGTTGCGAAAGACGCGAAGATCGTCGCCGTGCACATGGACGCCATCAACCACATGTCGCTGACGCGCGAGGCGCTGCGCAGCTACGTCCAGCAGCACGGTATCGAAGGGCGTGTGGACATTCCTGAAGATGGCGCATCACTGGCGTTCTGATTGTCCTGCCTTGATCAGGATGTGGGAGGGCGCAATCATGTCGCCACCCCCACTCGCCATTGTCGCTGGCGGCGGCACTGGCGCCGAGGGCATCGAACAGCGCGGTGGTGGCGGCAAGTGGAATCAACCAACCCACTGAGTGAAACAAGCGCTAATAGTATCGAACGGCTGCTCAGCTGATTGCTGACTAGGTTTTTTTCTTGCGGCCTACACCGCACTAAAAAATTCGCTGGCATCAACAGGGAGTAGCCAGTAGGCTACATGTGGCTTTGTGATCAATACGATTGGCAGGACGCTGGAGTTCGATACATGGCTCGATGGCATGAAGGACGTTTGGGCAAAAGCAGCGTTGCTGACCCGGCTCGACCGGGCCGAAGAGAATAATTTTGGCGATTGCGCGCCGGTCGGCGATGGCTTGAGTGAGATGCGTGTTTTTGTCGGGCCTGGATACAGGGTTTACTTTGTACGCACGGGCATCAGCGCTTACTTGATGTTATGGGGAAGCGATAAAACCGACCAGAAAAGAGGAATCAAACGGGCAAAAGAGATCCTTGATGCCCTGAGAGGTAGATGAAATGAGCGAATCGAAATTCAAACCCGAGGACATGCCGATCCTCGACCTTGATACCTCCGGGACCAGCGTCTACGAAGCTTCGCGTTTCCTCGACGATCCCGAGGCCATCAGCGCCTACCTTGCGCATAGCATGGAAGCCCAAGACCCTCACATCCTCATGAAAGCCCTTGCCGAAGTGGCCAAGGCCCAAGGCGTGAACAAAGTGGCCGAGGCTGCGGGCGTCAATCGGGAGAGCCTGTATAAAACCCTCAAGGGCGGCTCTAAAACGCGCTATGAGACGGTCCAGAAGTTAATGGCGGCGTTGGGGGTGGAGCTGACCGTGCGGCCGCTTGTGCGCAAGAAAGCATCGGTGGCCAAGCCCGTGGCCGCTGGGAAATAAGCGACCACGACACTTAACGTGGGAGCGGCCGAGCCCCTGCGAGGCTGCGATGGCGCCCACAACCAGCCCTATCGCACCAGGCAAGGGCGCTTGTTATCGAAGCTCCAGCCCGGAATCAGGAACTGCATCGCCACGCTGTCATCCCGTGCCCCCAGCCCCATGTCTTTGTATAACTCGTGGGCGCGGGCCACGGCGTCCATGTCGATATCCACGCCCAGGCCAGGCTTGGCGGGCACCTTCACGTAGCCCCCCTCAATCTGCAGCGGCGCCTTGGTCAGGCGTTGGCCGTCCTGCCAGATCCAGTGCGTGTCGATAGCCGTGATGTCTCCCGGCGCGGCGGCCGCCACCTGAGTGAACATCGCCAGGGAAATATCGAAATGGTTGTTGGAGTGCGAACCCCAGGTCAGGCCCCACTCGTTGCACATCTGCGCCACGCGCACTGAGCCCTGCATTGTCCAGAAGTGCGGATCGGCGAGGGGAATGTCCACCGATTGCAGCTGGATCGCATGGCCCATTTCGCGCCAGTCGGTGGCGATCATGTTGGTGGCGGTTTTCAGGCCCGTGGCGCGGCGGAATTCGGCCATGACTTCGCGGCCCGAGTAACCGTTTTCCGCACCGCAGGGGTCTTCGGCATAGGCGAGCACGTGATGCTGGTCGCGGCACAGGCGGATCGCTTCCTTGAGTGACCAGGCGCCATTCGGGTCGAGGGTGATGCGCGCATCCGGGAAGCGCTCGGCCAGGGCCGTGACGGCTTCGATTTCCTCATCGCCACTCAGTACGCCGCCCTTGAGCTTGAAGTCATTGAAACCGTATTTTGCTTTGGCGGCTTCGGCCAGGCGCACCACGGCGTCGGCGGTCAGGGCTTTTTCATGGCGCAGGCGGAACCAGTCGTCGTCGGCGTCGGCCTCGTTGCGATAGGCCAGGTCGGTGGCGCTGCGGTCGCCGACGTAGAACAGATAACCGAGCATTTTCACCGCGTCGCGTTGCTGGCCTTCGCCGAGCAGGGCAGCCACCGGCACTTCGAGGAACTGGCCGAGCAAGTCGAGCAGGGCGGCCTCCATTGCGGTCACGGCATGAATGGTGATGCGCAGGTCAAAGGTCTGCAGCCCGCGACCGGCCGCGTCCCGTGAGGCGAAGGTGGTGCGCATGTGGTTGAGGACGCGCTGGTACTGCCCGATCGGCTGGCCGACCACCAGGCTGCGCGCGTCTTCCAGGGTTTGGCGAATGCGTTCGCCACCGGGCACTTCGCCCACGCCGGTATTGCCGCTGCTGTCCTTGAGAATCACGATGTTGCGGGTAAAAAAAGGCCCGTGGGCGCCGCTCAGGTTCAACAGCATGCTGTCGTGGCCGGCGACGGGGATGACGTGGAAGTCGGTAACGATAGGAGTGGTCATGGCAAGGTCCTGATCAATTTAAAGAGGTTTGCTGATGGCGGCGCCGGTGGAGGCAACGCTGGGCGACATCAACCCGGCAGACGGCGAAGTCTTGGCAAAAAACACCAGGATCGCCGCCAGCACCGAGGTACCGGCCAGGCCGTAGAGCCCGCCCTGGATCGAACCGGTGGTCTGCTCCAGGAAGCCGAACGTGGTCGGTGCGACAAAGCCGCCGAGGTTGCCGATGGAGTTGATCAGCGCGATCACGGCAGCGGCGATGCGCACATCCAGATAGCCCTGGGGGATTGGCCAGAACAGCGAAGAGGCGGACTTGAAACCGATGGCGGCAAAGCAGATCGCCACAAAGGCGAAGACCGGCCCGCCCGTGGTCGACATGAACATCCCGGCTGCGGCGATCAACAGTGCGGCGGCAACCCAGGCCTGCTGGAACTTGAACTTGCCCGACAGCGAGGCGAAGGCGTACATGGCGATGATCGAGATCAGCCACGGAATCGAGTTGAAGAACCCGACCTGCACATCGCTCAGGTTCCCCATTTTCTTGATGATGCTCGGCAGCCAGAACGTCGCTGCGTAGATCGTCAGCTGGATGCAGAAATACAAGGCGCAGAACAGCAGGATCTGCCGGTCCTTGAGCAGCTTGCCGAGGGTTGGCTTGACCGTGGTCAGGGCTTCGCGATCACGCTGTTCCTGATCGATAGCCTCCACCAGCGCGTCCTGTTCCTCGCGGCTGAGCCACTTGGCGTCATGGGGCTTGGAGTCCAGCCAGAACCATACGAAGAAGCCCAGCGCCACCGACGCCAGGCCTTCGATGGCGAACATCCATTGCCAGCCGTGAAAGCCGAAACCTTCGATCTGCAACAGCGCACCCGACAGCGGGCCGGAGATCAGTGATGCAACCGCCGAGCCGCTGAGGAAGATCGCAATGGCTTTGCCGCGTTCCACCCCGGGCAGCCAGCGCGTGAAGTAGTAGATCACGCCCGGAAAGAAGCCCGCTTCAGCCACGCCGAGCAGGAAGCGCAGGATATAAAAGTGGGTTTCGTTCTGGATGAACGCCATGAGCGTGGCGACAATGCCCCAGGTGAACATGATGCGGGTCAGCCAGATGCGTGCGCCGACTTTTTGCAGCAGCATATTGGACGGCACTTCGAAGATGGCGTAGCCAATGAAGAACAGCCCGGCGCCGAAGCCATAGGCCGCCGCGCCGATACCCAGGTCATGCTCCATGTGCGTGCGCACGAAGCCGATGTTGACCCGGTCGATGTAGTTGAGGATGAACATGATCACGAACAGTGGGAGCACATGGCCCTTCACTTTGCTCACGGCGCGGGTGAGCACCGAATCAGTTTCTGGTGCGGCAGGTGCATGGCTTGAAGTGTTCACCATTCAAAACTCCCCCTGATTTGTTTTTATGCGGGTTGGTGTGTCTTGTTGCCAGACATCATACAAGTGATATTTTGAAAACTGCAATGCAGCGCCGCGTGTATTTGTTCTTCTAAGCGCGTGCGTCAGCCGATATTTTGGTTATTTACCAGCGTTTACAGCGGTTCAAGGAGGTCTTCAAGGTAGTGCTGGTTCGAAAAAAGCTGGAAAGGCGAAATCGGTGTGGTTAGGCTCAAGGTTGGTTGTCATACAAGTTGATGCCGTTATGAATCAACTCGGCACCACCCATAAGCAGGGTGTTAAGCTCCCCCCAGCCCAACCCCGCGGACCCTAGCAATGCCCATTGAAAACGCACCCGCCGTGCGCAAACGCTCCACCAACCTGGCCCAGGGCGTGGTCGACGCACTGACCCAGCGCATCCTGCTCGGGCAGCTCAAGCCCGGCGAAAAATTGCCGTCCGAATCCACCATCGTGCTCGAGCATGGGGTGAGCCGTACGGTGGTGCGCGAAGCCATCTCCAAGCTGCAAGCTTCCGGGCTGGTGGAGACGCGCCACGGCATTGGCACCTTCGTGCTGGCGCAACATCCTCAGCAAGGCCTGCGCCTGCACGTGGACACGGTCGCCAGCGTGCGCAACATGCTCGAACTGCGCCTGGGCCTGGAGGTGCAAGCGGTGGCGCTGGCCGCGTTGCGCCGTAACGATGTGCAACTTGCCCACATGCGTCAGGCGCTGGACGATTACCAGGCTTCGCTCGCCAACAACGACAGCTGTGTGGAAGACGACAAGCGCTTTCACCAACTGATCGCCGAGGCCACCGGCAATACGTTTTTCAGCGAAATCATGCAGCACTTGGGCACTGCGATGATCCCGCGCACCCTCGTCGTGGGCGCCGAACGCGGCGGGGCGGATTTTGCCAAGCTGGGGCAACTGGCGAACCTGGAGCATGAAGCGATCTTCAACGCGATCAAACGCCAGGACCCGGACGCGGCGCGAGCGGCGATGGTGCTGCACCTGACCAACAGCCGGGACCGGTTTTCCGGAGAATGAAAAAAAGGAACCCCCGTTGAACGAACACACCTTGTCCATGCGCCTGGAACGCGTGGCGGCCCTGGTACCGGCTGGCGCGCGCCTGGCCGATATCGGCTCGGATCATGCTTACCTGCCCGTGGCGCTGATGCGCCGTGGCGTGATTGCCCTGGCGGTGGCGGGGGAGGTCGCGGCCACGCCGTTTCATGCGGCGCAGCGTACCGTGCGCGACAACGGCCTGGAGCAGCGCATTCAGGTACGCCGGGCCAATGGCCTGGCCGCCATCGAACCGGGCGACGCCATCACCGCCATCAGCCTGTGCGGCATGGGCGGCGAGACGATTCGCGACATTCTCGACAGCGGCAAGGCGCAATTGAACGGCCAGGAACGCTTGATCCTGCAGCCCAATGGCGGCGAGCAACCGCTGCGCCAATGGTTGATGAATAACGGCTACCGAATCCTGCATGAAGAGCTGCTGCACGAGAACCGCTTCTACTACGAAATCATTGTCGCCGAGCGTACCGGGCCGGTGACCTATACCGAGGAACAACTCTACTTCGGGCCGCTGCACCTGCAAATGCGCAGCCCGGTGTTCGTGGCGAAGTGGCAACGCCTGCTGCGCAAGAAGCACAAGACCCTGGCCAGTTTCCAGAAAGCCAGGCAGTCGGTGCCGGAAGAAAAGCTGCGAGAGATTGCCCGGCACATCCAATGGATCAATCACGCGCTGGCCTGAAAACCGATATGTCCTGCATCCGCCTCCCAGGCGTGGTGTCCCCGGCGGTTACAGGACGTGCCCGACACTGAGTGCTTTTGCCCCATTTTTGCGCACTTCTGGCCAGTTTCGGGGCGCGGTAGCGCGTGTCGCCGCGCTTGCAGCGCACGGCCCATATCTTGCTAGAGCCAGACTAATCAATGACATGGCATTTTGCCGTTAGTCATTTCCAGGCTGTGAAGTATGGGTTCGTTCAGGGGAGCTGCAGGGCATGCAAAGACTTTTATCACCGGGTATCCGCCTGCTTGGACGGTTCGGTTTCGCGCGCAAGTTCCAGGTGCTGTTCTGCCTGTTCATGCTGCCGCTGGCTGGGAGCCTGTGGATGATTGGCCAGGATTACCACGACAAACTCGCGGTCATTTCCAGCGAACAGTCCGGCGTGTACCAACTGCTGGCGCTGGACCCGCTCGATGCGCAACTGGGCGCCCAACGCAACCTGGCCGCCCGCTGGAAAGCCGTGGACATCCTGCACACCCCAACCCCTGCCGCCCAGGCCGCGATGGACAAGGTGGATGCGGGCAGCCCACTGATTCAACAAGGCCTGCAAAACCTGGGCGACACGCTCAAAACCCATAACGCCAGCGCCGACACCCTGGCGCGCTTCGACACGTTGCAGGCCGCGGTCAAGGGCATGGACACCCAGGCCCTGCGCACCGTCGGCTGGTGGCCGGATGGCTACGACCGCTTCACCGCCGCCCTGACCGCGATGCAATCGTTGCGGGAGCAGATCACCCTGGACGCCGGCCTGATCCTCGACCCATGGCTGGAAACCTACCTGCTGATGCAGATTTCCACCCAGCACACACCGGACCTGATCGAGCGTATCGGGCGCACGGCCAGCGTCGGCCAATCCTCGATTGCCTCGGGCCAGTTCACCCTGCAAAGCCGCTTGCAGATGCGCGATCTGCGCGGCCGCATCGGTGATGCGCGGGACCAGTTGGTCAAGGCAGCCGGTGCGCTCAAAGCCAGGCAATATCCCGGCCTGGAACCCTGGATGGTGCAATACGAAACCAGTCTGCAACGCCTGGACAGCGAGCTGAAGGCCTTGGACGACGGCGTATTCGGCGGCACCATCAAGCTCGACGCCGCGGCCTTCGACCAGAGCGTCGATGCGATGCTCGCCGCACTGGGCGCATTGCGCAGCCAGTCGCTGCATTCGCTCGACGCACGCCTGAGTTACTACCGTGAACGATCGTTGCAACACTTCGTCCCGGTGGCGGCGACGTTCAGCCTGCTGGCGCTGGCCGCGCTGTACCTGTTCATCTGCCTGCAAGCGTCGATCCGCCGCAGCGCCAGTGGCATCACCACGCTTGCCGAGTCATTGCGCGACGGCAACCTGCGCGTCGAAGTGGCGGTGGAGGGGCGCGACGAGCTGGCCGCCATCAGCACGGCGCTCAACGTTGCCGTGGTGCAATTGCGCGCCAGCCTGCTCGGGGTCAATCACGAAACCCAGCAACTGAGCGCCACCGTGCTCACCCTCAACGCACAGTCGGGCAGCACCCTCACCGAAGTTGAAGACCAGCAGCACCAGATCAGCCAGATCGCCGCCGCTGCCACCCAATTGGCCGCCACGTCGATGGGCGTCGCCAAAAGCTGCGAACAGGCCTCGGGCAGCGCGCAGCACACACGGCGTATCGCCGAGGACAGCAGCCGCGACAGCCAGCGCACCACGGCGAGCATCCAGCAACTCAACCAGCGCCTGACCGACACCGCCAATGCCCTGGAACAGGTCAGCCAGCAGGGCCAGCAGATTCAATCGGTGGTCGACACCATTCGTGGCATCGCCGAACAAACCAATCTGCTGGCGCTCAATGCCGCCATCGAGGCCGCCCGTGCTGGCGAACAGGGTCGGGGTTTTGCCGTGGTGGCCGATGAAGTGCGCAGCCTGTCGCAACGCACTCAGGCCTCTACCGCGCAAATCGCCAGCACGGTAGACAGCCTGCGCGCGACGGTCAGCCAGGCCGTCACGCTGATGGGCGCATCCTGCGACCAGGCGTTGACCGACGCCGAGTCCGTCACCGGCCTGGGCACACGCCTGGGCGAGATCGCCGGCGCGGTGCAAAACGTCACCGACACCCTGGCGCACATTGCGGCGGCGGTGGAGGAGCAAGCCGCGACCGCCGATGAGGTCAGCGGCAATATCCAGCAAGTGGACCAGGCGGCAGGGCGCTTGCTGGAAGGCGCGCGGGCGGTCAACCAGGCGGCTGATACCTTGAGTAAAGGCAGCAAGGCGCTGAGTGACAATACGGCGCGGTTTCGCTTGGGCTGAGGCCGAGCCACCCCGTGAATATCTACCGCTGCCACGCACGGGCCGCGCTTCATGCTGAGGGTTCATCCCATCAGCATGAGGACAGTGCCCATGAGCGCGTCAAATAATCCCGTACCCCGGCCGTCGTTTCAGGAACTGCGCACGCATGTGCTTGAAATCGATCCTGACCTGCGCAGCCAAACTCGACTTCCCGTAAAACTGCCCGCAGAGCTGCTGGCGCTGGAAAAACTCAACACCACCCTGATCGCCGCCAATGAACAGCTCCTGAGCCAGTCGCGCAGCCTGTTCCAGGCGTTGACTGACGCAGACCTCACCCACGAGACCGGCAAGGCGCTGCTTGTCAGGCTCAGAGCCAACCTCAATAACGACCTGCAAAAACTCGACGAAAGCAGCACGGTCGAGGGGCTGGGCCGCCGCAGCTATTTCGCCCAGACAGCCGGCCTTGGCGCAGTGGAGCAGCAGACTGCCCTGGATGTGCGTGATTACCTGATGTCGCCCGCCGAACAGCGCATGATCGAAGACTGTGGCCGAGGCCCGTCCTTGCGGCCGGGCATGTATTCGCTCAACTTCAGTTATCAGGACGCAACCGTGGAGTTTGCCGGTGCCTTCGTCCTCACCCGAAAATCCAGCCCGGTGGTGGATAACCTGACGTCAGGGCAGGACCTTGGCCAGGTGCTGTTGTTCACGCCGAACCGAGGCCTGGAACCCTTCGACTCTCTGGCGGAGCTCGACCGAAGTCTCAAGGCGTTTATGCACATGCCGGCGGGTCGCGAGGAGATCTGCCGCCACTTGCCGAGGGCTTACCAGGCGCTGGACGCAGCGGGTATCTGGCCCCTGCAATTGCAACCGATTGAAGGCGAGCCACTCTTTGAGCATACCTACGATGCGATGCTCGATAAGCGTCGCCAGGACATCGACCTGGCCTTGAGCCTGGCCGACAACCCGGCGCACGATGCCGCGTTACTGATGTCCGCGCTGGAGGAGGCCGTAAAAGCCGCGCTTCCGGACCTGTCCTTGCGCCTGGCGTTCCGGCAGCAACGGCTGCTGGAACGCAGCGTCTATGTCAGCCTGCCGGACTGGTATCGCAGCGCAGACGCGGCGGCCCAGGAAAACCTGGGTCGGTGCATGCGCGCTTACAATCAGGCCCGCAACGCCTTTGTCGACCTACTCGGCCCTGGTGCTTCACCCCAGGCGCTGGCGCGTTTTCAGTTGACCGAGTACCTGGACGAAGTGCTGGAGATGCATGACCTGGACCCCCAGCAGTTGCTCCTTACCACCCAGCGTAAAGTCGCCAACGTCGGCACCTACGAGCAGCAGCGCAGCCTGGTGCAGTTGTGTTATTCGGGTCTGCATACCCATGACGAACTGCCCGACTCGGACTTTCTGACCAACACCACCCTCACGTATGCGGAGGCTGCACTGCAAGGCGAGCAGGCCGATCTGGATGCGCAGAGCCTGCTCGACATGCTCCGCGAGCCTGAGCTGAAACCGCGTCTGGACTTTGCCGCGCTGCAAAAGGACATGCACGTCAGACCTGAAGTCAGGCAGGCAGCCCGTGACCTGTTCGATCAACGCCTGGTGTTGCTGGCCTATATCGCGAAGTTGCGCGGCGACTTGAGCCAGGCCGATTACCAGTTGTTCGAAAACCTGCGAGCCGGCACGAACCCACAGCTGTGCGCGCAGACCGTGCTGCTGCATGGCGCGCAACTCAAAGACCTGTGGCTGCTGCGCCAGGAAGATGGCAATGGTCAAACCCGACGTCTGCTGTTATGTGCTCCCGGTTCGCCTCGTGAGCAGCAGTTCATCGCCTTCGCCACTGAGCGCGACTGCCAGGCGCATATCATCGCCTGGGCCGATGACAAGACCCGGTACGACGGCCGGACCATGAGCGACTACCTGCTGGAGCAGTGCCCCCTGCGTTTTCGCCCGAAGATGGGCACCTTCCTCGCCGGGCTGGGTTTCAGGCCAGACACGAAGGAGCATGAGGAGGTGACGTTCGGGCCTGTGTGCACCCATACCATTTGCCTGGACGCCATGGTCGTTCATTCGCAAAACGCGGCAACGGATGACTACGAACACAGCACCCCACTGTGGTATCGCTCTGCCTCCGCCGCCGACAGGACCCGGTTGACCAGCCTGGCCGAGGACGCCGCAGGTGCCTTGCGCACCTATAACGCCAGGCCTGATTCCGAAGCCAACTTCATCACCTTCAACGATTATCTGCACAAACAAGCCAAACTCAGTCTCAACGCACTGCTGGGCCGTCGCCAGAACGACGTGGACCCGGACACCGTGTATGTTTCAGCCCCTTGGCCGCTGCTGGGCAGAGTGTCGCGTCCACTGTCTTACACCCGGTTGTACAGGGACGGCTACGAGGATAACGTCGGGTTCATCGACCCGAAGTTTTCCACCTCGGCCACCTTCAGCGGGCCGGACGGCGTCGACCTGAGCCGCCTGACCCCGCAGAATGTTGCTCGCTCGGTCACCGGCATATGGATTGGCCAGCGCTACACCGACCAAGTGCGCGCTCAGCTGCAAAGCGCGACCAGCCCCGGCTATACCGAACGGCGCAACGCCACGCTGGCGATTAACCAACTGCAGATGAAATATGCGGCGCTGGACTGCTGCCTGCGCGGCCACATCGCCCGCATCGACCTGGCCTGGCTGGAACGCGCTATCGACAGTCTTGGTGATACCACGGCGGCGGCGCGCAATGACTATAAGATTCATCGACTGGTGATTGACGGCGAATGGGTCATGGGCGTTTACCTGTTCAGTCATTCCGATTACCCGGTTCTGCTGTACACCCCTAACGCCCCGGACGGTATCGAGGTGCGTGAGGCGAAGCTGTTCAATTATTGGCTGAAAAAAGTCGATGGCGTGTCGGGTTATCTGCATGACCGCGTGGCGGTCAACGGCCAGGTTCGCGTCGCGAGCTTCCTGGAAACCGCGCGCAAAGGGCTGCCGGAGACGATAGACCCCACGACGCCAAGTCCTGCGCGCCATGACCCGATAGAGCGCGCCGAACCCCTGATCGACCTGCGTCATGAGTTCTACAACATGGTGTTGCAGCGCAAAATGGATGACGTGGCTGCCACCACGGTTAACCGCACTCAAATGATCATGGGCATTCTCTGGACCTGCGTGGAACTGGTCACGGCCGTCGCCACCATCCCCTTTCCGATATTGAGCCTGAGCCTGGGCGGCCTGCTGGCGTTCAAGGATGCGATGCTCGCCATCAGCGCGTTTGAGCAGGGCGACAAGGACGCCGCCCTGCAACACTTGATCGGCTACCTGGGCAACTTGGGGGGCGCCGCGCTGTTCGACTTCCGCCCAGCCTTTAAAGGCCCGTTCAATGCCATATCCATCAGGCCGGCCATCAAGGCGCAAAAGCAGGCCACGCTGCTCAAACAGCTTGACCCACGGATTCCCGCCGATATGAAACCTGTGCTCTTCGGCGCCAAGAGTTTCTGGATAAAAAACACGCCGGATGCCCTGGGGCGTTATTTGATGTACAGCTTTGATGCTGGCACCGGGCAAATGCGTTCGACCTCACGTCTGGTCAACCAGAATGCCAAAGGCCACTGGGTACGTTCTGGCGTTGTGGGAGGGGGGCGCAAGAAGTATCAGCTACTCCCGCAGGAGGTTGAGCAGTCGCTGGCCCCCTACGAAATTTCACCTGCGCAAGGCGCAGAGTTCAGAGCCGTACTGGACCCTGAAATTGTGCAGAGACTTCGCAACAATCCGGACGACGTCCTTGCGGGGCCCACCTTTGAAGGGGCCTATATCGACTCGAAGCCGCTGCGCGACAGCTATTCCATTCAGGTGAAACAGCTGACCCAGGATGCCGAGGCGTTCTACACGTCACCGCCAGCGCGCCCGAGTCGCGAAGGCTTGCCGGTACTGGCGCAGGACTCCAGCCCCGCCACCGTGCTAGCCACCCTGTTCCCGCTCAAAAAAGGCCTGATTATCGGGGCCGCCAACACTGGCGTCGCCAGCAAGCAATTACTGATCGAAAATATGCAAGCATTGGCCAAGCAAGGGCTCAAGCGTGTGTACATCGAAAACCTGCCGGCCGATGTGTTTCGCAGCAAACTCAAAGTGATCAACGGGGAAGCCAAAGGCAATGTCGCGCACGCCTTGAGACGCGTCAAAGACCACCTGACGCGGGTCGACAGTGCCCTGGGTTGGGGCAAGGACACCCCGTTTACCTACCGCAAACTGATGCTGGAAGCGCGTAAGCACAAGGTCGCCATCGACGGCGTGGATGCGTCGAGCTCCTATCATATGGAGCACGTCCTGGAGCTCAATAGCGGAGAACGGTTTATCCCGCGCAGCGGCAAACTCAGAAACTTCTACTCCCACAAAGCGCTTGCGACACGTGATTCCGACGAAGGCTGGATCGCCCTGGTTGATCACAGTCGCATAGGCAGTGCTGAAGAGCTGCCAGGCCTGGCCGATCTGCAGAATGTGATTGCCGTGCGTGTGGATGACGTTGCGCCGGGCCAGGCCGTTGGTGTCCAGTTCGATACCTCTTCCGGCGCGCTGTCGCGTGGCGACTACAGGCTGACAATGGCCCCGCCCGCACAAACGCTGCCCACGGTCGGCCCTTCAAGACCGGTACAGGTAACGGGTGCGGTGTCGCATTACGATGCGTTCGATCTGCCTGCAGTTCATAAAAGCAATCTGGAAGAAATGCTGAAGTTGGACAAGGGCCTGGATTCCAGCTACGGCCCATCACCCGGAAGCTGGAACGAAAAGACGTTCGAGGCATTTGTGCGTACCCGTGAGCGCTTGGAAGAAACCGCCAAACAGGCTTTTGTCGCGTACACCCCACCGGCGCGCGCCGACTTCACCGAGCTCGCCACGGCGGCCAATGAAGAGGCGTTCATTGAAAAACTCTACACACAGAAGTCGGGGCTGGTTATCGGCGAAGCCCATGTTCACCGCTCGAGCAAACAGTTCCTGATCAAACATATGAAGCGCCTGAAGGCAGAGGGCGTAAAGACGTTGTACATCGAACACCTGCTCACTGACCTGCATCAGGCAGAGCTGGAAGCCTTTTTCAGTACGAAGAAAATGCCGAAAAGCCTGAAGGGCTATCTGAGGTCGCAGGACGGGGGGCAAATGCCCGGTTACCGGGGAGATGCCACTTACACCAACGTGGTCAAGGCCGCGAACAAGTACGCAATACGGGTCAGGGCACTTGATTGCACTGCCAGTTATCACGTTAAGGGCATGGAGGGAACGGACTCTCGGGAAATCCTGTTCAGTTATTTTGCCAACGAGGTGATCAAGGCTGATCAGGCGGCGTTGGGGCCTCATAAATGGGTGGCTTTCGTGGGCACGGCCCACTCCGATATATTCCAGGGCATCCCGGGTATCGCTCAGTTGCAGGATGCAGTCAGCTTGACGGTTCGTGACGTCGCCCCCAGCAGCGCGCGCTCCCTGCATCCGGGTGGCTGGGAAATTCTTGATCCGGATATTAATCATCCTGTCACGATGGCCTTGCACAGTGATTTCAAGGTACAGGTCGGCATTGCCGGTACCGCTTCTCCTGAAACCAAGGCGCTGCCTGACCGTACACGGCTCAGGGCAGTCGGTAATTTCCATATCGAGCGGCCTTCAAGAGCCCAGGCGAACCTGGTCCACCATTCCAAAAGCGGAGAAATTATTACCACGCCTATTCAAGTTAATGACAAGGGGCTGTTTTTTATTGATCGTTGGCCGCAATTGAGCGGCAAAAGCTATCGAACGCTGGAAGAGTTGAGCTTTGCACTCGAAATGGAAGTGAGGTTGACCGCCGTCGTGTAACGGCACCAGCCATGTTGGTCCTGGCCCTCCAAGTGGTGGGGGGCCGGGTTTTGGCTGAACGGTGCCATCCGTTGAATGACACGTGAACGCCTCGGTGACGGTGTAGTCTCTCTTAACACGAACCTACAGCGGAGCGCCCATGATCACTGTTCACCATCTCAACAACTCGCGTTCCCAACGCATCCTCTGGCTGCTCGAAGAACTGGGCCTGCCCTACGAAATCAAGCGCTACCAGCGCGACCCGAAAACCAACCTCGCACCACCTGAGCTCAAGGCCATTCACCCCCTGGGTAAATCGCCGGTGATCGAGGACGGCTCCCGCGTACTGATCGAGTCGGCGGCCATCATCGACTACCTGATCCGCCGCCACGGCAACGGTCAACTGCAACCCGATCCGACCAGCGCCACCTACGACGAATACGTGCAATGGCTGCACTTCGCCGAGGGCTCGGCCATGCTGCCGCTGATGCTCAACCTCTACGTCGGGCGCCTGGGTGAAGCCGGCGCGCCGCTGCATCCACGCATTGAGTCGGAGCTGGCCAACTACCTCGGCTACCTGAATGACGTGCTCGGCAAAACCGCCTACCTGGCGGGTGATGAGCTGAGCGGTGCGGACATTCAGATGAGCTTCATCGGCGAGATTGCCAAGGCCCAGGGCAAGTTGCAGGCGTATCCGAACCTGGCGGCATGGGTGGACACGCTCCAGCAACGACCGGCTTATCGCCAGGCGGTGGAGCAGGGCGGCGAGTATGCGTTTGCAAAATAGACGGGCGTAAAGCGCGCTGAACCTTCACGCCAGGCAGCGTTCACTTATCAAGTGACGCTGTCTTCCGGTCGAAAGGAATCTGCATGCATCCGATCTCGTCAACCAATCCCGTAGAGCGCGAACTCAGCGGGCGAGCCGTCATCACCGGGGTGCTGCTCGGCATCCTGCTGACCCCCTCCAATGTGTACGCCGGCCTGAAGATCGGCTGGTCGTTCAACATGTCGATCATCGCCTTGCTGATCGGCTATGCGATCTGGCAGGGCCTTGCCAAGCGCTCGTCGGCTGCATTGCCGTGGACGCTGCACGAAAGCAATATCAACCAGACCGTCGCCTCGGCCGCCGCGTCGATCATTTCCGGCGGGCTGGTCGCGCCCATCCCGGCCTACACCTTGCTCACGGGTAACCAGCTGGAGGCGATCCCGATGATCGCCTGGGTGTTCTCGGTGAGCTTCCTGGGTATCTGGATCGCCTGGTATCTGCGGCCGTCATTGCTCAATGACAAGGCGCTGAAGTTTCCCGAAGGCATGGCCACGCTGGAGACCTTGCTGCATATCTATAACCACGGGCGCGAAGCCGCGACACGCTTGAAAGTGCTGCTCAGCGCCGCCGTGCTGTCAGGGCTGGTCAAGTGGGTGGACACCTTCCTGTGGGCCTTCCCACGCTGGTCGCCGAGCGCGCAGCTTGAAAGGCTGACGTTTACCGCCGACCCTTCGCTGTTGCTGCTGGGGTTTGGCGGCATCATCGGCATCCGCGTGGGCCTGACCCTGCTGCTCGGCGCCTTGCTGGCCTGGGGCGGGTTGGGGCCATGGCTATTGGCGCAGGGGCTGGTGAACATCCCGCCAGGCAGCAGCGGCCCGCAATTCGCCGCGCTGGTGGAGTGGCTGCTCTGGCCAGGGGTGAGCTTGATGGTGTGTTCCACCCTGGCCTCCTTGGCGATTCGATTGTGGGCGTTGCATCGCTCCACTCAGGCTGACGGTGGCACGCCATGGGCAGTTCCCAAACCCGGTCCAGCCGCAGGCTTCGTCCTGGCGATCGGGTTGGTGGTGAGCCTGCAGGCGCTGTTGTTCGGGATCAACCTGTGGATGGCGCTGTTGACCATTCCCCTGGCGATCTGCCTGGCCGCCGTGGCGGCGCGGGTGGTGGGGGCCACCGGCATTCCGCCGATTGGCGCGATTGGGCAACTGTCCCAGTTGAGTTTCGGCATCGCCGCGCCGGGGCAGGTGCCGATCAACCTGATGAGCGCCAACACGGCCGGCGGTTCGGCCGGGCAATGCACGGACCTGATGAACGACTTCAAGGTGGGCAAGGCGATTGGCGCCACGCCCCACAAGCAGGTGATCGCGCAGATCCTGGGGATTTTTGTCGGCAGCATCGTCGGTGTATTCGCCTACCTGGCGCTGATCCCCGACCCACAGACCATGCTGCTCACCGAAGAGTGGCCGGCGCCGGCCGTCGCCACTTGGAAAGCCGTGGCGCAAACCCTGACCCACGGGCTGGACTCACTGTCGCCGAGCATTCGCTGGGCCATCGGCATTGCAGGCCTGATCGGCGTCGTGCTGGGTGTGCTCGACAGCACATTACCCGCCCATCGCAGCCGCTACCTGCCCAGCGCGGCGGCCCTGGGTTTGGCGTTTGTATTGCCGGCCTCGGTGTCACTGACGATGGCACTGGGTGCAGTCATCACCTGGCTGGTCAGCTGTCGTTGGCCCAGTGTGACGGAGCGCTTTGCAATTACCGCAGCGGCGGGTTTGATTGCGGGGGAGAGCATTACCGGGGTTGGCGCGTCGCTGTGGCAGATGATCCATTAATGGCGTGAAAAGCCCGCGCGATGAGTGTGGGCAAATGTCGAGATCAGACACGATGATGGCGCGCTCAGGCTACTTTGGCCGTGTCCAGCGCACTTAAGGTGAAGGGCACTGGTCGCCCGAGAACAACAAAAACAATGAATAGCCTCAACTCCAACGATTCCAACGGTCAACTGGCGCAGGGTTTCAAGCCGCGTCACGTCACCATGTTGTCCATCGCAGGCATTATCGGCGCGGGGTTATTTGTCGGTTCCGGGCATGCCATCGCGGCAGCGGGGCCAGCGGTTCTACTGGCTTACCTGTGCTCCGGCCTGTTGGTGGTGCTGGTGATGCGTATGCTCGGCGAAATGGCCGTGGCGCGCCCGGACACCGGTTCGTTTTCCACCTATGCCGACCAGGCCATTGGACGCTGGGCAGGCTTCACCATCGGCTGGTTGTATTGGTGGTTCTGGGTGTTGGTGATTCCGATCGAGGCGCTGGCTGCCGGGCATGTGCTCAATCAGTGGTTTCCACAGCTCGATGCCTGGTTGTTCGCGTTGCTGTCGATCATTTTGCTGGTGATCACCAACCTGTTCAGCGTTGCCAAATATGGCGAGTTCGAGTTCTGGTTCGCGATGGCCAAGGTCATCGCCATCGTCGGGTTTATCGGCCTGGGTTTCAGCGTGCTGATGGGCTGGATTCCTGATCGCCAAGCCAGTGGCTTGAGCCGGTTGATGCAAGAGCACGGCGGCTTTGCCCCCAACGGGCTGTCGGCGGTGGTGGGGGCGTTCATCACCATCATGTTCAGTTTCATTGGTACCGAGGCGGTGACTATTGCCGCGGCTGAGTCGAGCAACCCGGCGCAGAACATCGCCAAGGCAACACGCTCGGTGATCTGGCGCATTGGTGTGTTTTACCTGTTGTCGATCTCGGTCGTCATTTCCGTGGTGCCGTGGAACGACCCGCTGCTGGCGTCCGTGGGCTCTTACCAGCGTGCGCTGGAGCTGATGAACATCCCCAACGCCAAGTTCATGGTCGACGTGGTGGTGCTGATCGCCGTCGCCAGTTGCATGAACTCTTCGATCTACATCTCTTCGCGCATGCTGTTCTCCCTGGGTAAACGCGGCGATGCGCCACGCGCCCTCAAACACACGTCAGCGGCGGGCGTGCCGAGGGCGGCGGTGATTGCCAGCACCATCATCGGAGCCGGGGTGACGCTGCTGAGTTACTTCATGCCTGCCGGGCTGTTCCAGTTTCTGCTCGCCAGTTCCGGTGCCATTGCGTTGCTGGTGTATCTGGTGATCGCCGTCTCGCAACTGCGCATGCGGCGCTTGCTGCTCAGGCAGAACGTCGAACTGACCTTGCGCATGTGGCTGTTTCCCTGGCTGACCTATCTGGTGATCGCGTTCATCTGCGCGGCGCTGGCAGTGATGATGGTGACGCCGGAGCACCGCACCGAGGTGTCCTCGACGATTGGCCTGGCGCTGGTGATTTCCTTTATTGGCCTGGTTACCTCGCGTCAGCAGGGGCATGCGGTCAAGGCGGTTGCGCTGGAGCAGTCCTGACAAGCCTCCCCAATCCCTGACGATCGTTCCCACGCTCCCGCGTGGGAATGCAGCCAGTGACGCTCCGCGTCACCCGTGCCCGGTAGCCAGAACGTGCAGCGGGACGCGGAGCGTCCCAAGAGGCATCCCCACGCAGAGCGTGGAGACGATCAAGGGCACCAGCGCGACGACTTTGAACTCCCCCGGCAAAGGCTGACTCATAACTGACGAGGCACTGCACAAGGACGGAGGTGACCATGACTCAACCACACGCAGATACCCAAGGGGCGCTGTTCGAGACTGACCTGCCCGCGCGCCTGGACCGCTTGCCCTGGGGCCGCTTCCACACCTTGCTGGTGTTCGCCCTGGGTATCACCTGGCTGCTCGACGGGCTGGAAGTGACCCTGGCCGGCTCGGTGTCCGGGGCGCTGAAAAGCAGCGCGGGCCTGAACCTGAGCAACTTCGACATTGGCCTCGCCGGTGGCGTCTATATCGCTGGCGCCGTGTTGGGTGCGCTGCTGTTCGGCTGGCTCACCGACCGTCTGGGGCGGCGCAAGCTGTTCTTCATTACCTTGTGGCTCTACGTGGGCGCCACCGCGGCCACGGCGTTTTCATTCAACCTGGAAACCTTTCTGCTGTTCCGCTTCCTCACCGGCATGGGCATCGGCGGCGAATATACGGCAATCAACTCGACCATCCAGGAATTCACCCCGGCGCGCTATCGCGGCTGGGTCGACCTGACCATCAACGGTACCTTCTGGCTGGGCGCCGCACTGGGTGCCGGTGGCGCCATCGTGTTGCTCGACCCGCACATCGTCGGCGGCGACCTGGGCTGGCGCCTGTGCTTCGGCATCGGTGCCGCGCTGGGCCTGATTATTCTGGTGATGCGCCTGTGGTTACCGGAAAGCCCGCGCTGGTTGCTGATCCACGGCCAGCAGGACGAAGCGCGGCGCATCGTCGAGGGCATCGAAGCGCGCCTGCGCGAACAAGGCCACGCACTGGCGCCGGTCAATGGCCCAGCCTTGCGTCTGCACGCGCGCGACCACACCCCGCTGGCGGAGATTTTCCATACTCTGTTTGTCAGCTTTCGCCGTCGCGCCCTGGTGGGCATGACGCTGCTCACCGCCCAGGCGTTTTTCTACAACGCGATCTTTTTCACCTATGCGCTGGTGCTCACCGACTTTTACGACGTGCCCGCCGAGCGCGTCGGCTGGTACGTGCTGCCGCTCGCCCTCGGCAACTTCTGCGGGCCGCTGCTGCTGGGGCGGTTGTTTGACGTGGTCGGCCGGCGCGTGATGATCAGCTCTACCTACGCGATCTCCGGCGTGCTGCTGGCGCTCAGTGGTTACGCGTTCCAGCAGGGCTGGTTCGACGTGACCCAGCAAGCCATCGCATGGATGGTGATTTTCTTCTTCGCCTCGGCAGCGGCGAGTTCGGCGTACCTGACCGTGGCGGAGACGTTTCCACTGGAAATACGCGCGCTGGCGATTGCAGTGTTCTATGCCTTCGGCACGGGGTTGGGCGGGATCATCGGGCCGACGCTGTTTGGGCAATTGATACAGACGCAACAGCGTGAAAGTCTGTTCGTGGGGTATTTGATCGGGGCAGCGCTGATGTGCGCCGCTGCGATAGTGCAGGCGATCTGGGGCGTGGCGGCGGAGCGCAAGGCGCTGGAACGGGTGGCGCGGCCGTTGTCGCAGGCAGCTGATTGAAAGTGGGTGCCCGCGCCACAGGTTGGCGCTGTGTGGGTATCGAGCCATCGCCACACGCGTAGCTTTGGACGCAACGACGTTCAAATGGGGGCGTCTAAAGATTGCCTCATCCGCGTCGATAACCTGTATGACCCCGCCAATCATGGATCGATTAAAATGGCACTTTCCGTCAGCGCTGCCCATCTCGCCCCGGCCACTGTCAGCCTGGCGCCTTCCGACCAGAAACGCCTGCCCCAGGCGATGCCGGACGTCGCCACCCCAGCGAAGCCGCCCAGACCCTGAGCGCGCCACTGGAGGTGGTCAACACCTGGGTCGGCCGATCCGATTCGCCGGATCTGCCTCGCTTCGTCGACCGCTTCAATGGCGCACACGGCGTGCTCAAAAGCGCGTTCAACGCATTCCAGGCCTCCCTGGCCAGCACCGCGCCCGACCTGGCTGGAACCGATTACGGGTTTACCGTGCAAGCTGATGGCCGCCTGAAAGTACTCGATAAGGCCGGCCAACTGAGCGATGCGAATGCCCAACGTCTCACCGACCTGCTCAACCGCGCCCCCGGCCTGCAAGCGGCCGCCGTGGCCTACCGCAACGCCGCCATCGACATGGTCGACGCCGGCTCGCCGTCGTCGGGCAGCCTCATGGGTTTGCGCAGCCTGACCAACGAGAATTTCGCCAGTACTATTGATCTGGCGCCCTTGCTCAGGCCCCATGCCCCGTCGAACCTCAAGGGCGCCCAGGACCGGCTGTTCATCACTCAGTTGGCCTACAAGGGCGAACGGGCGACTGAGGAGACGGAGAGGGCAATGTTTGAGCGGCGCGGGGGCGAGGTGATCAACGTGACGGTCTGAAGGCTACGGTAAGGGGGACGCAAGCGTTCAGGGGGGTAGGCCGTTGTTGAACTGGCCTACGACCAAAAGCAGCCCCTTTCTGCGCCAACCGGTTTACCATGCCAGCTCCCGGCAGTGGTTAAAAGCGCTACCGATTTCATTTCTGAAGGTATCGCCATGTCCATCGACCAAATCTCCCTGCCCAAAGGCGTCGGCCCCCACGCCGCCAAACTGCTCGACGCCATCACCGGCGCGTCCACCCATGAAGAACTCAACCGCGCCGGCGGCAAGGCCGAAGGTTTTGTGTTGGGCCTGGAATCCACCAAGGCCATCAAAAGCCAGATCGCCGAGTCGCTGTATGTGGCTTACGATGATGCGGCCAGTCATCGGGCCAGCGAGTTGAAGTAACGCCCGCTGCAGCGGGGTATCACTCGTGTCCTATACGAAACCAGGCATTACGCCACCTGCGCCTTGGCGGTCGGCCGAGGCGACGTGCGATAAGTCAGCAACACTATCCCCGTGACCACAATAACCCCGCCCGCCATCTGCCCGGCGCTGAGCATCTGGTCGAGCACGATCCAGCCCATCAACAAGGTTGCCAGCGGCTCGATGTTCATCACCGGAGCATTACGCGGCATGTCCAGGCGTGGCACTGAAATGAACAGCACGATAAAACCGGTGCCATACAGCACCACCAGCGTGGCCAGTGCCAGCCAGCCGGTGCTGGTTGCCGGCAGGTTCAAGCCATCGGCAAGCGCACCGGTCCAGCCCGCGATGTTGACGCTGCTGAATACGATGAAGATCGTCAGCAGGCTGCGCACAGAACCGCGTACCTGGGACAACTTGTGGTCGGTGATCCACAGCGCACAGGCGAATACGAACGCGGCGCAAAAGGCGAGGGTGACGCCGAGCAGCCATTGCGGGCCGAGGCTGGTGTGGGTGGCGAAGCGGCCGGGTACGTCCAGCACGAACACCAGGCCCACCAGAATCAGGCCCATCAGCATGGCCGTGCGCGCAGTGGGGCGCGGGCCGCCGAGCCCCCAGGTCAGCAGCGCCAGCAAAATCGGGAAGACGTTGGCGACCAGCAGGGCCAGCGCTACCGGAACGCGGGCGACGGCGGAATAGAGACAGAGGCTTTGGGTGGCGATCAGCAGGCCCAGAAGTACTTGCCAGCGCCATGCGCCTGGAGGGAGGCGCAGGCTTTGGCGTTGCCACAGGACCAAGATGGCCAGCACGAGCAGGGTGCCACCTGAGCGCATCAGGATGGCCAGCAGGACACCGGCGCCGTCGTCGAAGGCTACGCGTGCGGCGATGTGGTTGCCGGCGAAGGCACAGCCCATGCAGAGCAGGATGAGCACGGCAATATGGCGTGAGAAGGGTGCGACGGCAGGCGGAGTCATGGCGGGGCTCGGACAGTTGGCGCCATCCTCGAGGGATGGGGATTATTTTTAGGTTGTCGTACAACTTGGTGATGGGATTTGTAACGTGTTTGGTATGGAGGCGCAAGGTGATGTATGAATATCGTGTGAAACACCGGGCCTTAAGGCGCAGGCCTTCTAAAGCTGATCAAGCGACAATTCGCCGAGTTATCGTATGAGTTACCGAGACCTTGGCCGCCACCATGGCCTCGTGAAAAACCTTGTTGCTTGACCACCTTGATGCACTCGTCACTCGACAACCAATTCCCTTGCTTCCCTCCTCAACGACTGCGGGGCGACGCCTAGCTTGCGGATAAAGACTTCACGCAAATGGCGCCTGTCGCGGAAGCCTGTTTCCCTTGCGATCACTTCCAGCGAATGACTGCCTCGCTCCACCATGTTCCTCGCGGTCTCGATGCGAAGCTGTTCAATGGCTTTGGCCGGGGACTGCCCGGTTTCTGCATAGAAGATGCGGCTGAACTGTCGCTCACTCAGGTGCGCGACTTTGGCCAGGTTCTCGACGGTCAGTGCGCTGGAAAGATTCGAGCGCGCGTAATCAAGCGTGGCTTGTATGCGGTCCGACCTTGGCGCAATTTCGAGCATCTGTGAATGTTGCGACTGACCGCCTGAACGCCGGTGATACATGACCAGCACCCGCGCTACCTTGTTGGCAATGGCCTGGCCCAGATCGTTCTCGACGATACCCAGAGCCAGGTCCATTGCGGCGGAAAGCCCGGCTGATGTCCAGATCGACCCGTCGTTGACGAAAATATGATCCGGCTCTACCCGAGTATTTGGGAATTGGGCCTTGAGCAGCTTGGCATAGGCCCAATGAGTGGTGACTCGGCGGCCTTCAAGAAGTCCTGCCTGGGCCAGGACAAATGCGCCAGTGCACAGCCCCGCGGTGCGTCGCGCCCCACTGGCGGCGGCTTTGACGAACTTCAACTCATCATCCGGGGTTTTGCGAACGGAGGGATTGACGATGCCGGAGACCATCCAGGTATCAGCCAGCGCTTCAGAGCTGGCCCGCTGTGTTTTCACCGTAGCGCCGACCGACGACCTGACCTCGCCGCCGCGTATGGAGTAATTGGTGATCTGATAGATTTCTTCCTTGGCCACCACGTTGGCGAACTCGAACACAGACTGTGTTCCCAACGCCATCACCTGAAATCCATCCGTCAAGAAATAGCCGATCCGATGCATGTCTGTCTCCTCGCGTCATGTCCGAAAACACGACCATAAATGTCGTTTCAATTCCCGTCAACGCGATGCAATATTAATGACACTTCCAGCGCAAAAGAGCCGATGGTGGTTGATGTTTAATCAGGCATCAGGGCTGTGCATCCTTACAACTAATATTCCTATTGGATTGAAGTCTATTTAATCTTTTTAGCTGTTTGGCTGGCCTGTAAATAGAACGTTGTTTGCGCTTTTTATTATCTTTTTTAATTCGATCCAGTTTCGCCTCAGTGCAGTAGTTAAGTATCCCGATATGAATAATGGGTCGGACGCTTGCCGGCTCCGTTTAGGTCTAGGTTTCTAACGCAACACCTTCAGGAAGTGACGAGATGAATAAACAATTCCTTAGTTCCGAGGCCGCCACGCAGTTCATAGACATCAACGGCAGGCGCCTCGCCTATCGCACGTTTGGCAGCGGCACGCCTCTGGTTCTGTGCGTAAGATTCCGGGGCACCATGGAGTCCTGGGACCCGCTCTTCCTGAATAACCTGGTCGAGCAGGGGTTTCAGGTCACGATTTTTGATTACAGTGGCTTGGGGCAGTCAACCGGTGAACGGACTTACAGTCCTGCTTCGCTGGCCAAGGACGCCATTGAACTTATTACCGCTCTGAAGCTGGGAAAAGTCATTATCGGGGGTTGGTCACTTGGGGGCATTGCTGCGCAGATTGTGCTGGCACAAGCGCCGCAATTGATCAGCCGTGTCGTGCTGCTGGCAACTACGCCACCTGGCCATCTGGTCAAACCCGGTGAGGCGCTGTTTTATGAAATGGCCCGACGCGAGAACGACTTTGAAGATTTCGCCAAGCTGTTCTTCGAGCCCGAATCCGCGTCTTCACGAGCCAGTGCCGAACGCTCATGGCAGCGCTTGAACATTGCCAGGGACGATGCCAGCCCCGAGGTGCCTTATGCGTGGGCTGGAGAACAACTCGGCGATGGCCCGAAGAATCCGATGTTCCCGGTAGACGCGGTGCTGCAAGTGTTGAAGTCCACCCGCATTCCAGTGCTGCACTTGGGCGGGGACCACGACATCGTCTTTCCGGTTGAAAACTGGTACAGCCTCAGCGACCAGCTTCCAACGTTGCATCTGGTCACCTTCCCAAGCGCCGGTCATGGCCCGCACCTGCAGCACCCGAGTGCAGCCGCGCGGCACATCGCAGCGTTCGTCAGCACCAGCGTCGAGGAAGACCAATGAGCGATCTGATCGATCTGGCAATCGATGCCGCTGGCGGACTGGAGCGTTTCAAGGCGTTCCAGCGCGTTAGCGCAACCTTGGATCACAGCGGAGGCCTGTGGGCGCTCAAGCAGTGTGACGGTGTCCTCAGCCATTCGCGGGTCACGGTGCAGCTTCACCAGCAGCGAGTCTCCCATGGGCCATTCGCGCCAGGCAGCGATTATTCGGTGTACACACCGTCGCGTGTCGAGATTCGACACGAGGATGGCAGCCTGGCTGAAGCGCTCGAAGCACCGCGTGCCTCCTTCGCCGGATTCGAGATGGAGACACCCTGGTCTCGCCCTCAACTGGCTTACTTCGCCGGCTACACCATGTGGACCTATCTGACATCGCCATTCCTGCTGCGGCATGCGGGTGTTCGCGCCGAAGAGATCGAACCCTGGTACGTCGACGGCTTGCCCTGGCGCCGACTGCGTGTCGAGTTCGCTCCCCAGATCGCCAGCCACAGTGCGGTGCAGACGTTCTATTTCGACAGCGATGGTTTGCTGCGCCGCCATGACTATGAAGTCGACATTCAAGGCCGCAATGCTGCTGCTCGTTACCTCAGTGATTACATCGAAGTACAAGGCATTCGCATGCCGACGCGCTTTCGCATCTATCCGCGCACAGCCGATAACCTCGCCCTTGCCGAGCCCCTCATCGTTGGCGTGGATCTTTCCGACTTCCGATTCGAATAACAGGTGACTCATGACAATTCGTACAACTTACCGCGCCGTAGTGGCGACCGCCCCGGGGCAACTGGAACTGGTCGAGCGTCAGGTTCCCGCGCCGCAGCCTGGGCAGGTGCGCATCCGGGTCGAGGCTTGTGGTGTCTGCCATTCCGACAGTGCAACGGTAGAAAATCTGACGGGAGCCATCAGTTATCCCCGCGTGCCCGGTCATGAAGTCGTCGGGCGAATCGAGGCGATAGGTTCCGGTGTGGATGGCTGGATGATCGGACAGCGTGTCGGGGTCGGCTTTCTTGGCGGCGAAGACGGCAGTTGTCCGTCCTGCCGCCAGGGCGATGGGGTGAACTGCCACAATCCGGTGATCATCGGCATGAACGTTGACGGCGGTTATGCCGAAATCATGCTGGCCGAGGCGCGCGGTCTGGTGCAAATACCTGAAGAGCTGGATGCTGCCGAGGCCGCACCGTTACTCTGCGCAGGGCTCACCACCTTCAATGCGCTGCGCAATTCAAGTGCTCGAGCCGGCGACGTGGTGGCCATTCATGGGCTCGGCGGTCTGGGGCATCTGGGCGTGCAATTCGCTCGTAAAATGGGGTTCTACACCGTTGCCATCGCACGCGGCGCCGACAAGGCCGAGCAGGCGCTTGCCTTGGGGGCTCATCGGTACATCGACGCTACCGAAGAACATGTTGCTGACGTGCTGCGCTCCCTGGGAGGCGCCAAAGTGGTACTGGGCACCGCCCCCACCGGGCAAGGGATGGCGCAGACCGTTCCCGGCCTGACGCCTCGCGGCCAATTGATTGTGGTTGCGGTGCCCGGTGATCCGATCACCCTGAATGCAACCGACCTGATCTTCGGCGCTCGCTCTGTGGTGGGCGCCCTGACCGGCAGTGTGCATGACAACGAACAAACACTGGCATTCGCCAACCTGCAGAACATCCGCCCATTGATCGAAACCTTCACCCTGGATCAGGCCCAGCAGGCCTACGACCGGATGATGCGAGCCGATGTGCGTTTGCGTGCGGTTTTAGTCATGTCCCCGCAACCAGCCCAACGTGCCTGATTCTGGCCACCTAAGGAGACCCACCATGAAAGCGGTAGCTTACGATCAGGCGGGATTGTCCATCGACGATCCGGCGTCTCTCTACGATATCGAACTGCCCGTGCCTCAGCCGGGAGCGCATGACTTGCTGGTAAAGATCCAGGCCATTTCGGTGAACCCCGTGGACAGCAAGTTGCGCCTGAGCATGGCGACCAACGCGCCGCGTGTACTGGGCTGGGACGCCGTCGGCAAGGTGGAGGCGGTGGGCACTGACGTCAGCCTGTTCAAGGTCGGTGACGAGGTCTGGTATGCCGGCGACATTACGCGCGCAGGCAGTTATGCCGAGTATGGTCTGGTCGATGAGCGCATTGCCGGCCATCGTCCTTCAACCGTTCCCGCGGCGCACGCGGCAGCATTGCCCCTGACCAGCATCACCGCCTGGGAGTTGCTGTTCGATCGTCTGAAGATCGAGCAAGGTGCTGGCGAGGGGCAAAGCCTGTTGGTGGTCGGTGCTGGCGGTGGAGTGGGCTCGATTCTTGTTCAACTGGCGCGCCAACTCACAGCGCTGACCGTTATCGGTACCGCCTCGCGCCAGCAAACCAGGGAGTGGATCAGCGAACTGGGCGCGCATGTTGTCATTGATCACCGCGAGCCGCTTCAGCCTCAACTCCAGGCACTAGGCCTGAGTGAGGTCGATCACGTGATCAGCCTGACCCATACCGATACCTACTACGAGCAACTCATCGGTTTGCTCAAGCCCGAAGGCAATCTCGCGCTGATCGACGACCCCGCGTCGTTGGATGCGATGCCTCTCAAGCGCAAGTCGATCTCGCTTCATCTGGAGTTCATGTTCACGCGCTCGATGTTCCGGACCCAAGCAATGCTCAAGCAGCACCAGTTGCTCAATCGAGTGGCCGAACTGATCGACAGCGGGATGTTGAAAACGACGCTGGGCGAAAACTTCGGAACCATCAATGCCGAAAACCTGCGACGCGCCCATGGCCTGATCGAAAGCGGCAAATCCAAGGGCAAGATCGTCCTGGAAGGCTTCTGACCCTTTACACAAGAGACTGAACAATGACTCATTTCAACGCGATTCCAGCGGACCAGGCCAGCGGCGCAACCGCCGAGGTTTACACGAGTATCAAGCAGGCGCTGGGCAGAGTGCCTAACGCTTATGCCACACTGGCAACCCTCGCGCCGCAAGCGCTGAAGGCGATGCTGGCGGCCGACAGGGTGCTGGCGAGCGGACCACTCAGTAAACCCGATCAGGAGACGGTCAAACTGGTGATCAGTGAGCTCTCGGGCTGTGACTACTGCGTTGCGGCCCATAGCATGGTCGGCAAGCTAGTGGGACTGTCGGCTGACGCTATGCGCCAACTACGTGCCGGCCAGTCCACAGGGGATACCAAACGAGATGCGCTGGTTGCCTTCACACGCAGCCTGGCCCTTAATCCCGGGGCCGTCGCGCCAGCGCAGGTGCAGTCATTTCAAGAGGCGGGATACAGTGGTGAGGAGATCGTTCACATTGCCTTGGCAATCTCTGTGATCACCTTTACCAACGTGTTCAATCGCATCAACGAGACGGTCGTCGATTTTCCCGAGCCCGCGTGAGAGGTCCCGCCACGCCATCGAAAAGCACATCGCCGAGTGGTTCGTCGTCCGAGCCACCTTAAATACGGCAGCTGCACACATGCTGCCTCCAATCTGGGGCGCTCCTTCAACGGCGCCCATCAAATCACGTCTTCACATCGAGGTACGCGCAGGGCGCGCGAAAACAGCGTTGAAAATGCGCTGACCATAGAGGCCGACGGCCAGGCCGAGTACGATCAGCACCACCGCCAGTACCTTGCTCACCGGCACACTTTCGTTGAACACCACGACCGAGCCGAGCATGCCGAAGATCGGCACCAGCAGAGACAGCGGCGCCACTGTGGAGACCGGATAGGTTTTGAGCAGCGAGTTCCAGACCCAGTAGGCGAACAGCGTGTTGGGATAGACCTGGAACAGGATCGACAACAGGGTAGTCGTGTTCACCTGACTGACAAGCGCGGTGTAGCCGGCGCTGCCGTTCACCGCGTAATCGAGGGTGAACAACGGAATCGGTGCGAACGCGCTGGCCCACACCAGAAAGCCGAAGACATCCCTGGTGCGGGCCTTCTTGCTGATGACGTTGGCGACGCTCCAGGACGCCGCGCCCACCAGCACCAGCGACACGCCGGTCAGGCTCACCGAACCGTCACTGATCTTGATAATGCACAACAGCCCCGCGAGGGCGATCAACATGCCCAGCACCTGGAAGCGGGTCAGCGTTTCCTTGAACACCCAACTGCCGAGCAGGAGGGTGAAGAACGCGCTGAACTGCAGCACCAGCGACGCGATGCCCGCCGACAGCCCGGCCTTGATACCCAGATTGACCACGCCCCACAGACCGATGCCGAATATCAGGCCATAGCCGATGATGTAGCGCCACGGCACGTCGGGCTTGCGGATGAAGAACATCGCCGGTAACGCACACAGACTGAAGCGGATACCCGCCAGGATAAACGGATCGACGGTGGCCAGCCCCAGTTTGATCACCGAAAAATTCACACCCCAGATGGCCGTTATCAGTACAGCCAACACTACGTGCAGTGGTTTCATGGATTATCTGCCTTGATGAAGAAGGTCGGTGTCACGCCATAGAAGTCGCGCGGTCCGTTACTTGCGGACGCAGGAAGTTTGATTGCCGTTGGAAAGTTATTTGCAGGTCAATCCCAGGTAAATCCAGTACAACAGGGCGACTGCGCTGATGGCGGCACCCAATACGCAAACGGCAATCCAGCCAAAGTGTGCATAAGTAAACGTTGCGGCTATTGCACCCAGGCCACTGCCCACCGAGTAGAAACACATGTAGGCGCCCACCAGTCGGCTTTGGGCATCGGGGCGTGCGGCGAAGATCAGGCTCTGATTGGTGACATGGACGGCTTGCACGGCGAAATCCAGTAACACCACACCCACCACCATGGCGAACAGTGAGTATTCAACGAACGCCGTAGGTAGCCAGGACACGGTCAACAGTGCCAACGCGACGCCCGTGGTGCGATTGCCGAGCCCTTGGTCGGCGAGCCGTCCGGCGCGTGCCGCTGCCAGCGCACCGACCACACCGGCGAGTCCGAACAAACCAATCTGGGTGTGTGACAGCGACAACGGTGGCGCGCTGAGCGGCAGTACCATCGAGGTCCACAACACGCTGAACGCGGCGAAGATCAGCAGGGCGAAGGTGCCTCGCACGCGCAATGTGCGTTCGGTCAGGTACAACTGGAACACTGATCGCAACAATTGCCAGTAACCACCGTTCGCCGGTGGCGTGGTCGAGGCAGGCAGGGTGCGCATCAGCACCAGCGCCATGCCGATCATCAGGGCCGCCGAGACAAAATAAACGCCGCGCCAGCCGGCCAGATCAGCCACTGCGCCGGAGACGAAACGGGCCAGCAGAATGCCCAGCACCACGCCACTGGTCACGGTGCCGACGGTTTCGCCACGTTGCTCGGGACTCGCCAGCGAAGCTGCGTAGGCAACCACCACTTGCACCACGACCGCCATCAGGCCCACCAGCACCATCGCGCCGAGCAACATGCCCCAATCCTGCGACAGGCCAACGGCGCACAGGGCCAGCGCCGACAGCAGCATTTGCGTAAGGATAAGTTTCTTGCGATTGAGCACATCACCCAGCGGAACGATGAACAACAACCCGACGGCGTAACCGGCTTGTGTCGCGGTGACTACGACACCAATCGTACCGGGCGAAACCGACAGGCTGGCAGCCATCGATTCCAGCAAAGGCTGGGCGAAGTAGACGTTTGCGACCGCCATGGCGCAGGTAATGGCAAAAAGAAAAGTCTGATAGCGACTGAGGGTGGAGGTGCCCCGGGTTTGGGGCGTTTGCGTGTGCCCACCGCTGGTTTTTTCAGCGTCGATGTCCATTTTTACCTGGGCGTGAGACTTGAACGGCATCACTCCATCCTTGGGGTATGTAGTTTTAAATAGAAACCAGTCCGTTGATTTTTAGCAAATGAAGTTGTTAAATGCAACCACATTTGCAGAGCGTTTTCGTCTGACGTTAGAACGTTTTCCCGCTTCCTACTGACTCGCTTCCAGGAGACCCATGGCCAGACAGCACCTACTGGCGCAGAGCGAATGCCCGGTCGCCCGCACGCTCGAAGCAATCGGCGATCGCTGGGTATTGATGATCATCCGCGACGCGTTCGATGACGTTCGCCGCTTCAGTGAATTTCAGAAACGTCTTGGTCTCGCCAAGAACATCCTCACGGTCAAGCTCAAACTGCTCGTCGAGTTGGGCATTTTTGACATCCAGCCGGCATCCGACGGCAGTGCCTACAAAGAATATGTGCTGACTGACAGGGGGCGCGCAGTGTTTCCCATCGTCGTCAGCATGCGCCAGTGGGGGGAGCGCTACCTGTTCGACAAAGGGGAGAGCTACTCGGTGCTGCTCGACAGCGAATTGTCGGAGCCGGTAGAGACCATCGCCGTGCGCTCCAGGGCGGGCAAGGTGTTGGCCCCGGCCGACTGCCATCGACGGGTCGTCAAGCGCCGGGGTTGAGAGGCGAGTCGAAACGGCGGCTCGACAGCAACGGATCTGTTTTCTGGTTTTATTTCGAACTCGATGAAACCTGCTCAGTAATCAGCTGAGCCAATACCCGCACCGGTTCCGTGAAGCTTTGCCGGGCTCGATGGACGAGCCCAATGTCACGGTGAAAGGTGTGCTGCCCCAGATCAAGAACCCGCACACCGGCTGGCCACTCTTCATGAGTCGCTGTCTGCGGCACTAAAGCGACGCCCACACCGTTTGCAACCAGCTTGATAATCGCTTCCAGTTCATCCAGTTCGCACACTTCACGCAGGGTGAAATGCATGTGCCGCAGGAATCGGTCGACCTGCCTGCCTCCGAAGGATGATCGGTCGTATCGGATGAACGGTTGGTTGGAAAGCAGCGCTGACCAATCCTCCCCAGGCACGTCGCGCGGGATAATCAGACGGTAGGGTTCCAGCGCCAATGTCGTCCAACGCAGATCGCTTTGCAGCGAAAACGGCGGGCGAATGATCGCCGCCATATCGATTTCTCCCGCATCCACCATATTGACCAGCTCCATGGAAAGCCCCGGGATCACGCGGGTCCGGCACTGCGGGCACTGTTGATGAAACTTGGCTAGCGCGTCAGGTAAAAAGGATCGCTGAACGGAAGCGATAGCGCCGATATTCACCAGGACGCTGGCGGGAAGTCCGACTGTAGTGGAACCCAGACTGTCGTAGAGCCTGAGCAGCTCCTGCGCTTGCAGGAGTATCTGGTGGCCCATTCTATTGAGGCTGGCCGAGCGACCTTTTCTGTCGAATATCTCGAAACCGAGCTCGGCCTCCAAGCGCTGAATCTGAGCGCTCACCGCCGCCTGGGTAAGGCCGATCTTATTCCCCGCCGCTGCGAAGGTGCCTTCCCGTGCTACGGCGACAAGTGTTTTGAGTTCTTTGATCATTCACAAATATTAATTGTGTTTCTAAGAAAATTATATTGATTTTTTTGCTGGAAAAGCCGGACTACGATGGACCCATTCCCGGCAACTGGTGCTGCACGAATGCCAATGTCGTGAAACGCATGACCTGGACGTCATGCGATACCAGGGTGAGCGATATGACGCCACCCCACGCCCACCACAACAATAAAGTCTTTGGAGTTCTGATGAGCCTTTCACCTTTCCATCTCGCAATCCCTGTTTACGACCTCGCCGCCGCACGCACCTTTTACGGAAAAGTGTTTGGCCTGGAGGAGGGACGTTCCAGCAACCAGTGGGTCGATTTTGACTTTTACGGCCATCAACTGGTCATTCACGAACACCCGAAAACCGCGTCGCAGGAAAGTGTTCACAGCAACCCGGTCGACGGGCATGACGTGCCTGTGCCGCACTTCGGCATCATTCTCGGCTGGGCAGAGTGGGAAGCGCTGGCGGAACGCCTGAAGTCATTTGGCACCGAGTTTGTGATCGAACCTTATATACGCTTTAAAGGCCAGGTCGGCGAACAAGCCACGATGTTCCTGTTTGACCCTTGCGGTAACGCGCTCGAATTCAAGGCCTTCAAGGATATGAGCCAGCTCTTTGCCAAGTAATCGCAGCACCCATGGCACAACCGCGTTGTGCCATTGGATCTCAAGTGAGCTGGAAGCTCATGACTCTAGCAACTGCCAATAAACGCAGACCTTTCATTCCAACAAGAAGGCTAGACATGAAACGTATTCCCTTGGTGTGGCAAATCGTTGCCGGGCTGTTGCTTGGCGTGCTCGTCGGTTGGTATTTCAATACGCATCCTCACTATCAAGCGTGGGTCAGCGCGGAAATTCTGAAACCGCTGGGCGACATCTTTATCAAGATGATGAAGATGGTGGTGGTGCCGATTGTGTTCTGTTGCATGATTTTGGGTATTGCCGGTGGTGGCGATAACAAATCGTTCGGTCGCATGGGTATCAGATCGCTGAGTTACTTCTTCGCGATTACGGGTCTGGCCATTGTACTGGGGCTGTGTTTCGCCAACTTCTTCGAGCCGGGCAACGGTACCGATATTTCCGGTATCACTCATAGCTCGGCGTCGCTAACGATGGAGCCTTCAAAGGGGGCCTTGATCATTGTGCAGAACATCGTCCCGGACAACATATTGGTGGCGATGTCGGAAGCGAAGTTACTCTCGGTGTTGTTCTTCGCCATGTTATTGGGCATGGCACTCAATGCTCTGCCCCGCGAGAAAAGTGCGCCGGTAGTCGCGGTGGTGCAGGGCCTTTCCGATGCGATGTTCAAAGTGGTTTCCATTGTCATGGCTTATGCACCAATAGGTGTGTTCGGCATGATTGGCGCCACGGTTGCGACGTTTGGTTTTGCTTCGCTGTTGCCATTGCTCAAGCTGATCGGTGTGGTTTACCTGGCACTGATTGTTTTCGCCTTGGTGGTGCTCGGCGGGATCTGCTATCTGATCGGTGAGAATATATTCAAGCTGATCAAATACTTTCGGAACGAGCTGATTCTGGCGTTTTCCAGCGCGGCCTCTGCAGCCGTCATGCCGCAGCTTATGAGCAAATTGGAGAGCTACGGTGTGCCACGTCGGATCGTCAGTTTTGTGGTGCCGGTGGGCTATGCGTTCAATCTTGATGGTGCATCGATTTTCCTCGGCGTGGCGACCATTTTCGTGGCTCAGCTCTACGGTATTGATTTGTCCCTTTCCCAGCAGATCCTGCTTGTGGTCACGATGGTGTTGACTTCTAAAGGGGCTGCTGGGGTGCCTGGTTTTGCCATCATTATCCTGTCCGCGACATTGGCGTCTGCTGGCCTTCCATTGGAAGGGGTCGCTCTCATCGCTGGAATTTTCAGGATTATTGACAGCGGAACCACCACGCTAAACGTGCTGGGTAATGCCGTAGCGCCATTGGTTATCGCTAAATGGGAAAGGGAAGCGCTGGAGCCTGCAAGCATCACGTGAGCGGGATAAGAGGATTCTCTAGACGACCGGTCTAGTTTTGTGTAGAGTGCCTTCCCTATGAAGAAACCTATACAAGATATGCGACAGCACATCATTGATGTCGCTAAGTCACTGATGACCAACAAGGGCTACACCGCCGTTGGTTTGTCGGAAGTCCTGACAACCGCCGGCGTGCCCAAAGGGTCGTTTTATCACTACTTTCGCTCGAAAGAGGAATTTGGCCAGGCGCTGCTCGAGGAATACTTTCAGGAATACATCGGTCGCGTCGACATTGTGATGGCAGCCGAAGGCACTGGCGCTGAACGACTCTTGGCCTACCTCAATTATTGGGCCAAGACCCAGGCATTCGATCATCCCGATGAGAAATGCCTGGTGGTGAAACTGGGTGCCGAAGTCTGCGACTTGTCCGAGGACATGCGCACCGTGCTGGAGGAGGGCACCGCGCTGATCATTCAGCGCATCATGCGATGTGTTGAGCAAGGCATGGCCGATGGTTCGATTCTCGTCGGACAGGATGCGGCGACCTTGGCTGAGTCGCTCTATCAGCTTTGGCTCGGTGCGTCTCTGTTGGTCAAGGTCAAGAAGACTACGGCGCCGTTTGAAACCGCACTGATCACAAGTAAACGCCTTCTGGGGTAGGGCGTTTTTTTTAAGCATTTTTATAGACGACCGGTCTAATATTTAAGGGTTGAACATGATTGATAACAGTCTTAACACCGATCTTTTTTCACCGACGCAGATGGGTGCCATCCAGTTGGCAAATCGTATCGTCATGGCTCCGGTGACACGCAGCCGGATGGCCGATGATGGCGTTCCGAACGAACTGCACGCCACCTATTACGCCCAGCGTGCAAGCGCAGGCTTGATCATTGCGGAAGCCACGAACATTTCGGCGCAAGGGCGCGGTTACGCGATGACGCCGGGGATCTGGACAGAAGAACAAGTGGCAGGCTGGAAAAAGGTTACCGATGCGGTACATGCAGCAGGCGGCAAGATCGTCAGCCAGCTTTGGCACGTGGGTCGTTTTTCCAGCGTCGAGTTGCAGCCAGACGGAGAGGCTCCCGTAGCGCCCTCCGCCATCAAGGCCGAAGGTACCACCTACACCAACAATGGCATGGTGGAAGTGTCCATGCCTCGCGCGCTTGAGACTTCAGAGATTGCGGGAGTTATCGAGCAATACAAGCATGCGGCTGAAAACGCCAAGCGAGCGGGTTTTGATGGTGTGGAAGTCCACTCTGCAAACAGCTATCTGCTCGACCAGTTTCTGCGTGATTCAACCAATCATCGCACCGACCAGTACGGCGGATCCATCGAGAACAGAACGCGGCTGACCCTTGAAGTCACCCAAGCTGTGGCTGCGATCTGGGGCAGTGACCGAGTGGGTATTCGTTTATCACCGGTGACACCGGATGCAGGCAATACGCCGCCTGACAGCAACGTAATGGCTACCTACGGCTACCTGATCCAGCAGCTCAACCGATTCAACCTGGCCTACCTGCACTTTGTCGAAGGCGCCACCGCCACCTCCCGCACGGTTCCTGAAGGTGTCGATCTGGACGCACTGAGTGCTCAGTTTGAAGGGGCTTTCATCGTGAATAACAACTACGACCTGGAGATGGCCGTTGAGCGCCGCGCACAAGGGAAAATCGATGCAGTTGCCTTTGGCCGCCTGTTCATTTCCAACCCGGACCTTGTAGAGCGTCTGCGTCGTGGCGCCGAACTTACCATTGCACCACGTGAGAGTTACTACGGCGGAGGCGCCAAGGGTTATACCGATTGGCCAACCGCCCACTATTGAGTCGTTCTCCCTGCGTCAGCGCGGCTGCGTCGCGAAGCCATTCACCGTACGAAGGATTCTGAGCATGAACTACCTGCAAAACAAAGTTGCCATTGTGACAGGCGCATCTTCGGGCATCGGCGCCGCCACCACTCGCGCACTCGCCGCACAGGGTGTTCGCGTGGTAGCTGCAGCGCTTGATCATCAAGGGTTGGAAGCGTTTGTTGCACAACTGCGAGCGTCCGGCAGTGACGTGGTCGCCTACACCACGGATGTTACCCAGCTGGATCAAACCAGGGCGCTGGCCAAGTTTGCGCAAGACACCTATGGCGCCGTGGACATTCTGGTCAATAACGCCGGTTTGATGCTGTTTTCCAATTGGGTCGATCTGGCCGTGCAGGATTGGGAAAAGATGATCGATGTAAACATCAAGGGTTACCTCAACGCTACTGCTGCGGTACTTCCCTTTATGTTGGAGCAGAAGTCCGGGCAGATTCTCAATATGGACTCGGTTGCCGGCCACCAGGTCGGGCCCTCAGCAGGGGTTTACAGCGCTACCAAGTTTTTCGTGCAAGCCATGACCGAATCCATGCGCAAGGAGTTGGGCGTACAGCATGGCATCCGCGTAAATACCGTTAGTCCCGGCGTGATAAATACCGGCTGGGCGGACAAGGTCAGCGATCCTGAAGGGCGCAAGGCTGCTCAGGAGCTCAACCGGATTGCCATTGCGCCTGACGATATAGCCCGCGCGGTGATTTACGCGCTCAACCAGCCCCAAAACGTCACCGTAAACGATTTGATCATTTCACCGACTCGTCAGGATTGGTGACGGTCGGTTGAGTTTTTAGTTTCCGAATGACCCACCAGGTCATTGGCATCATTCATCAGGAGCACACCATGAGCCATCCAACTTACGTCCAGGAATACAACGCGATCGTTGCCGTTCTGAGCAAGTACAACGAAGGTGGAGTCAAAGCCGATAGCGCTTTGATGAAGCCTGCGTTTAATGAACAGGCTACGATTTTTGGCCTCGATGGAGGCAACCTTGTCGGCGGCCCGATCCAGAACCTGTACGACGTCATCGACAACGCCTTCCGTCCGTCCCCCGAAGCCACAGCCGCTATCGTTCGCATAGACATAGTGGGCAGTGCCGCCAGTGCTCGCGTTGATACCGATAATATTTCTGGATTTCGCTTCACCGACTTCTTCAACCTGCTGAAGGTGGATGGCGAGTGGACGATTGTCAGCAAGATTTACCACACACATACAAGCGATTAATCCCACGATTGCAGTTGGCGAGATACGTTGTATCTCGTCCCCACCCAAAGGAGACACCCATGTCAAAGAACATCAAGGCCGTACCTACTTGTGAATACAACGCTGTCATCGCCACCGCGACTCAGTACGTTGAAGGACTGCGTGTAGGCAGCGCAGGGAACGTTGCACACGCCTTTCATCAAGATGCCGTGATGTACGGTTTCACCAATGGCGAACTGCTCGGAGGCCCGATCAACAACCTGTTTGATTTCGTCGAGAAGAATGGCGAAGCCCCCGAAATCACCACCCGACTCGACGTGCTGGCTATCACCCCCACGACAGCTGTGGTGCGTGTCGATATGGAAAAGGACGCCATCGGCGCCGACTACAACGACTACCTGACTCTGATCAAGATTGACGGTGGCTGGAAGATCATCGCCAAGGTCTATCACCAGTTCGAAGGGTGAGTGTTCACCGATTGCACATCATTTCCCTTCGAGCGGTGCACTGAGGAGGGCCTGGATGTGTTCAAAAATAGACAAGTTGAAGGGACTACAAAATGCCTGTCGTTGAGTTTTCCGCTGTCTTGGACAGCGATACAGGACACGCCTGGAACGTATTGAAGAAATTTGGCGAGATTCATAAATGGCATCCGTCAATTGTCCAAAGCAGTATTGAGGACAATCAGCCGGATGGAATGGTTGGCTGCATCCGCCAGCTCAAACTGGTCGATGGCGCAGTTGTCAGGGAGCGCCTGCTGGCGGTCGATGACCGCAACACAATGCTTTCCTACTGTTTCGAGGAGGCCCCATTGCCCTTGGACAACTATGTCGCCACCGTGAAGTTGGAATCTCTGACGGGACAATCCAAGACGTTCATCAAGTGGTCTGCAGGCTTCGACCTGCAAGACCTGAATACTGGCGAACACTATCAAGCGCTCATTCGACAACTGATCGTTGATGGTCACAACAGCCTTCAGCTGTTTCTTGAGCAGCGCTGAATAAACAACTGGCTCAGTGGGGTATGTCGCCTAGCCGTGGTCACATGCAACGGACCAGCATCGCGACGTCAGTGGCATGACCACTGTGCGTCGTTTTCGCTTTGCAGCAGCTCTATACTGACCGCCCAGGACGGTAGTTCGAGGCCAGAATATGCCCGTTGTGCCCAATCAAAATTTCCCGGTTGTTTTGGCCCGAGCCCAACAGAGCGACCTGGACAATCTCGTAGCCATCCGAATTGAGGCGATGCGCGAAAGCCTGGAGCGTGTTGGGCGATTTGATCCAGTACGCGCGCGCGAGCGGTTTCTTAGCGGTTTTGAAGCGCACAGCACGCACTACATCGAGGTGTCGGGAGAGAGGGTTGGGTTTGTTGTGCTCAAGCATCACCACAATCAATTGTTGCTCGACCACTTATATGTGAGACCCAGCGCGCAAGGATTGGGGATAGGCGCCGCTGTTCTTATGCAGATTTTCAAAACGGCGGATGCGGCTGCACTCCCTGTGAAAGTGGGTGCACTCAAAGGAAGCGCTTCGAATCGCTTTTATACTCGCCATGGCTTCCAATTCGTCGAGAGCAGCGAATTCGACAATTATTATGTTCGACAGAGCGTTGCGCCGATTGGCCCCGCTTGCTAGTTGGATGCGATGCACCGGATGTAGGTTTTAACGCGCCATGGTGCCGATAGCGGCTTATCGGGAAAGGGCAGTTATTTACGTCTTAGTCAGTGACGTGTCTTCTATGATTTACCGCTACCTCCTAATGAATACTCGAAAAGGACTCTGCACGTGAATATGGAGATGGCTAAGGCGATCGAGGCTGCAGAAAGCGAGTATTTGTGTGCTCGAGTTGAGAGCTTGTCTCGGGTAAGTGGAAACCCTTTTGGTGCTCGTGTGTTTTTCAACGAGGCTTTTCCATGCTTTCACGTGAAGGCATCACCTAGCCCGATGCTCAATCGCATCTACGGCGACAGTGCCGGCAGCCCTGAGGCACTGCTGAGCTTGCTCAAGACGTCGGCAGCGTATTCGACCGTAACACCTCTGATCGGAACGGCCTCGACGCTGGGACAGCACGCTCATGTGGGCGGTGAGCGATTGGAGCGCCTGAGGGGGTGGACACATCTGCAACTTGCGTGCTCCATCGATAACGTCATCTTGAACCAGCACTCATTTAAAATCGAAGAGGCCACCTCACACACGCTTCCTGAGTTCGCATCCGTTCATGCGAGTGGGTTTCATACCAAGCCAGAGCATCGTCAGATGAGCCAGGCTTCGTTCGCGGGACTGATGTCAAATGACCGTCTTAAAATCTACGTGCTTGAAGTGGATGGGCGGGTTGTCGCTGGAGCGCTGATGTACCTGGCCAGCAATGGAATTGCCTACCTTGGGACGGCGGCTACACAAAAAAGTGCGCGAGGTTTGGGCTATCACGCAGCCCTGATAGGTCATCGAATAGCGCAAGCGAAAAAGCATGGCAGTGTGGTGATCGCTGCAACTGCGCTTGCCAGCTCGCAAAGTCGCCGTAATTTGCAGCGTTTTGGGCTAGCGACGTCCCATGTTCAAGCGCTATATCGCTTGGCAACCCTCTGATCAAAAAGCAAATCGCCGAGCTTCTACAACGACTCAGCGATAATCGCGCTTTTGAGTTGCTTTAAATCAGTGGGTGCACGGCGCCTCGCGGTCCAGCAGCCTGGCGGTCAGAAGCACGCCCAGCTCGCTCAGTTGGTGGATCGCCAGTGCGACGTCGCGGTGTTTGCCGTTGAGGTCTTCGGACAGGTCGAGCAGCAAGGTGCTGACGCTGGTGAAGGTTTCGTAGCTATTGGTAATGAGGGCTTCTTTGCTGGCGTTGGGAGAGACGGTGAAGAGCATGTTTGAATTCCTGAGTGTGGCTAGCTCCCTTCAGCTACTAAACAGAAGGGTGGCAGCTGCGCGCAGGTTAGTAGACCGGGGAATCCAAACGAAAGCCGGCGCACCCGAAGGTGCCCTGCACACAGCCGCCATCAAGCACAGACAGCAACCTCTGATTGATGCAGCTCATGCACTGTTGTCTGGATAAACCGTCAGGCTACTAAACCCGATCGCCGAGAGATTCAGCGACCGAGCCACCTTAAAGACGGCCACCCCAGCGCACAAGCCGGCGGATTCTGACGCAAGCGTAGGCAGTGGAGCAAGGTGCCCCAAGGGCGGTGGGAATTTTCCTTCAGCTTGAGTTCCTCCGCGTCTGGCTCTCCACGCGCAAGTCACCAGTTCCATCTGTCGCGTTTTCAAGGATCGGCTTTCATCCGCCCCAGCACCGCCGTGCGCAGGCACTGCCAGGCGATGAACCCGATAACCAGCACCTCGATCACACCCAAAAACACGTTGAATGAAAAAGCGACCGGTTGTTCGGCCCAGTAGAACGTCGTGTATCCCGATCTGAAACCGCTGATCCGCAACCGCCCGCTGATCACCGCCGGCACCAATGCGACGGCCTGATTCAGCTCCAGCACTGCGAGGAAAGTGCCTATCAGCGCGAGCAGGGCGCGCGCGGGAATGCCGAGTTGTTCGGTCGACTCAGCCGCAGGCACGGGGCCTTTGGCTTTGCGCTGCCTGGCGATCTTCGCCGGCGTTGGCGCCGGCCGATAGGGTGCCGGGTTACCGACCGCCGATTCCATGACGACCTCGTCAGGCACGGCCACGTCGAGGTAGTCGGCCAGTGTCCGCAGCCAAAGGTCGGTGCGTTTGCTGCCCGGCACCACCGGGACGTTATCGGTGGTCAAGCGGTGCTCGCCGCCATCGCGCATTACCAGCCACAGCTGGGTATAGATGGGCTCGGCCTGCTCGCGGCGGCGCAGTTCCAAAGCGCGCGGGTTATCGAGGTTGAATACCGACTTCACACGCTCTCGGCGCCCGAAAAAGTTCTGCGTGCGGCGCTCGCCTTTCCCGCCGACGCGTGACAAGCGCAACGACTCGCGGGAGCCCATGTACACCATCAGCGATAGGCCCAAGGCAGGCATCAACAGCAGCGTGAGTACTAACAGGAGGGTCGACAAGGGATTCAGATCGGCCAGTTGCGCTTGCCATTCGGTAAGCCAGAATCCGACGCAGGCCACCGGCAGGATCAAGGTGATTGCGCCGATCAGCAGCATAAATGCGCTTTGCACGAGGTTGCGTGAGTGGATGTGCAGATCGCCGTTGGCGAGGTGTTCGAAGCGGTGGCCGATTAGCATGTAGAGATCCCATAGGCGCCGGCTCAGTACCGCAGGGGTCGGTAGCCTGGGGTCGAGGTTGATGCAGTGCAGAATACCTTATGCAGGGCCTGCTTTCTAAGAACGCATACCCATCCAGATAACCGCCTCCGTCCATGCGGTCACCATCGGTGCAATATCCTGAACCAGGGGAGGTTTCCGGACTCGCCTGACCCTCTGTTTTCTGACGCTGCTGGTATTTGCGGGCTGTCAGTATTTTCCTCATGCCCATTACTTCAAAGCGCCTGAAAACGAGAGGGTTACCCTTGATGGTCGGAGAACGGCTGAGCCGAGTTTATTGGGGCAGTTTGGCAATCACCTTGATCTCGAAGTCGAAGCCGGACAGCCAGGTCACGCCGATCGCGGTCGCCGTCGGGTAGGGCGCTTCGCCCCAGTACTCGGCCACTGCTTCCCAGATCGTTTCGAATGTCGAGGCGGGGTCGACCATGAAGATGGTCGTGTCGACCACATCCTCGAAACTGCTGCCAGCCTCGGCCAGGATCGCGTTGAGGTTGGAGAAGGCCAGGCGAACCTGTGCCGCGAGGTCCGGCTCGGCCGAACCATCCTTGCGGCTGCCGACCTGACCGGAGACGAACAGAAAACCGTTGGAGCGAATCGCCGGTGAGTAGCGGTGCAGCTCGTACAGTGCATGGCGGTCAGGCGGGAAAACGACATCACGTTTACCGGTCATTGCATACCTCCTTCGGGGCCAACGCGGCCCGCTGTTTATGAGGGGGCCAGTGTAAAAAGACGAGCGCCCCCAATAAACGCGCAACGCTGGTCATGACTGTTTGTAGAATCCAAACTATCCAGACCCCAATGAGGCGTGAAATGGACCGTTTCGATGCAATGCAGGCCTTTGCCCGAGTGGTGGAAACCGGCAGTTTCACCAAGGCGGCAGCCACCCTGCACATGAGCAAGACCACCGTGACGCAGCTCGTTCAGCAACTGGAAGCGAGGCTGCGCGTGCGCCTGCTCAACCGCACCACACGCAAGGTCAACGTCACCGCCGATGGCGCGGCCTACTACGAGCGCGTCATCCGGCTACTGGTCGATATGGACGACGCCGAGACCAGCCTGTCCAGCGCCTCGATGACCCCGCGCGGGCGCCTGCGGGTGGATGTGCCCAGCCCGTTTGCGCGCATGCTGCTGATACCCGCCTTGCCGGGCTTCTTTGCACGCTATCCGGAAATCCAGCTGACCCTGGGCGTGAGCGATCGGATTGTCGACATCATTGGCGAAAACATCGACTGCGTGGTGCGCGGCGGCGAAATCATCGATCAGTCACTGGTGGCAAGGCATGTGGGCGATTTGAACATCGGCATGTATGCCGCGCCCGCTTATCTGCAGCGCTTCGGTACGCCAGAGCACCCCCATGAAATCGAGGAGGGCGGGCACAGCACCGTGGGCTTTCTCTGGTTTCGTACGGGCAAATCCTTGCCCTACGCGATGCGGCGTGGTGAGGAACGCATCGAGACCCAGGGCCGCCCGCAACTGACGGTCGACGACGGCAATGCGTACCTCGCCGCCGGCCTGGCGGGTCTGGGCATGCTTTGGCTACCGCAGTACATGGCCAAACCGCACGTGCTCAGCGGCGAGTTGCTGCCGCTGTTTGAGGACTGGCACATGGCGCCAATGCCGATGTACCTGGCATTCCCGCCCAATCGCCATGTCAGCGCCAAGGTGCGGGTCTTTATCGACTGGGTAATAGAGTTGATGGCCGAGCATGCGCCGGTGGCTGGAGCAAGGACAGGCTCGATGACCAAGCCCCTCGAACAAGAAACGTCAAGTGAAATCAGCGCAACCGCCATGCACGCGAGCATGGTGCGATCTGTATCTCATGAATGACCTTTTCTGGCCTGGAGTCATCGCCGAATTCGATTCAATCATTCGCCATTCGAATCGGTTTCAGTCGTCTCCAGCATTTGGGTTATCGACGCGCCAGCCTCGCACGCCAGTCACCCCCCTGTTGCACGCGGCACTCTTCTTCGGAATCAAACTGCACGCAACGCTCCATCGCCAAGGCCGGAACGTCTGCAGCATGCAAAGCCGTGGCGGTCAGCTCGCGCATGCGTTGGTCGGCACCGGTGGCGAGGGCGAGTGCCTTGTTGGCGCGGGTGTCGAACACCCAGGTTACCCGCAGGCTTTGGGGGAAGGCGCTGTAGTCGACCGTGTGGGTCAGCCAGTCGAAGCCCGGGATTTCGGCCTTGGCGGTTTCGCAGGCTTCAGTGAGGGCGGCGATCAATTGGCGGTCGAGGCGGGCGCTGTCGCGTTGGGTCAGCGGCATCTGGGGCTCCGGTTTTTGTAAGTGCAGGGCGCCCATCATACTGGAGTCGTGGGCGCGGCTGATCTGCGGTAGAGTCGAGGCGCGTAGAACAGATCCCCCAGGAATCTTCATGACATTGACCGTCGATACATTACTCCAGCTGGCCATGACCAACCCCGTCAACGCTGAGATTACCGCACGCTTGCCGTCGCTCGGGGTACAGCAGTGCCTGCTCACAGCCGGTTGTCTGTTTCAGGCGGTGTGGAACCATCAGGCGAATCGCCCGGTGGACGAGGGGGTGAAGGACTATGACGTTTTTTACTTTGATCAGGATCTGTCCTACGAGGCAGAGGATGCGGTGATTCGTAAAGCCGAGCAGTTATTCCAGGACCTGGGCGTCAACGTGGAGGTCAAGAACCAGGCGCGGGTTCACCTCTGGTATGGGCAGCGGTTTGGCCGGCCATACCCCCAGCTGCAGTCGGCCAGGCAAGGGGTGGACCGTTACCTGGTGGCGGGCACGTGCATCGCGTTGGATATTGCCACGGGAGAGGTGTATGCGCCGTACGGGTTGGCAGATGTGGAGCAGGGCGTGCTGCGCATTAACCCCACGCATGCGGAGCCGGAGCTGTTTTTGCACAAGGCCCGCAGTTATCAGGCGCGCTGGCCTTGGCTCAGGATTGTGCAACCGGGACCCGCCGAATAACCCGCCGAGGGCGGTCTAGCGCTGCGCCTGTCACGATGGCCCTGCAAACCGAGATCCCGCTGACACCGCCGATCCCCTGTGGGAGCTGTCGAGCTTTAGCGAGGCTGCGAAAGCGGTGTGTCAGGCAATGAAAATGTCGACTGTGCCGCCGCCATCGCAGCCTCGCCGGGGCTCGACAGCTCCCACATTTGAGCGGTGTTGTTGGTCAGAACTGCACTCGTTTCGATGGCGCTGGAAAACCAGGATCCCGCTGACACCGCCGATCCCTGTGGGAGCTGTCGAGCTTTAGCGAGGCTGCGAAAGCGGTGTGTCAGGCAATGAAAATGTCGACTGTGCCGCCGCCATCGCAGCCTCGCCGGGGCTCGACAGCTCCCACATTTGAGCGGTGTTGTTGGTCAGAACTGCGTTCATTTCGATGGCCCTGGAAACCAGGATCCCGCTGACAACGCCGATCCCCTGTGGGAGCTGTCGAGCTTTAGCGAGGCTGCGAAAGCGGTGTGTCAGGCAATGAAAATGTCGGCTGTGCCGCCGCCATCGCAGCCTCGCCGGGGCTCGACAGCTCCCACATTTGAGCGGTGTTGTTGGTCAGAACTGCACTCGTTTCGATGGCCCTGGAAACCAGGATCCCGCTGACACCGCCGATCCCCTGTGGGAGCTGTCGAGCTTTAGCGAGGCTGCGAAAGCGGTGTGTCAGGCGCTGAAGATATCGACTGTGCCGCCGCCATCGCAGCCTCGCCGGGGCTCGACAGCTCCCACATTTGAGCGGTGTTGTTGGTCAGAACTGCACTCGTTTCGATGGCCCTGGAAACCAGGATCCCGCTGACACCGCCGATCCCCTGTGGGAGCTGTCGAGCTTTAGCGAGGCTGCGAAAGCGGTGTGTCAGGCGCTGAAGATATCGACTGTGCCGCCGCCATCGCAGCCTCGCCGGGGCTCGACAGCTCCCACATTTGAGCGGTGTTGTTGGCCAGAACTGCGCTCGTTTCGATGGCCCTGGAAAACCAGGATCCCGCTGACACCGCCGATCCCCTGTGGGAGCTGTCGAGCTTTAGCGAGGCTGCGAAAGCGGTGTGTCAGGCAATGAAAATGTCGACTGTGCCGCCGCCATCGCAGCCTCGCCGGGGCTCGACAGCTCCCACATTCGAGCGGTGTTGTTGGTCAGAACTGCACTCGTTTCGATGGCCCTGGAAACCAGGATCCCGCTGACACAGCTAACCCCCCTGTGGGCGCCGCGGTTGTTTTGGCTTCATGACGTGGGGACGAAGCGGCCTGCCTGTCATTTTTGCGGCGCATATTGAATTTATCTGCGCTAGTTTGAGTCATTGAAAGCAGAGCGTTGCTTTCCACCCACTCGACCTCAAGGACCGATCATGACCTTCTTCATTTTCCTGCTCGCCTGCGCCGCCGCCGCCAGTACCGGTGTGATCTTCAAACCCGGCGCCTGGTACGAATCCCTGGTCAAGCCCAGCTTCACTCCGCCCAATTGGTTGTTCCCGGTGGCGTGGACGATCATCTATCTGCTGCTGGCCTGGGCCGGTTATCGCTTGAGCCTGATCCCGGGCAGTGAAATGGTGTTGGCGCTGTGGGCGGCGCAGATTGCGTTGAATACGCTGTGGACGCCGGTGTTCTTCGGCGCGCATCGCTTGTTCGCGGGGATGGTGATCATTGTGCTGCTGTGGCTGACCGTGGCGGCGATGGTGGTGCTGGCGGTGCGTCTGGACCTGATTACCGGCTTGATCCTGTTCCCGTACCTGGCCTGGCTGTGTGTGGCGGTGGCGTTGAACTTCTCGATCCTGCGTAACAACCGCTGATGGCTTACCAACACTGGCCCGCCAGCGAGCCCGAGCTGGCGCAGATGCGCCGCTTCAATCAAACGCTGGCGTGGATGCCCCGCTTCAAGGTGCGCAACCGCGTCACGCCACGGCTGATCCAGGCGCTGTTGCGCACTCGCCAAAGCCTCAAGAAGGCGCCGGTGGTGGAACGCAGGCTCGTCGGCTCCGTGCCGGTGCGCATCATGCGCCCGGCCGGTGCACCCAAAGGCGTGGTGCTGGATATCCACGGCGGCGGCTGGGTGATCGGCAACGCGCAGATGAATGACGACCTCAACCTGGGCATGGTGCGCGCCTGCGACGTGGCGGTGGTGTCGGTGGATTATCGGCTGGCCGTCAACACGCCAGTCGAAGGGCTGCTGGAAGACTGCCTGGTCGCTGCGCGCTGGCTGCTGGAAGACTGCGCCGAGTTTGCCGATTTGCCGGTGATTGTTGTCGGCGAGTCGGCCGGTGGGCACCTGGCGGCGGCGACGTTGCTGGCGCTCAAGCAGTGGCCGCAGCTGCTCAAGCGCGTCAGTGGCGCGGTGTTGTACTACGGCGTTTACGACCTGACCGGCACGCCGAGCGTACGCACCGCTGGGCCGCAGACGCTGTTGCTCGATGGTCCGGGCATGGTAACGGCGCTGCGCTTGCTCACGCCGGGAATCACCGACGAAGAGCGTCGCCAGCCGCCGTTATCACCCTTGTATGGAGACTTTGCAGGCATGCCGCCGGCGCTGATGTTCGTGGGCGAGTTGGACCCGCTCAAGGACGACACGCTGCTGATCGCCGAGCGCTGGGCAGAGGTTGAGGCGCATCTGTTGCCTGAAACGGCCCATGGTTTTATTCATTTTCCGGTGGCGATGGCTGATCGGGTTCTGGCGTATAGCCGCCAGTGGATAACCGGCAGGATTTGCGCTGCCCTGCATCCCGAGCAGCTTCAGCCTTATTGAGGGTTTATGCACGAGAAGCCCACCATTGAGGCGGTTAGCGCTGCGGCTATCCCCGATGTTCTGGAATTTGTGATGCGGGCGCGTGCCGAGCTTTTTCCCCTGCTCAGCACTGCCGCCTTGCCGGACGATCTGGCGCGCTTCGAGGCGGTATACCTTCACGGAGGCGGGCGATTTCTGACTGCCCAGGCCGATGGGCAGATCGTTGCCGCCATTGGCTATCTGCCGTATGACGGGCGTTTCCCGCAGTTGAATTACCAGGGGCTCAAGACGGTGGAAGTGGTGCGCCTGTACGTACTCCCCGCATGGCGTCGCTTCGGCCTGGCGGGTGAGTTATACCGTTCGCTGGAGCTGCTGGCACGGGCCGATGGCGTGGAGATGGTCTACTTGCACACCCACCCGTTTCTGCCTGGGGCAATTGATTTCTGGCGACGGCAAGGGTTTGAGGTAGTGGACGTCGAGACGGATCCGGTGTGGCAGACCACGCACATGCATCGGGCTATGTAAGATCCTTGCGTCTGATCGTTCCCACGCTCCCGCGTGGGAAAGCCGCCCGTGACGCTCTGCGTCACCCAGCGGTTTGCGGGACGCGGAGCGTCACAGGCGGCATTCCCACGCAGAGCGTGGGAACGATCTGCTCGATGATCTGCTCCAGGCGTCAGTTGGAGCGCAGGCGCAGGATTTTTGCACCGTCAAACGGATCTGTCAGGTAATGGCCCTGCACCCCGAATGTCTCCTGTAGCCGCTGCGGCGTCAGTACCTGCAGCGGCGTGCCCAGCGCCACCAACCGTCCACGGTCGAGCACGGCCAGGCGATCACAGGTCAGCGCCTGGTTGAGATCGTGCAGGGCAATCAAGGTAGTGACCGGTAGCGCCTGCACGCCTTTGAGAATGGTCAGTTGGTGCTGGATGTCCAAGTGGTTGGTCGGCTCGTCCAGCAGCAGAATCTGCGGCCGCTGCGCCAGCGCGCGGGCGATGTGCACGCGCTGGCGTTCGCCGCCGGAGAGGCTGCGCCAGGCGCGATGGCTCAGGTGGGTGGCGTCCACGTCGTGCAGGGCCTGGCGCACGATGGCGTCATGTTCCTGCGACCAGGGGCTCAGTGCCGACAGCCACGGCGTGCGGCCCAGGGCAACGGCATCGAACACGCGGATGGCGTCGTCGGTATCGGCCTGTTGCTCCACCACGGCCACTTGCCGCGCGATGGCGCGACGGGACAAGTCGCCTAAACGCTGGTCGCCCAGGCGTACCTCGCCGTTGGCCGGCGTACGCAACCCCGCGAGCAACTTGAGCAGGGTCGACTTGCCCGACCCGTTTGGCCCGACGATGCCCAGGGTTTCACCCGACTCCACCTGCAGGTTAATGTCACGCAACAGCTCAGCCTCACGCACCCTGAAGCCCAGCCCGTTGCAACTTAATACACTCATCGCGCATTTCTCCGGCCGATCAGGATCAGCGCAAACACCGGCGCGCCGACCAGTGCGGTGACCACACCCACCGGAATCACTTGGCCTTTGATCAGGGTGCGTGACAGCACATCGGCGGCGATCAGAAACAACGCGCCGCCCAGGGCGCTGGCGGGCAGCAAACGCGAGTGCCCGGTGCCGAGTATCAGGCGTGCGGCATGGGGAATCACCAGTCCGACAAAGCCAATGGAGCCGACAATCGACACCATCACCGCCGTCACCACCGCCGCGCAGCCCACCAGCACAAACTGCACGCGCCGCACCGGAATACCAACGGAGGCCGCTGAATCGGTGCCGAAGGTAAACGCATCCAGCGCGCGCCGGTGCCACAGGCACACCACCAGCCCCATCAACGCCACCGGCACCGCCAGCCACACCGCCGGCCAGCGCACGCCGCTGAGGTTGCCCAGCAGCCAGAACATGATGCCGCGCGCCTGTTCGGAGCTGGCGGATTTGGTGATCAGGAACGCGGTGAGCGCATTGAACAGCTGCGAGCCGGCGATGCCAGCCAGGATAATCTGCCCGGTGCCGCTGGACGAGCCGCTGGCCCGCGCCAACAGAATCACCAGCGCGAACGCGGCCATGGCGCCGACGAATGCGCCGGCCGACAACGAAATCAAACCGCCGCCCACGCCGATCAACGCAATCAGCACCGCACCGGTCGAAGCGCCGGCGCTGATGCCCAACAGGTACGGATCGGCCAACGGATTACGCAACAACGACTGCAGGATGACCCCACACGTGGCCAGGCCCGCACCACAGGCGCCGGCCACCAGGGCGCGGGTCAGACGGTAATTCCACACCACGCCTTCATCGATGGGGTCCAGCACGTAGCCGGCCGCCCAGAGTTTGTTGGCGAGCACCTGGAGCACCACCTGCGGCGAGATGGCGGTTTCGCCGATGGCCACCCCGGCGAGCAGGGCGATCAGCAGCAGCGTGAGGGCGAGCAGGGTTCGTATCATTGCGGCAGGTCGTAGCTGTCGATGGCGGCAGACAGTTGTTCAAGGCCGTCGAAGGTGCGCAGGCTGGCCTGCAGCGCCAGGGCGTCGAGGATGATGATGCGGTTGTGTTTCACCGCGTCCATGTTGCGGGTCACCGGGTCGCTGCGCAGGAAGGCCAGTTTCTTTTCATGGTCGTCGGCGGGATAGCGGCGACGGTCCATGCGCGCAATTACCAGGAAGGTGGGGTTGGCCTTGGCGATGGTTTCCCAGCCAACGGCGGGCCATTCTTCATCGGACTGCACCACGTTGCGCAGGCCCAGGGTTTGCAGCATGAATTCGGGAACGCCTTTGTGGCCCGCCACGTATGGATCGCTGGCCATCTCGGCGCTGGAAAACCACACCAGCGCGCTGGCCTGCTTCAAACCTTTGCGCTGCACGGTGGCAATGGACTTGGCCAGGCGCGCCTTGAGTTCGTCGGTAAGCTGTTGGCCGCGAGCTTGCACGTCGAAGATCTCGGCCAGTTGGCTGAGGCTCTTGTAGATCGTCTCGATACGGAACGCTTCCAGCCGCGTGCCGTCGGCGCCTACGCGATTGTCCTTGGCTTCGCAGTCCGACGGTAGCAGGTAGGTGGGGATGTTCAGCTCATGAAACTGCTCGCGGGTGCCCACCACGCCTTGGGGGCCGACCACCCATTCCAGCTCGGCGGCCACCAGCTGCGGGCGCTTGGCGATCACCGCTTCGAAGCTCGGCTCGTTATTGGCCAGGCGCTCGATGCTGTCGTTCTGCGCTTTGTACTGTGGCAAAACATCGTTGAACCACAGCGAGGTGCCGACCACTTTATCGCCAACGCCCAACGCATACAGCATCTCGGTGGCGGCCTGGCCGATGGTCACGCTGCGCGCTGGCGCTTGCGCAAACGTGACGTGGCTGCCGCAGTTTTCCAGCGTCAGCGGGTAGTGGGTAGGCGCCGCGTGTGCCAGGGCACAGCAACCCAGGCCGATGATCAGGGCCGTAACGCGTGGCAGCATGGGGCAATCTCCGTTTGAACCGTAGGTGAAGCAGGGGCGGTACGGTACGGAAATACACCCACGAACGCTGCCGGCCGGGCAGGGCAAGGATGGCCTTCCCGGACACCCCGCCGGTTAGTCAGTCACTGGGCCGGCAGGTCTCCTGACTGATGCGTCGTCGCCATGCTCCAGCCTTCCCGGACAACGTCCAGTGGCAGTGGGGAGCAGGCTCGGCATCTACAGTTGCGGGGGCAGTTTCGATTGACGTCGCGGGCGGCGTTTCGAATTCCCTATTAGTCCCGTGGGGGAACCGGCGGCGCTATGGTAGTTGATTCGGCCCTTGAGAGGGAGGTTGAAGTGACGCCGGTCACAGGCGGATATCTCCAGGCCCGCGGATCAACGCTTCGATGCGCGTTCCCGTGGCGCGCTCTTCGTTGCTGAAGCCGTCGTAGTCGGCCAGGTTGCCGAAGCGGATGCCGGTCAACTGTTCGATCTGAATCACGCTGCGCTGGTAGGTCCTGAGCGGGCCGAACACCAGGTCCAGTTGGCCCAGTTCGCGGCTCTGGTCGATCATGTAGGCGCTGGCCGAGGGTTTGCCGTCGTCGCTGAGGTAGGCCACGACTTTCCAGAACGCCTTGGGGATTTTCACGCCACGGTACAGGCGGTCGTCGTCGGCGAACACCGGGCCGGTAAATACGCTGGCGCGGGCTTTCCAGCGCTGGGTGTTGTCGAGAATGTAATCCTCCAGTTCCAGCCAGGTCTTCTGGTTGAAGCCGGTCATCTGCGGCGAGCAGTTGGTGAAGTGGAAGGTGTCGCCATTGGCAGTGTTCGCGTCGTCGCCCCAGTTGGGGTCCTGGCGCCGCACCAGGTGGCCACGGTCAAGACCATTGCCGGCGTACAGGTCTTCTCCCACCTGGGCGTCGATGGGCAGGCGGCCATCGTAGGCCCAGCTGTCATTGCTGCGCACGATGTCCACATGCTTTGCGCCGTCGATGTTGACGCCTACATACAGGGCCAGCCGGCGGGAACGCGACATGCTGATGGAAAAGTGCGTGTAATCCAGGCGCCCGGGCTGGGCGTCGCCCGCCAGGGCCGGGTCAAGCGTGGGCCAGGGCACGCCAAAGCTGCCAAGAAAATCTTCGGCGTAACCGCGCCGGTCTTGCAGGTCCTTGGCTGAGGTGACGCGTGGCGTTGCGGCCCTGGCGTCCAGCAGGGAGGGGCTCGGCGTGACCACGGGGCGAAGGTCCGCCAGCCTTGGGCGCCAGGCCAGGTCGATTTTGACGGTACGTGCCGGCATGGGGTACTCCTGATGGTTTGGGATAAACACGACTGCAACATCTTTTCATGACAATTTAGCCAAGGCGGCAGACTCGGGTCTATCCTGAAACCGTTAACCGGCCGTTCACCACACGCCAAAAAGGAGCCAGCTTATGTGTGTTCGCCAACAGCGCAACCCGATTTTCTGCCTGATCCCGCCGTACATGCTCGACCAGATCGCGCGCCACGGCGATAAAGCCCAACGGGAGGTCGCGCTGCGCACGCGCGCCAAGGACAGTACGTTCCGCTCGTTGCGCATGGTCGCCGTCCCCGCCAAGGGTCCAGCCCGCATGGCGCTGGCCGCGGGTGCCGTGAAACAGCGCTCGATCTACAGTGCCGAAAACAGCGACAGCCTGCCGGGCAAGCTGATCCGCGGCGAAGGCCAGCCAGCCAGCGGTGATGCCGCGGTGGACGAGGCCTATGACGGCCTGGGCGCGACCTTCGACTTTTTCGACCAGGTATTCGACCGCAATTCCATCGACGATGCCGGCATGGCCCTGGATGCCACGGTGCACTTCGGCCAGGACTACAACAACGCGTTCTGGAATTCGACCCAGATGGTATTTGGCGACGGCGACCAGCAGCTGTTCAACCGCTTCACCGTGGCACTCGACGTGATTGGCCATGAATTGGCCCATGGGGTTACCGAGGATGAAGCCAAGCTGATGTATTTCAACCAGTCCGGGGCGTTGAACGAGTCGCTGTCGGACGTGTTCGGTTCATTGATCAAACAGTATGCGTTGCAGCAGAAAGCTGAAGACGCCGACTGGCTGATCGGCAAGGGGCTGTTCACGAAAAAAATCAAAGGCACCGCGCTGCGCTCGATGAAGGCACCCGGCACCGCGTTTGACGACACGTTGCTGGGCAAGGACCCTCAGCCGGGGCACATGGATGACTTTGTGCAAACCTATGACGACAATGGCGGCGTGCATATCAATTCCGGCATCCCCAACCATGCGTTCTATCAGGTCGCGACCCGGATCGGCGGCTTTGCCTGGGAGCGGGCCGGGCGCATCTGGTATGACGCCTTGCGCGACGCGCGATTGCGGCCGAATTCGGGGTTTCTGCGTTTTGCACGCATCACGTACGATGTGGCCGGGCGTCTGTATGGCGCGAACAAGGATGAGCAGAAAGCCGTTAAGGAAGGTTGGAAAGCAGTGGGCATTAACGTCTGACAATCCGCCACGGCGGTGAGGAACAGCGATGCGAATCTCGATCAAGGAAAACGGCGGCCCGGCGTACTTTCCGGGCCTGGCCCAGCCTCGCAGCGTCGAGCTCGATGCCCTGCCCGAGCAGGATCAGCAGGAGTTGCGGCAACTGATCGCGGAGTCGAAGTTTTTCCAGTTGCCCCAAAGCACCCGGCCCTCCGGCAATCCGAGCCAGGTGCATTACACGCTCACCGTGACCGAAGGCGAGCGTGAACACACGGTGTGCGTCCTGGCGCCGGTAAAGCCGCAGGCATTGGATGGGCTGGTGCAGTGCGTGCGGCGGCATATCCGCTGTTGATACGGCCCTTCAGGGCTGTCTGGGTCCAAATGTGGGAGGGGGCAAGCCCCCTCCCACATTTGATGTGTGTTGACGCCAGGGCTGTTTATTTACGATCCAGCCATACCGTCTGCGCATTGCAGAATTCGCGTACGCCGAAGTGCGACAGTTCGCGTCCGAACCCGCTTTTCTTGATGCCACCAAACGCCACCCGAGGGTCGGAGACGCTGAACGCGTTGACGAAGATGCCGCCGGTTTCCAGCTGGTTGGCGATGTCCCGCGCTTTCGCCGGGTCGGTGGTGAAGATACTTGCGGTCAGGCCGAATTCGCTGTCGTTGGCCAATGCCACCGCATGGTCGGCGTCGCGGGCGGTGATGATGGACGCAACAGGGCCGAACAGTTCCTGCTTGAACGAGGTCATCTGGTCGGTGACGTCAGCCAGCACGGTGGGCTCGTAATAGTTGCCTGCGCCTGCGACTTTATTGCCGCCCAACAGCAGGGTCGCGCCTTCTTCGAGGGTGGACTGGACCTGACCGTGCAGTTCATCACGCAGGTCGAAACGCGCCATGGGGCCGATGTAGGTGGTCGCCGAGGTCGGGTCGCCCATCACCAGGTTGCGGCTGGCTTCGAGGAACTTGGCGGTAAAGGCTTCGACCACCCCGGCTTCGATGATCAGGCGCTTGGCGGCGGCACAGACTTGGCCGCTGTTCTGGAAGCGGCCGATCAGCGCGGCCTGTACGGCTGCGTCGAGGTCGGCGTCGTTGAGCACGATGAACGGATCGGAGCCGCCCAGTTCCAGCACGCATTTCTTCAAGGCTGCACCGGCCTGGGAGCCGATGGCGATCCCGGCGCGCACGCTGCCGGTGAGGGTGACGGCGGCGATGCGTGGGTCGGCGATGGCGCTGGACACACCCTCGGTGGTGACGTTGATCACCTCGAACAAGCCTTCAGCGAAGCCGGCCTTGTGGAACGCCTGCTGCATCAGGTAGGCGCTGCCCATCACGTTTGGCGCATGTTTAAGCACGTAGGTGTTGCCGGCGAGCATGGTCGGTACGGCGCCGCGCAGCACTTGCCATACCGGGAAATTCCACGGCATCACGGCAAGGATCGGCCCCAGCGGGCGGTATTCGATCTGGGCGCTGCCGTTGTCCACCAGCGTCGGCTCCGGCGCGAGCATGGCGGGGCCGTGCGCTGCGTACCACTCGCTGAGCTGGGCGCATTTTTCGATTTCGGCGCGGGCCTGGGCGATCGGTTTGCCCATTTCCAGGGTGATCATCTGTGCCATGGCTTCGGCCTGGTCGCGCAGGGCGCTGGCCAGGGCCAACAGCAATTCGGCGCGCTGGCCGACGGGTTGGCGGCGCCAGGTGCGGAAGGCAGCGGTGGAACGGTTGAGCGCGGCATCCAGCAGCGATGGGCTTTCATACGCGTAGCTGGCGACGGTTTCGCCGTTGGCCGGGTTGATCGACAACGCGTGGGTCTGGTGCGAAATAGCGTTCATGGCATTGTCCTGCTGGGGTGACTGGAATGGAGCCCAGCGTACGGCGCTGTACCTTTTCTGGAAACTGAATAATATTAAGCGATACATTCACGATTGGAGAATGACTTGGACCTGGTGCAACTGGAAATTTTCAAGGCGGTTGCCGAACAAGGCAGCATCAGCGCCGCCGCGCAGTTGATTCACCGCGTGCCGTCGAACCTGACCACGCGTATCAAGCAACTGGAGCAGGATCTGGGCGTGGAGTTATTCATTCGTGAGAAGAGTCGCCTGCGCCTGTCACCGGCCGGGTGGAATTTCCTCGGCTATGCGCGACGTATTCTCGATCTGGTACAGGAAGCCCGCGCAACGGTGGCGGGGGAGGAGCCCCAGGGTGCGTTTGCCCTGGGCTCGCTGGAAAGTACCGCGGCGGTGCGTATTCCCGCGTTGCTGGCGGCGTATAACCAGAAGCACACCAAGGTCGAGCTGGACCTGAGCACCGGGCCGTCGGGCACGATGATCGAAGGCGTGCTGTCCGGGCGTCTGACGGCGGCCTTTGTCGATGGCCCGGTGCTGCATTCCACCCTGGAAGGCGTGGCGGTGTTCGAGGAAGAAATGGTGGTGATTGCCCCACTGCACCACGCGCCGATCACGCGGGGGCGAGAGGTGAATGGCGAGAATATCTACACCTTTCGCTCGAACTGCTCCTACCGGCACCACTTTGAGCGCTGGTTCTCACAGGACGGCGCAATGCCGGGCAAGATCTTCGAGATCGAGTCCTACCACGGCATGCTCGCGTGCGTCAGCGCGGGGGCAGGGCTGGCGTTGATGCCGCGCAGCATGCTGGAAAGCATGCCGGGGTTTGCGGCGGTGAGCGTGTGGCCGCTGGCAGACAGCTACCGTGTGTTGAACACCTGGCTGATCTGGCGCAGGGGCACGGTGTCGCAGAGTTTGAGCAGCTTCGTAAAACTGCTGGAGGAACGCGGCTTGGTAGCGCCATAGGTCCAATGTGGGAGGGGGCTTGCCCCCAATAGCGGTGTGTCAGTTACCGAAATACTGGCTGGATTGCCGCCATCGGGGGCAAGCCCCCTCCCACATTTTGATCTTCATCAGCCGCCAAATTGCAGAGTGCCCATGGCCAGCTTGGCCATGATTGCAGTCGCGCCCAATTGCACCAGCCACAACGCCAGGCCACCGAGGAACACCCCCAGCGCCACTTGCAGCACCAGGCTTTTCTGGCGCTTGGCCTGGGGCGCACGCGGGGCGTAGTCGTGCAGTTCGTCGCGATCGGCGCGCAGGTCCAGGTCATCGTTTCTCATAGGGTTCTCGCAGCAAGAGGGCAGTTGGTGTCCAGTCTAGTGGGTTCGCCAACAAAAAGGGGGAAGCCATTGGCTTCCCCCTTATATGACGCCGGCAGGTTTACAGCACCTGAACGATGGCTTTGGTCACTGCGCCAATGTTCGACTGGTTCAGTGCCGCCACGCAGATACGCCCGGTGTCCAGTGCGTAGATACCAAACTCGCTGCGCAACCGGGTGACTTGCTCAACGCTCAGGCCGGAGTAGGAAAACATTCCGCGTTGACGCCCGACGAAGCTGAAGTCGTGGTGGGGAGCAGCTTTGGCCAGTTCGGCCACCATCTGCTCGCGCATGCCGCGGATGCGCAGGCGCATTTCGGCCAGTTCCGCTTCCCACTGGGCGCGCAGCTCAGGGTTGTTCAGCACCGCTGCAACGATCGCCGCACCGTGAGTCGGCGGGTTGGAGTAGTTGGTACGGATCACACGCTTGACCTGGGACAGGATGCGCGCGCTTTCTTCCTTGGAGTCGCTGACGATGGACAACGCGCCCACGCGTTCGCCATACAGGGAGAACGACTTGGAGAACGAGCTGGATACAAAGAAGGTCAGGCCCGACTCCGCGAACAGGCGCACAGCGGCGGCGTCTTCCTGGATGCCGTCGCCAAAGCCCTGGTAGGCCATGTCGAGGAATGGCACCAGGTTCCTGGCCTTGACCACGTCCAGCACGTTCTGCCAGTCGGCCGGGCTCAGGTCGACGCCGGTCGGGTTATGGCAGCAGGCGTGCAGCACCACGATGGACTGTGGCGGCAGGGCGTTGAGGTCGTCGAGCAGGCCGGCACGGTTGACGTCGTGCGTAGCGGCGTCGTAGTAGCGGTAGTTCTGCACCGGGAAACCGGCGGTTTCGAACAGCGCGCGGTGGTTTTCCCAGCTTGGGTCGCTGATGGCGACGACGGCGTCGGGCAGCAGCTGCTTGAGGAAGTCGGCACCGATCTTCAGCGCACCGGTGCCACCCACGGCCTGCACGGTCACCACACGGTTGGCTTCGAGCAGCGGCGACTCGGCACCGAACAGCAGGGTTTGCACGGCCTTGTCGTAGGCGGCGATGCCGTCAATCGGCAAGTAGCCACGGGCTGCATGTTGCGCCACGCGAATGGCTTCCGCTTCGGCAACGGCACGCAAGAGTGGAATCTTCCCCTCCTCGTCGCAGTAAACGCCCACGCCAAGGTTGACCTTGGTGGTTCGTGTATCAGCGTTGAATGCTTCGTTGAGGCCCAGGATTGGATCGCGTGGTGCCATTTCGACAGCGGAGAACAGGCTCATTTTTGCGGCAGCTCTATGGGGGAAGGGAGGGACGTGTCGCGCTCCAGCCGGTTGCACTAGAGCGGTGCACAAACGGGGAGCTAGTATAGAGGCCATGACGGCTGAGGGCGACAGCCGAAATGGCTTTTCGGCCAAGTTTTTCGGTTTATTTGCCGACCGTTAGTCTTATTGCAATATTGACTCGGACGGCAGGTAGGACGATTGCCTTGAAACCGGTCACATTCGTCACCACTACTACGGCTATCATGGTTTTTTCCTGCAGCCTGCGATGACTATTCGCCGGTTGCTGAGCTATTTCGTCCCTGGCGGTGTTGAGTCTGGGGTGACCACACGAGGTACGTTATGTCGGATTTCCAGCTCGTCACCCGTTTTGAACCCGCCGGCGATCAACCGGAAGCCATTCGCCAGATGGTCGAAGGCATCGAGGCTGGCCTCGCGCATCAGACGTTGCTCGGGGTGACCGGTTCAGGCAAGACGTTCAGCATCGCCAACGTGATCGCACAGGTGCAGCGCCCGACCCTGGTGCTGGCGCCGAACAAGACCCTGGCCGCCCAGCTGTACGGCGAGTTCAAGGCGTTCTTCCCGAACAATGCGGTGGAGTATTTCGTTTCCTACTACGACTACTATCAGCCGGAAGCCTACGTGCCGTCCTCCGATACGTTTATCGAGAAGGACGCGTCGATCAACGACCACATCGAGCAAATGCGGCTTTCGGCGACCAAGGCCTTGCTGGAACGCAAGGACGCGATCATCGTCACCACGGTGTCGTGCATTTACGGCCTGGGCAGCCCCGAAACCTATTTGAAAATGGTGTTGCACGTCGACCGTGGCGACAAACTCGACCAGCGCGAACTGCTGCGCCGTCTGACGAGCCTGCAGTACACCCGCAACGACATGGACTTTGCCCGCGCCACGTTCCGTGTGCGTGGCGATGTGATCGACATCTACCCGGCCGAATCCGACCTCGAAGCGATCCGCATCGAGCTGTTTGACGATGAAGTCGAAAGCCTGTCGGCCTTCGATCCGTTGACCGGCGAGGTGATCCGCAAACTGCCGCGCTTCACCTTTTATCCAAAAAGCCACTACGTGACCCCGCGTGAAACCCTCATGGGGGCTATCGAAGGCATCAAGGTCGAGTTGGCCGAGCGCCTGGAATATCTGCGCGCCAATAACAAGCTGGTGGAGGCCCAGCGCCTGGAGCAGCGCACCCGCTTCGACCTGGAGATGATCCTGGAGCTGGGCTACTGCAACGGCATCGAAAACTATTCGCGCTACCTCTCGGGCCGCGATTCCGGGGCGCCGCCACCGACACTCTATGACTACCTGCCGCCGGACGCCTTGCTGGTGATCGACGAGTCCCACGTCAGCGTGCCGCAAGTGGGCGCGATGTATAAGGGCGACCGTTCGCGCAAGGAAACCCTGGTGGAATACGGCTTCCGTCTGCCCTCGGCGCTGGATAACCGGCCGATGCGTTTCGATGAGTGGGAAGCCATCAGCCCGCAGACCATCTTTGTGTCCGCGACGCCTGGCAACTACGAGGCCGAACATGCCGGCCGGGTGATCGAGCAACTGGTGCGGCCGACCGGCCTGGTGGACCCGCAAATCGAAATCCGCCCGGCACTGACCCAGGTCGATGACCTGCTGTCGGAAATCAACAAGCGCGTGGCGCTGGAAGAGCGGGTGCTGGTCACCACCCTGACCAAGCGCATGTCCGAAGACTTGACCGACTACCTGGCCGACCACGGCGTGCGTGTGCGTTACCTGCACTCGGACATCGACACCGTGGAGCGCGTGGAAATCATTCGTGATCTGCGCCTGGGCACCTTCGATGTGCTGGTGGGCATCAACCTGCTGCGCGAAGGTCTGGACATGCCGGAGGTGTCGCTGGTGGCGATCCTGGATGCGGACAAGGAGGGCTTCCTGCGCTCCGAACGCTCGCTGATCCAGACCATCGGCCGTGCGGCGCGTAACCTCAATGGCCGGGCGATCCTGTATGCGGACCGCATCACCGGGTCCATGGAGCGGGCGATTGGCGAGACCGAGCGCCGTCGCGAGAAGCAGATTGCGTTCAACCTGGAACATGGCATCACCCCCAAAGGTGTGTTCAAGGACGTGGCCGACATCATGGAAGGCGCCACCGTGCCTGGCTCGCGCAGCAAGAAGCGCAAGGGCATGGCCAAGGCGGCAGAGGAAAGCGCCAAGTACGAAAACGAACTGCGCTCGCCGAGTGAGATCACCAAGCGGATTCGGCAGTTGGAGGAGAAAATGTACCAACTGGCGCGGGATCTTGAATTCGAGGCCGCGGCGCAGACGCGCGATGAGATTGGCAAGCTGCGTGAGCGGTTGCTGGCTGTTTGATTGGCGGTGGCTGTGCAGGCCTCATCGGGGGCAAGCCCCCTCCCACATTTGAAGGTGTTCGCACATCGAGATGGGGAGATGGCAGGTTACTGGCTGTTTGATTGGCGGTGACCGGGTTGGCCTCATCGGGGTGTAGAACCGTAGACATCGTTTACATCTGAAACCGGGGACATCGTTTACACTTTTGAGGCCTGGACGCGGGTCATACCTCGTCCAAGCCTCCCCAAGGGATAATCACACAAGTACAAATCCCAAACATCCTCGTCAGCTTCTTTGAGCCCTATCCGTTCCCCAGATAGCGCCTCGCTGATAAATACCAACTTGCCGTTCCATTTGATCGATCCATCCTGCCTGACGCTGCGAACCTTCATTTGCGCGGGATACTCCACATCGGGCAAGCATCCTGGGTAAGGTCGGGAGGACGGTACATACAAATCTCCCGGACGTTTCATACCGAGTGCTTCATGAGGGCGTACGTAATTGAACTCATGCCTGAAGTGCTCCAGCAAAAGCTGCTGCTCGACTAAGTTTTTTCCTAAGGGCAGCTCAAGCTTCAAACTACGGTGCATTCGCTCATGGCGGCCATTCTGCGCTGGCCTTCCAGGCATGGTGCGCTCCGGATAGATGCCCAGGCGTATCCACCAAACTGCCAATGTGGACATTCTTGCCAAGCCAGGAGAGGCGAACGGAACCCCGTTGTCCGAACGGATAACTTCCGGCATGCCGTACTCCTGAAAAAGCCTCTCAAATGTTTGTTTTACCGGCTGGGTCATGATCTTGGGATGGGCCCTGCACGCCAGAATCAGCCGGGACGCGTGGTCCGTAACGGTCAAAGGGAAGCACATCTGCGCGTTAAGCATCTTGAATTGCCCTTTGTAGTCAGCGTACCACGTCTTGTTAGGTTCGTTGGCTTCTCGCATCTCTACGTGGGAAATACTGTGCCGGCGCTTGAAGCGTCGCTTGTTGACGAGCCCGAGCCGATCAAGCCATTGGCCTGCTGTACTCGGAGAAGGCCAGGCGACTGAGGGATCTTCAAGCCGTAATAGCTCAAGAAGCTTCTTTGGCCCCCATTTATCGTGAGCCTGTTTCATCGCCACGACGCGGGCCAAGATCTCGTCGTCGGTTTTATTTGGGCTGTTGTGAGGTCGCCGAGACAGTTCGGATAAGGACTTTAAATCACCGTTGTGCCGGGCAATCCATTTGTCGACGGTAGGCCGACTAACGTTAAAGCGGCGTGCCAACTGGCTTTTGGTGTAGTTGCCAGAAAGCCAGTCGGCGACCAGTCTGATTCGCTGATTCATAGGGGACTCTTGGTTCCAGGGCATGATCAGTTACCTCCTGATCATGCGTATTAACCTGTAAACCATGTCCCCGGTTAGAGATGTAAACGATGTCCCCGGTTTGTACCGGGGCAAGCCCCCTCCCACATTTGAGGGTGTTCGCACATCGAGATGGGGAGATGGCAGGTTACTGGCTGTTTGATTGGCGGTGACCGGGCTGGCCTCATCGGGAGCATGCGTTCACAAATCAAAGTGTGGGAGGGGGCTTGCCCCCGATGGCCGCGCCTCGGTTTTCCAGAAATCACCCAGGCTGTTACCATTCGCCCCTTGTTTCAATTTTCAGTTTTATCGCCCATTCGAGACCTGCCATGACCACCGTCCGCACGCGCATCGCGCCATCGCCTACTGGGGATCCCCACGTCGGCACTGCTTACATCGCCTTGTTCAACTACTGCTTTGCCAAGCAGCATGGCGGTGAATTCATCCTGCGGATCGAAGACACCGATCAACTGCGCTCGACCCGTGAGTCGGAACAGCAGATTTTCGATGCCCTGCGCTGGCTGGGTATCACTTGGGCCGAAGGCCCGGACGTCGGCGGCCCCCACGGCCCGTATCGCCAGAGCGAGCGCAGCGACATCTACAAGCAGTACACCCAGCAACTGGTGGACATGGGCCATGCATTCCCCTGCTTCTGCACGGCCGAAGAGCTGGACCAGATGCGCGCCGAGCAACAGGCCCGTGGCGAAACCCCACGCTACGATGGCCGCGCGCTGCTGTTGTCCAAAGAAGAAGTCGCCGCGCGCCTGGCTGCCGGCGAGCCCCATGTCATCCGCATGAAAGTGCCGAGCGAAGGCGTATGCGTGGTGCCGGACATGCTGCGCGGCGACGTCGAGATCCCGTGGGACCGCATGGACATGCAGGTGCTGATGAAGACCGACGGCTTGCCGACGTACTTCCTGGCCAACGTGGTGGACGACCACCTGATGGGCATCACCCACGTGCTGCGCGGCGAAGAGTGGCTGCCGTCGGCGCCGAAGCTGATCCTGCTCTACGAATACTTCGGCTGGGAACAGCCGCAGCTGTGCTACATGCCGCTGCTGCGTAACCCGGACAAGAGCAAGCTGTCCAAGCGCAAGAACCCGACGTCGGTGACCTTCTACGAGCGCATGGGCTTCATGCCCGAGGCGATGCTCAACTACCTGGGCCGCATGGGCTGGTCGATGCCGGACGAGCGCGAGAAGTTCTCGCTGCAGGAAATGGTCGATAACTTCGACCTGTCCCGCGTCTCCCTGGGCGGGCCGATTTTCGATATCGAAAAGCTCTCGTGGCTCAACGGCCAGTGGCTGCGTGACTTGCCCGTAGAGGAATTCGCCAGCCGCGTGCAGCAATGGGCGCTCAACCCCGAGTACATGATGAAGATCGCGCCGCTGGTGCAGGGCAGGGTGGAGACATTCAGCCAGGTCGCACCGTTGGCCAGCTTCTTCTTCGCAGGTGGCGTGAACCCGGACGCCAAGCTGTTTGAGTCGAAAAAGCTTTCGGGTGACCAGGTACGCCAACTGATGCAGTTGATCCTGTGGAAGCTCGAAAGCCTGCGCCAGTGGGAGAAGGATGCAATCACCGCGACGATCCAGGCGGTGGTCGAGTCTCTGGAGCTGAAGTTGCGCGATGCCATGCCGCTGATGTTTGCCGCGATCACCGGGCAGGCCAGTTCGGTGTCGGTGCTCGATGCGATGGAAATCCTCGGCCCGGACCTCACGCGTTTCCGTCTGCGCCAAGCCCTTGATTTGCTTGGCGGTGTCTCGAAGAAAGAAAACAAAGAGTGGGAAAAGCTGTTGGGCGCTATCGCTTAAACAGACGGCGGTAACGACGAAACCCCGGTCTTCCGGGGTTTCGACGGTAAGTGATTGTTATCCCGGCAAAAAATTTTGAAAATTGTTGAAAATAAATTTGACACGTTTCCAAACCGCCATTAAGATTCGCCCCGTCCTCACCGATGAGGGGCTATAGCTCAGCTGGGAGAGCGCTTGCATGGCATGCAAGAGGTCAACGGTTCGATCCCGTTTAGCTCCACCAATTTACAGGTTCAAGGTCTGGCCACACCGTCCTTGAATCGATCAGCACTCAGCGCTGATCGGATGTACAGAAGGTTTTGTCCCCTTCGTCTAGTGGCCTAGGACACCGCCCTTTCACGGCGGTAACAGGGGTTCGAGTCCCCTAGGGGACGCCAGTTTCAACAAGCAGCTCGAAAGGTCTGCTGCGCCGCCAGGCGAAAAATCGGGGCTATAGCTCAGCTGGGAGAGCGCTTGCATGGCATGCAAGAGGTCAACGGTTCGATCCCGTTTAGCTCCACCAATTTACAGGTTCAAGGTTCCGGCCACACCGTCCTTGAATCGATCAGCCTCATCGCTGATCACTGTACAGAAGGTTTGTGTCCCCTTCGTCTAGTGGCCTAGGACACCGCCCTTTCACGGCGGTAACAGGGGTTCGAGTCCCCTAGGGGACGCCACGATTACCCGCTTTGCGGGATTTTTAAGGGTCATTCAATTATTGAATGGCCCTTTTGTTTGTCTGGCGTTTGGCCAATCCTTTCCTCTCTTCTTTTCTTTCTTCTGTTCTGACCAATGGTCATGCTTGTCGCTTGCGCAATATTATTATGGTAATAATATTCAACCCATGAGAGACGGAGGCTTTGATGAGCGATAAGAAAGCGCAAACTCGCGAACGTATTTTGCAGGCCGCCAGCGCGGCATTGATCCAGCGTGGCCCGGCTGAGCCGAGCGTTGGTGAAGTCATGGGGGCGGCGGGGCTCACGGTCGGTGGGTTTTACGCGCACTTTGAGAGCAAGGACGCACTGATGCTGGAGGCGTTCACTCAGTTGCTGGCCAAGCGCCGCGCGGCGATTGAGGAAGTCGACTCACAACTGACCGGCGAGGAGCGCAGAAGCCTGGTGGCGGCGTTCTACCTGTCGCGCAAGCACCGCGACGCCACCGCCCAGGCGTGCCCGCTGCCTGCGTCGGTCGGCGAGATGGGGCGCCTGCCGGACGAATTTCGTCAGGTGTTGAGCGAGCACTGCGAGCTGATGGCGGCCCAACTGGCGACGAGCCCCGAAGAGACCGACAAGGCGCTGGCCGACATGGCGCTGATGGTCGGCGGCCTGACGCTGGCGCGAGCCCTTGGTCCCGGCGAATTATCCGATCGTGTGTTGCGCGCCGCCAAGTCGGCGGTACGCTGAATAGGGGTTCATGGCATGGGCAGCTTGAGCTGGGTTCGTGGCTTCAATGGCACTGTTGGCCGACTTGCACCGCATACGGTGGCCAACAGGATGCGTCGCACCTTCATGACGCCCCGCGAGCTGGCACCCCGTGAGTGGGAGCTGCCATTGCTGGCGCAGTCGCAGCGCATCACCCTGCGCTTTGGCTTGTCGGCGCTGTGCTGGGGCCAAGGGCCTGCCGTGTTGCTCATGCACGGTTGGGAAGGGCGCCCCACGCAGTTCGCCAGCCTGATTACCGCGCTGGTGGAGGGCGGCTATTCGGTGATTGCGCTGGATGGCCCGGCCCATGGCCAATCGCCGGGGCGTGAAGCTCACGTGCTGCTGTTCGCCCGTGCCATGCTGGAGGCGGCGGCCGAGTTGCCGCCGTTGCATGCGGTGGTCGGCCACTCGATGGGCGGTGCCAGCGCGATGCTTGCCGTGCAGTTGGGGCTGCGCACGCAGGCGTTGGTGAGTATCGCTGCGCCTGCGCGATTCCTCGATGTACTGCGCGGTTTCACGCGCATGATGGGTTTGCCACCGCGCGCGCGTTCGGCGTTTATCCAGGAGGTCGAGCTGACGTTCGGCATGCCGCTCAAGCACCTGGATGTCGCCCGCTATCACATGAACCTGCCCGGCCTGATCGTGCATGCCGAAGACGATACGTTTGTCCCGGTCAAGGCTTCTGAGGTCATTCACCAGGCCTGGTTCGACAGCCGCCTGCTGCGCCTTGAGCAGGGTGGGCACCAGAGGGTCCTGGCCGACCCGCGCGTGATCGAAGGTGTGCTCGCCCTGTTGGCGGGGTGCCATTTACAGGAGCGCCAAACCGCCTGATACACTGCGCCGGCCGACATCAATCGACTGGAGCAAGGCATGGGCTGGGATTTGGCAACGCCGTTTATCATTGATCTGCAGGTTGCCCCTGAGGACATCGACGGCCTGGGGCACGCCAATAACGCGGTGTACGTGGCCTGGCTGGAGCGTTGCGCCTGGCGGCATTCCCAGCGCCTGGGGCTGGACCTCGCCGAATACCGGCGACTGGACCGTGCCATGGCTGTGGTGCGCCATGAGATCGACTACCTGGCGGCCGCCTACGAAGGTGATGAACTGCAACTGGCCACGTGGATTGTCGACTGGGACCAGCGTCTTAAGATGACGCGCCGTTTCCAGCTGGTACGCCCGCGTGACGGCGCCACCTTGTTGCGCGCGCACACCACCTTTGTCTGTATCGAACTGTCCAGCGGCAGACCCAAACGCATGCCCGCCGAGTTTATCGAAGGTTATGGGCCTGCGCTGACAGGGGGTTAACGGTTGTCGTGGGAAACCCAGTAAACTGCGCCACGATTTTTGTTGAGTGTTTTCCATGCAAATTGCTTTGGCGCCCATGGAGGGGTTGGTCGACAACATCCTGCGGGACGTGTTGACCCGCGTGGGCGGTATCGACTGGTGCGTGACCGAATTCATCCGCGTCAACGACCGCTTGCTCACCCCCGCCTACTTCCACAAGCTCGCCCCGGAACTGCTGCACGGCGCCCATACCGCGGCGGGCGTGCCGCTGCGCGTGCAATTGCTGGGTTCTGACCCGGTATGCCTGGCGGAAAACGCCGCCCTGGCCTGCGAGTTGGGATCGCAGGTGATCGACCTCAACTTTGGCTGTCCGGCCAAGACGGTCAACAAGTCCCGCGGCGGTGCAGTGCTGCTCAAGGAGCCGGAGCTGCTCAACCGGATCGTCGAGCATGTGCGGCGCGCGGTCCCGGCCCATATTCCGGTCACCGCCAAGATGCGCCTGGGCTTCGACAGCCCGGACGGCGCGCTGGTCTGCGCCACGGCGCTGGCCGAAGGCGGTGCTGCGCATATCGTGGTGCATGCACGCACCAAAACCGATGGCTACAAGCCACCGGCCCATTGGGAGTGGATCCCACGGGTGCAGGATGTGGTCAAGGTGCCGGTGTTTGCCAATGGCGATATCTGGAGCGTCGAAGACTGGAGGCGTTGCCGCGAAGTCAGCGGCGCCGAAGACATCATGTTGGGCCGTGGTCTGGTGGCGCGCCCTGATCTGGCGCGGCAGATCGCGGCGGCGCGTGCAGGGCAGGAAGTCGTTGAAATGACTTGGGCCCAGATGCAGCCGATGCTTCAGGCGTTCTGGACCCAATCGGTGGCGCAATTGACTGAGCGCCAGGCGCCCGGTCGGTTGAAACAGTGGCTGGCGATGCTGACGCGCAACTACCCCGAAGCGGTAGAGCTGTTTACGGCGATGCGCCGCGAAACCGACCTACAGCAGGTCAGTCGGCTGCTGGGAATGCCCCACCCCATGGCTGCCTAGAGCCAGTCACTGCAACGTCTTATTCCTTGTCCCCATGAAGGCGCCACTGCAGGCGCCTTTTTTTCGTCGGTGGGTTAGCACAAGTGAGCGATGAGTAGACGCGTGGAATGTTATCGACGAGTGACATTTACGCAGAGTATGAGCGCGTGTGACCACACTTGAGTCTTAACCAAGCGATAAATCAAGGCCTGCTGGAAATTGTCCATGGGGCAAAGTCTGATAATGCGCTTTGATGTCCTTATATGAACTGCGATTTGCGGAACTCGATAGCCTAACTCTCCACGAATGGAGGGACTGTGAAGCAGCACTGTTGTTATCAGTCATTGAAACTATCACTCCCTCTGACCCTCAACAGGTCAGGTCGTATGAAGTTAAGGAACTTGCGAATGTCTATCTCGATTCACACTCCACCCCTGGCAAAATTCGATACGATTGCGCTTGATCAACAAGCGATATCGAATAATAAGTCTGTTGTAAATTCGAACGCGCAATCCCTTGGCGCAACATCGTTTAAAACGCCAATGCCCCCCTACGATCTCGGTGATTTGGGCGAAACGGTACTCCCTCCCCAGAGAGGTCTAAGGCAGCTGTTCGATATGCTTGAAAGTATCTTCAGTGCCATGCGCGACCTGTTTTCGGGCAATCACGTGATCAGGCCCGACTCAGGCGATCTGCGAAATCTGCCGCAGCCCGGTGATTTTCCGGTCATGGTGCCTGGCGGGAACAGGCGGCGCTCCATGCCGTTTGCAGCAACGGTGCCCAGGCCTGAAGTCAGCGTGAACGACCCCAGGGCAAAGGTACATGTGAATGTGGTCGTCAGTGACTGGCGCAGCGATGATGCGCGGGTGCCGCCAAATCGAGTGCCTGCTCTGAAGGTGTCTACGGATACCCGGCCCCAGTCACTTTTGGTGCCCGGCAACTTGCCAAAGCCGAGCGGGCCAATGAATAGCCATTCTTTGCCCGCAGTCTTGCCGGGTAACCGGCCAGAGCCAAGGCCCGACAGTTCGACACCTGATCTGACCAGTCCAGGTCCTGCGGACGGCCAAGTCGCTGGCCGGTAGGGTCGCTTTAATCATCGGCTAAGTTCCAGGTTTTAAAGGCCACCATCGCGGTTCAGTTGTTTAATCAATACAGGCATTTTTTCGAAGTGTATGTCGGGAAAATGCCTGTGTATGGAGAACTCTATGTCACTCTTTCCAATTAATAATATTGCGCGAGTCATTGATGTAAGGCCGTCAATATCGGACGGCGCACTCAACGCAAGTAATGATCACCCTCGCCAGTTCAAAAGCGTGCCGTTCACCGTCTGTCCTGATACATCGCAACATTCAGCCGACGTCGGTAATGACTCGCCAGCAATTGCTGCAGTCGTGGCTTTATTTGATTCGTTCTTTACTCAGTTACTCGCTCTGGCCGCGGGTAAAAAAGATCCTCACATTCCGGACACTCTTCCTTCACGCTTACCTGTTGTTCCACAGGTAACCCCTGAGCCTGTGCTACCCAAACCTGATGCGGCAGCGGATATTCCCGGTTTATCGAACAAACGCAACGGCGCGAAACCCGACAATATCTGGAGCGGCTTTCGCCAGGGGCCGGATGGCAATTGCGTGACGGTGTCGGCTATCAAGGCCGCGATGTATCGTTTCGGTCAAAGCCCGACGGATATTTTCAAGGCAGTGACCAGGGCTAACAACGGTTATCAGGTGATCATGCGTGATGGCTATCGGCTCACGCTCACCGACCGCGAATTGGCGGAGGGCGCTCGGGGCGCGAGGTTCATTGGGCCCGACAAAGGCATGCTCAAGGATGCGCAGTTCCTGTTTGCCGTCAGCGCCAAGCGTGCGCAATTGGAAAACAATGATCGTACGGCAGGTCGCAGTTATCAGGCGGCAATTCGCAGCCTCAACGACGGCGAAGATGAGACAGGGCCTGGAGAAGGCTTTCTACGCCTGGGGTTGAAAGCCCACATGAAAAGAGTGCCGGTGCGTGACCTGGCCCGTGGGCAGATAGGAATGTGTAACCGGACGGGGCATTCGGTGGCGGTCATCAACGGCCGCGAGGAGCTATGGGGTAAACAGGGGCGAGTCCCCACGCGAGGTCAAGCCGTGGCGCTGATTTGACCCTGATGCACCTGGGCAGGGATAACCCAGGCTGCATTTTGTTTCTGCTGCGTTTCAAAACGAGCTATTCCAGTAACTGCCTGAAACCCTCTATCGGCAACGGCCGGCTGTGCAAATACCCCTGATACAAATGGCAGCCAAGCTTCTGCAGGAACGCCAGCTGTTCTGTGGTTTCAACGCCTTCGGCAATCACTTCCAGACTCAAACTGCGGGCCATGGCGACAATGGCGCGGATGATTTCAGCGTCATTGGGATCGTGAGTCGCGTCGCGCACAAACGACTGGTCGATTTTCAGTGCATCCACCGGCAAGCGCTTGAGGTAGGTCAGGGACGAATAACCGGTGCCAAAGTCATCCATCGCAAAGCTCACTCCCAGTTTTTTCAGGCGCCGCATCTTCATCACCGTGTCATCCAGGTTCTGGATCACGATGCCTTCAGTGATTTCCAGCTTGAGCAAACTGTAGGGCAGTTGGTGCTGGGTGAGGCTGCGTTCGACCCGTTCCACAAAGTCGTTCTGGCGAAACTGCCGGGGGCTGATATTCACGCACAGGCTGAAATTGAGCGGGTCCACCAGGCCCTCGGCAATCAAACCGGCAAATGCACTGCACGCTTGATCGAGGATCCAGGTGCCTACCTCCAGGATCAGGCCGCTGTCCTCCAGCACCTTGATAAATTCCGCCGGCGACTGCGCGCCCAGTTGAGGGTGCTGCCAGCGCACCAGGGCCTCGGCGCCGACAATCGTGTTGCCGCGCGCATCCACCTGAGGTTGGTAATGCACGCTGAATTCGCCGCGTGACAAGGCCAGGCGCAGATCGGTTTCCATGCGCAGGCGCTCGCTGGCGGTCTTCTGCATGCTGTTGTGGAACATCTGGATGGTGTTGCGCCCCGAATCCTTGGCGCGGTACAGGGCGATATCGGCGCGCTTGAGCAAATCGGCGGGCGTGGTGCCATGGTCGGGGATCAGCGCCACGCCGATGCTTGGCGTCACCTGCAAGCGATGACCGTCAAGGAACATCGGCTCGGAAAGCAGTTCGCGCAGGGTATCGGCCAGCTCCTGCACCTGGCCGCTGACTTGCGTGCGTGAGCCCTCCAGGCCGCTGAGCAGCACCACAAACTCATCCCCGCCCAGGCGTGCCACCGTATCTTCCATGCGTACACTGGCTTCCAGGCGCGCGGTGACGATTTTAAGTACGGTGTCGCCCACGGGGTGACCGAGGGAATCGTTGATATGTTTGAAGTGGTCAAGGTCCAGAAACAGCAAGGCTCCGCGCAGGTTGTGGCGCTTGAGCAGGGCGATCTGCTGGCTCAGACGGTCCATCAGCAGCGCTCGGTTAGGCAGGTTGGTCAGCGGATCGTGATAGGCCAGATGGCGGATCTGTGCCTGGGCATTTTTCAACAGGCTGACGTCGCGCGCAGTCAGTAGCAGGCACGGCGTTTCATTCAAGGTAATCGGTTCGACCGACACCTCTACCGCCAGCACCTCGCCCAGCTTGTTGTGCCACAGCATTTCCAGGTGATGGATGCGCCCCTTGATCTGCAGTTCGGCCAAGAGCGCGGTGCGCTGGTTTTCATCGGCCCAGATGCCAATCTGGTACAGGGTAAGGCCGATGGCTTCTTCGGCGCGGTAGCCGGTCAGGCGGCAAAACCCATCATTGACCTCCACATACCGTCCCGTATCGCGCTCGGTGATCGAAATGGCATCGGGGCTGGAATGGAAGGCTTTGGCGAATTTCTCTTCGCTGGCCTTGAGCGCCGCCTCCGAGCGCTGCTGCTGGGTGATATCGCGCAGGGTGGTGACGATGCACGGCTGCTCGTTGACCTTGATCAGGCGGCTGGAAATCACGCACGTCAGGCTCTCGCCGTTCTTGGCATGCACCACGATGGCCACATTGTTCAATGACTGTTCGCGAATCACCTGCTCGATGCGTTGCAGGCGCTTGCTTGACTCATCCCATAAGCCGATCTGCTCGGCGCTCTTGTCGATCACTTCGGCGGCTGTCCAGCCAAAGGTCAGGGTGAACGCCGGATTGATCTCGATAAACGCGCCGCTGTCCAGGCACGTCACGCAGATCGGGTCGGGGCTGGCCTGGAACAGGCTGGCGAACTTCTCCTCGGACGCGCTCAGGCGCTGCTCGCGCTCCACCTGGTCGGTGATATCGAGCAGGGTGCCGGCCATGCGCAGGGGCTTGCCGGACTCATCGCGATACAGGCGTGCGCGGCTTTCCAGGTAGCGCGGGCTGCCATCCTCCAGCAACACCCGATAGGTCAACTGGTAATTACCGTCGGGGCCTTCGCGCAGGGTGCGGTAGGCATGACGCATGCCCTCGCGGTCCTTATCGGACATGCCTTCAAAAAACGCGTCGAAGGATTCGTGGAACGGTTCACACGGCAGGCCGTGGAGCTGGGCGGCACGGGCCGAGCCGTAGAGCATCCCGCTGGGGATGTGCCAATCCCAGGTGCCCAGTTGTGCCGAGTCCAGCGCCAGGTCCAGGCGCTCCTGGCTGTCCTTGAGCGCTTGCTCGGCATTTTTGCGCTCGGTGGTATCAAGGAACGTACTGATCAGGTAGGCCTCGCCGTCCAGTTCGACCTTTTGGGCACTGAGCGTGCCATCGTGGAGCTGGCCGTTGCTGGCACAGAACTGCACTTCCATGGTGATGGATTCACCTTTGCGCTGGGTGGCCTTGACCAGGTGGGCGCGCTGTTCCGGGTGCCGCCACAGGCCCAGCTCCAAGGTGGTGCGGCCGATGGCTTCATTCACCGGCCAGCCGAACAGCATTTCGAAATGATGGTTGGCTTCGCTGATCAGACCGTCGGACTGACGCGTCAGCAGCACCATGTTCGGGCACAGGTGGAAAAGCGTGGCGAAGCGCTTTTCAGAGTGACTGAGGGCGTGTTCCCGCTCGCGCTGGTGGGTGATTTCGCGGATCACGCCGATCATGCGGCGCCGGCCGTTTTTGTCCGGCACCAGGCTGCCGCTGATTTCCAGCCAGTGCAGGCTGCCATCGGGCCATTGAATGCGGTGGTGCATGGCCTGTTCCACCGGCTCGCCCGCCAGCACCGCATGAAACGCCCGCACCACGCGGGCGCGGTCTTCCGACGCCAGCAGGTCGAGGTAATTGAGGTCGTTGGGCAGTGGCTGGCGAGGATCGTAGCCAAACAATGCCTGGGTGCCGCGCGACCAGCTGATTAGCCCCGTGTCGATTTCCCAGCACCACGCGCCCAGCCGAGCGGCATTGAGCGCCGACAGCAGTTGCGGGGCGCTGTCCCAGCGTTGTTCCGCCTCTTGAGGGTCCAGGGCGTGTATGCGGGGCAGGGGTGGCACGGAATCAACGGGGGTGCGCATTGTTCAAAGGGCCTTGGCTCGATGGAAGACAGCGCGGTTTAGTCAAAACCCGAGGCCGCACGGTGTCATGCCGGTATCCCTGGCAGATCGACCTGTGCATCCAACAGGCTCATGAAAGCCCGCGCAGCGTTCGACAGCGTCCTTTCGGTGTGCACGATATAGCCTAGCTGGCGACTGAGCTGTATGCCCGGTAAAGCGATACTCGCCACCTGATCATCGAGCATGGTGCGCGGCAACACACTCCAGGCCAGGCCGATGGACACCATCATCTTGATCGTTTCCAGGTAGTTGGTGCTCATGGCGATGTTCGGCGTCAGCCCCTGGGCTTCGAACAGGCGGCTGACAATATGGTGGGTAAAGGTGTTGCCGCCGGGAAACACCGCAGGGTGCCCGGCGATATCGGCCAGGTTGACGGTGTCGTTGCTGATCAGGCTGTGTTCGGGCGCCACCACGAAATCCAGCGGGTCGTCCCACACCGGCGTCGCGCGCACCAGGTTGTGCGGTTCCGGCGCCAGGGTGATCACCGCCACTTCGGCGCGGCCGTGGAGGATTTCTTCGTAGGCCACTTCCGAATCGAGGAACTGAATATCCAGCGCCACGTTCGGGTACTGCCGGGTGAAGGTGCGCAGGACCGGCGGCAGGCGATGCAGGCCGATGTGGTGACTGGTCGCCAGCGTCAGGCGCCCACTGACTTCTCCCGTCAGGTTGGTCAGGGCGCGACGGGTGTCATCCAGCACGTTCAGGATCTGATAGGCCCGCGGCAGCAGGGCCCGGCCGGCTTCGGTCAAACCCACTTCACGGCCCAGGCGATCGAATAAACGCACCTTCAATTGTTGCTCCAGGCCGGCAATGCGTTTGCTGATGGCCGGTTGGGTCAGGTGCAGGCGTTCACCGGCACCGGAGAAGCTGCCGGTCTCGGCGATAGCGATAAAGGCGTTGAGGTTGGCCAGGTCCATGGTGCTATTCCAGTTGGTAATCCAAAGCATAAAAAATATGAATTTGAGTTATTTAATGTAGCGCCATACCATCAGCCTCACAAGCCAAAGGGTTATTGAAAGCCCGGCGCAAAGAAACACCGTTGATGAGGACCGACTGATGGCCGGCAAAACGCTTTACGACAAGCTTTGGGATTCCCATGAAGTGAAACGGCGCGATGATGGGTCGTCGCTGATCTATATCGACCGTCACATCATCCATGAAGTGACCTCGCCCCAAGCGTTCGAAGGCCTGCGGTTGGCCGGGCGCAAGCCATGGCGCGTCGACTCGATCATCGCCACGCCGGACCACAACGTGCCGACCACCCCGGAGCGCAAGGGCGGGATTGACGCCATCGCCGACACCGTGTCGCGCCTTCAGGTGCAGACCCTCGACGACTACTGCGATGAATATGGCATCACCGAATTCAAGATGAATGACGTGCGTCAAGGCATCGTCCACGTGATCGGCCCGGAGCAGGGCGCGACCTTGCCGGGCATGACCGTGGTCTGCGGCGACTCCCACACCTCCACCCACGGTGCCTTCGGTGCCCTGGCCCATGGCATCGGCACCTCCGAGGTGGAGCATGTGTTCGCCACCCAGTGCCTGGTGGCCAAGAAAATGAAAAACATGCTGGTGCGCGTCGAAGGCCAGTTGCCGTTCGGTGTGACCGCCAAGGACATCGTGCTCGCGGTGATCGGCAAGATCGGCACCGCCGGCGGTAACGGGCATGCCATCGAGTTCGCCGGCAGCGCGATTCGCGACCTGTCCATCGAAGGCCGCATGACCATCTGCAACATGTCCATCGAAGCCGGCGCCCGCGTGGGCATGGTGGCGGCGGACGAAAAAACCGTTGAATACGTCAAGGGTCGCCCGTTCGCTCCCCAAGGCGCCGATTGGGACGCTGCGGTGCAGGCCTGGAAAGACCTGGTGTCTGACGCCGATGCGGTGTTCGACACCGTGGTCGAGCTCGACGCGACCCAGATCAAGCCGCAAGTCAGCTGGGGCACGTCCCCGGAAATGGTGCTGGCCGTCGACCAGAACGTGCCGGACCCGGCGCAGGAAGCCGACCTGGTCAAGCGCGGTTCCATCGAGCGTGCCCTCAAGTACATGGGCTTGAAGGCCAACCAGGCGATTACCGACATTCAGCTCGATCGCGTGTTCATCGGCTCCTGCACCAACTCGCGGATCGAAGACCTGCGCGCCGCTGCCGTGATCGCCAAGGGCCGCAAGGTTGCTTCGACCATCAAGCAAGCCATCGTGGTGCCAGGTTCCGGCCTGGTCAAAGCCCAGGCCGAAGCCGAGGGCCTGGACAAGATCTTCCTCGAAGCCGGTTTCGAATGGCGTGAGCCGGGCTGCTCGATGTGCCTGGCGATGAACCCGGACCGTTTGGAGTCCGGCGAGCATTGCGCCTCGACCTCCAACCGTAACTTCGAAGGGCGCCAGGGCGCCGGTGGCCGTACCCACCTGGTCAGCCCGGCCATGGCTGCCGCTGCTGCCGTCAACGGTCGTTTCATCGACGTTCGCGAATTGATCTAAAGGAAAACCCGATGAGAGCTTTTACCCAACACACAGGTCTTGTCGCGCCGTTGGACCGTGCCAACGTCGACACCGACCAGATCATCCCCAAGCAGTTCCTGAAGTCGATCAAGCGCACCGGTTTCGGCCCCAACCTGTTCGACGAGTGGCGCTACCTGGACGTGGGCTACGCCTACCAGGACAACTCCAAGCGCCCGCTGAACAAGGACTTCGTGCTCAACGCCGAGCGTTACCAGGGCGCCAGCGTGCTGCTGGCCCGGGAAAACTTCGGCTGCGGCTCCAGCCGTGAACACGCGCCGTGGGCCCTGGAAGAATATGGCTTTCGCAGCATCATCGCGCCGAGCTATGCCGACATCTTCTTCAACAACAGCTTCAAGAATGGCCTGTTGCCGATCATCCTGACCGACGAAGAAGTCGACGAGTTGTTCAAGCAAGTGGAAGCGCAAGAGGGCTACCAGTTGACCGTCGACCTCGCCGCGCAAACCGTGACCCGTCCGGATGGCAAGGTGTATCACTTCGAAGTCGACGCCTTTCGCAAGCACTGTTTGATCAACGGCCTGGACGATATCGGCCTGACCTTGCAGGACGGTGACGCGATTGCGGCGTTTGAAGCCAAGCATCGGGCCAGCCAGCCTTGGTTGTTTCGCGATTGATGTAGGCAGGACCGCCGCCATCGGGGGCAAGCCCCCTCCCACAGGTGTACGCATTTCAAATGTGGGAGGGGGCTTGCCCCCGATAAGGCCAGTGTTAACAACACAAAACCCAAGGAAAGCCCCCATGACCAGCACCGCCCACACCCAAGTCGTGCAAAAACAATTCGGCGAGCAAGCCTCGGCCTACCTGAGCAGCGCCGTACACGCCCAGGGCACCGAATTCGCGCTGCTGCAGGCCGAACTGGCCGGGCAGGGCGCTGCTCGCCTGCTGGACCTGGGGTGCGGTGCCGGGCATGTCAGCTTCCAGGTGGCGCCACTGGTCAAGGACGTGGTCGCCTACGACCTGTCCCAGCAGATGCTCGATGTGGTCGCTGCCGCTGCGCAAGATCGCGGCTTCACCAATATCAGCACCGTTAACGGCGCCGCCGAACGCCTGCCGTTCGCCGATGGCGAATTCGACTTCGTCTTCAGCCGCTACTCGGCCCACCACTGGAGCGACCTCGGCCTGGCCTTGCGTGAAGTGCGTCGAGTGCTCAAGCCCGGCGGCGTGGCGGCCTTCGTGGATGTGTTGTCCCCGGGCAGCCCGTTGCTGGACACCTACCTGCAAACGGTCGAAGTATTGCGCGACACCAGCCATGTGCGCGATTACTCTGCCGCCGAGTGGATGCGCCAGCTCAGCGAAGCCGGCTTGCAGGTACGCAACAGCAGCCGCCAACGCCTGCGCCTGGAATACACCTCGTGGGTCGAGCGCATGCGCACACCGCCGGCCTTGCGCGCGGCGATCCTTGAGCTGCAACAGGCGATGGGTCAGGAAGTGCGCGATTATTACGAAATTCAAGCCGACGGCACCTTCAGCACCGACGTGCTGGTGGTGTGGGCCGAACGCTGATTGATTTTTCCCGACCTGCCCATGGGCAGGTCGCTTGATGAAATGAGGAACGCATGAGCAAGCAGATTCTGATTCTTCCTGGCGACGGTATTGGTCCGGAAATCATGGCCGAAGCGGTCAAGGTCCTGACACTTGCCAACAGCAAGTACAGCCTGGGCTTCGAACTGAGCCACGACGTGATCGGCGGCGCGGCCATCGACAAGCACGGTGTACCGCTGGCGGACGAAACCCTGGAGCGTGCCCGTGCGGCCGACGCCGTGCTGCTGGGCGCCGTGGGTGGCCCCAAGTGGGACAAGATCGAGCGTGATATCCGTCCTGAGCGCGGCCTGCTGAAAATCCGCGCGCAACTGGGCCTGTTCGGCAACCTGCGCCCGGCGATCCTTTACCCGCAGTTGGCCGACGCGTCGAGCCTCAAGCCGGAAGTGGTCGCGGGCCTGGATATTCTGATCGTGCGCGAGCTGACCGGCGGTATCTATTTCGGCTCGCCACGGGGTGTGCGCGAGTTGGAAAATGGCGAGCGTCAGGCCTACGACACCCTGCCTTACAGCGAGAGCGAAATCCGCCGTATCGCCCGTGTCGGTTTCGACATGGCCCGCGTACGCAGCAAGAAGGTCTGCTCGGTGGATAAAGCCAACGTCCTGGCCTCCAGCCAGCTGTGGCGCGAAATCGTCGAAGAAGTCGCCAAGGATTACCCGGACGTCGAACTGAGCCACATGTACGTCGACAACGCCGCGATGCAACTGGTGCGCGCGCCCAAGCAGTTCGACGTGATCGTCACCGATAACCTGTTCGGCGACATCCTGTCCGACCAGGCGTCGATGCTCACCGGTTCCATCGGCATGCTGCCCTCGGCGTCGCTGGATACCAATAACAAGGGCATGTACGAGCCTTGCCACGGCTCGGCGCCGGACATCGCCGGCCAGGGCATTGCCAACCCGCTGGCGACGATTCTGTCGGTGTCGATGATGCTGCGCTACAGCTTCAGCCTGACTGACGCAGCGGACGCGATCGAGAAGGCCGTGAGCCTGGTGCTGGACCAGGGCTTGCGTACCGGCGACATCTGGTCGCAGGGTTGCACCCGGGTAGGCACGCAAGAAATGGGCGACGCTGTAGTCGCCGCGCTGCGGAATCTGTAATCTCTCGGGCCCGCTTGCAGTTGTCGCTGCAAGACGGCCCACTTTTTAACAAGGTGTAGTTGCGATGAAACGTGTAGGTCTGATCGGTTGGCGCGGTATGGTCGGTTCCGTGCTCATGCAGCGGATGCTGGAAGAGCAGGATTTCGATCTTATTGAGCCGGTGTTTTTCACCACTTCGAACGTAGGTGGCCAAGGTCCGTCCGTGGGCAAGGACATTGCTCCGCTCAAGGACGCCTACAGCATTGAAGAGTTGAAGACCCTCGATGTGATTCTGACCTGCCAGGGTGGCGACTACACCAGCGAAGTCTTCCCCAAGCTGCGCGAAGCCGGCTGGCAGGGCTACTGGATTGACGCCGCGTCGAGCCTGCGCATGCAGGACGATGCCGTGATCATCCTCGACCCGGTCAACCGCAAGGTCATCGACCAGCAACTGGACGCCGGCACCAAGAACTACGTCGGCGGCAATTGCACCGTCAGCCTGATGCTGATGGGCCTGGGCGGCTTGTTCGAGGCTGGCCTGGTCGAGTGGATGAGCGCCATGACGTATCAGGCTGCTTCCGGCGCCGGTGCGCAGAACATGCGCGAGCTGATCAAGCAGATGGGCGCGACTCACGCCGCGGTCGCCGATCAACTGGCCGACCCGGCCAGCGCGATCCTCGATATCGACCGTCGCGTGGCCGAAGCCATGCGCAGCGAAGCCTACCCGACCGAAAACTTCGGTGTGCCACTGGCCGGTAGCCTCATTCCCTGGATCGACAAGGAACTGCCGAACGGCCAGAGCCGCGAAGAGTGGAAGGCTCAGGCCGAGACCAACAAGATCCTCGGTCGCTTCAAGAACCCGATCCCGGTGGACGGCATCTGCGTACGTATCGGCGCCATGCGCTGCCACAGCCAGGCGTTGACCATCAAGCTGAACAAGGACGTGCCGATCGCCGATATCGAAGGGCTGATCAGCCAGCACAACCCTTGGGTCAAGCTGGTGCCGAACAACCGCGATATCAGCATGCAGGAGCTGAGCCCGACCAAGGTCACCGGCACTCTGAATGTACCGGTGGGCCGTCTGCGCAAGCTGAACATGGGCAGCCAGTTCCTCGGTGCGTTCACCGTTGGCGACCAACTGCTGTGGGGCGCGGCCGAGCCGTTGCGTCGCATGCTGCGGATTCTGCTGGAGCGTTGATCGCTTGCAGGCTTTGAAAAACCCCGCGTTCTAGTGACAGGCGCGGGGTTTTTTATGGTTCTTTCGGGCCCTATCGGGGGCAAGCCCCCTCCCACATTTTGACCTGTGAACACATTCAAGTGTGGGAGGGGGCTTGCCCCCGATAGGGCCATCAGCCACACCACAACCCCCAGTTTAATTGCCTCGCCCCGCACCACCCGGTAAAGTGCCGCTCCCCGCAATGCCCGAGGCAGCCCCCATGACCCAGACCTTTGAAATCGCCGTGATCGGCGCCACCGGTACCGTTGGCGAAACCCTGGTGCAGATTCTCGAAGAGCTGGACTTTCCGGTAGGCACTTTGTATCTGCTGGCGGGTAACAACTCCGCCGGTGCATCGGTACCGTTCCGCGGCAAGAACCTGCGGGTAAAGGAAGTCGATGAGTTTGACTTCAGCAAGGCGCAGTTGGCCTTCTTCGCGGCCGGCCCGGCGGTGACCCTGAGCTTCGCCCCGCGTGCCATCGCCGCCGGTTGCTCGGTGATCGACCTGTCTGGCGCGTTGCCGGCCGAGCAGGCACCGCCAGTGGTGCCGGAAGCCAATGCTGCTGTGCTCAAAGGCTTGAAAAAACCTTTCCAGGTCGCAAGCCCGAGCCCGTGCGCCACCCACCTGGCGGTGGTGCTTGCGCCATTGCGCGGCCTGCTGGATATCCAGCGCGTCAGCGTCACCGCCAACCTGGCCGTGTCTGCCCTGGGGCGCGAGGCCGTCAGTGAGCTGGCCCGGCAAACCGCCGAGCTGTTGAATGTGCGCCCGCTGGAGCCGACTTTCTTTGATCGGCAAGTGGCCTTCAACCTGCTGGCACAAGTCGGCACGCCGGATGCCCAAGGTCACACGGCTCTGGAGAAACGTCTCGTACATGAATTGCGCGCCGTGCTGGAAACACCTTTACTGAAGATTTGCGCAACCTGCGTTCAAGCCCCGGTGTTTTTTGGCGATAGCCTGACTGTGTCGCTGCAGTTGGCGGCGCCGGCCGATTTGGCTGCGGTGAACCGCGAACTGGATGCGGCGCCGGGGATCGAACTGGTCGAGGCGGGCGACTACCCAACGGCAGTAGGCGATGCGGTGGGCCAGGACGTTGTTTATGTGGGCCGAGTGCGCACCGGTGTCGACGACCCGGCGGAACTAAATCTGTGGCTGACGTCAGATAACGTACGCAAAGGCGCTGCGCTGAACGCCGTGCAGCTGGCTCAGTTGTTGATAAAAGGCCTTGCGTAAAAGATACTTGGCGCCAATTTGTAGATTGATTCTCACCAAGCGCTATGCTTGGCCCAAAGCGGAACAGAAGCGCGTCGGTGACCTATCGGCTCGCCATGCCTCTTATGGCAGCGGTTACCAACCTTCTCGCAGGCCGGGGAGTGTTCAGACAAAGGATGAGGCTATGGTTCAAGTTCGCAAACTGGTGTTAGCAATAGCGGCCGCCTCGGCGCTGTCCTCCGGTATGGCGCAGGCGCTGCAACTGGGGGAGATGACCCTCAAGTCGAAGTTGAACCAGCCGCTGTCGGTGGAAATCGAGTTGCTCGACGTGGGTGGCCTCACGGCCTCCGAGATCACCCCGAGCCTGGCCTCGTCCCAGGCGTTCGTCGATGCCGGTGTCGACCGTCAGGCCTTTCTCGACGAGCTGACGTTTACGCCCGTGGTCAACCCCAATGGCCGCAGCGTGGTGCGTGTCACCTCCAGCAAACCGCTGCCCGATTCCTATGTGCGCTTCCTGTTGCAGGTGCAGTGGCCCAATGGTCGGCTCATGCGTGACTACAGCGTGCTGCTCGACCCTGCCAAGTTCGACCAGCCCGCACCGACCGCCAGCGCGCCAGCGCCGCGCTTGAGTGCGCCGGCCGGCACTGGGTCCGCCGTCAGCAAGTCCGCGCAACATACCACCACTGCTCGCGATACTTTGTGGGAAATTGCCGAGAAAAATCGCAATGGTGGCTCTGTGCAACAGACCATGCTGGCCATTCAGGCGCTCAACCCGGATGCCTTTGTCGATGGCAACATCAACCGCCTGAAAACCGGCCAGGTCCTGCGCCTGCCGGACACCGTGCAAAGCACCGCACTGGCCCAGCCCCAAGCGATCGCCGAAGTGGCTGCGCAGAACGCCGCCTGGCGCCAGGGCCGTCGCGCCGCCGGCCGGCAAGTGGCGGGCAAGGCCCAGTTGGACGCCACCAAGCGCACCGAGACGGGCAATGCGCCGTCGAGCACGAACGCCAAGGATAACTTGAGCCTGGTTTCGGCCGAGGCCGCCAAAAAAGGCGCAGCGGGCAAGGCCGGTGATAACCGCGCGTTGAGCGACAAGCTGGCGATGACTCAGGAGCAGCTCGACACCACCCGCCGCGATAATGACGAACTCAAAAGCCGCGCGGCTGATTTGCAAAGCCAGTTGGACAAGCTGCAAAAGCTGATCCAGCTGAAGAACGACCAGTTGGCCCGGCTGCAGGCCGAGAAGGGTGATGCGGTTGCTCCTGCAACGGCGGCGATGCCAGCTCAGCTGGCCGGTGAGCCGGCCCCAGCCCCGGCGGCCTCGCCGGCCCCGGAAGCGGTTGCAGCACCTGCACCTGCACCTGCGCCGGAGCCTGCGTCGGCCAAGCCGGTAGTGGCACCTGCGACCACCGAAGGCAAGTTCAACGAGCTTCTGACCAACCCTGTCGTGCTCGGTGTGCTTGGCGGGGCGGCGGTGATTCTGGCGCTGCTGCTCCTGCTGCTGTGGGTGCGCCATCGCAATGCCCGTCTCGAAGAAGAAAAGCACCTGCGCATGGCGCGAGCGCTGGCTGAAGAACCGCAATTTACGTCGAATATCGAGAGCGACCTGCCGCCTGACAGTTTCGAAGGCCTGGAAGTACCGCCGCCGAGCGTCACCCTGGCGGCCGCGCCTGCTCCCGCACCCGCCCGCACTCCGCTGGTTGAGCCTGTGGTGCCGACTGTCGCCTCCGTGCTGGCGCCGCTGGCGACTGCCGTGGCCCCAAGTTCCAGCGACGCGCTGGCTCAGGCCCAGTCCCATATTGATCGTGGTCACCTGAACCAGGCGGCTGACGTGCTTGAGCAAGCCATCAAGCAGGAGCCCAAGCGCAGCGACCTGCGTTTGAAGCTGATGGAAGTGTACGGCCTGCAAAATGACAAGAACGGTTTTGTCAGCCAGGAGCGTCAACTGGTGGCCAATGGTGAAAACCACGCCCAGGTCGAGCAGCTCAAAGGCCGTTTCCCGGCCATGGCCGTATTGGCGGCAGGCGTGAGTGCCGCAGTTGCGGCAGCAGCGCTGGACGCCCAGTACGTCAAGGACTTGCTGGAAGACAAGCCGGCCGCGCCAGAGCCAGCGCCGGAGCCTTTCGATACCGATTTCGACCTGAGCCTGGACGACCTGGAGGCGGCATCGCCGGCTGAGGTCAAGGACGATCAGCAGACATTCGAGACGCTTCTTCAGCAGCAGACCGCCGCCAACAACAGCGCGGACGACCTCTCTGACTTTGACCTGGACCTGCAACTGGATGCCCCGGCCTCCGCGCAGTCCGATGACGACTTCCTGTCCGGGCTCGAAGAGCAGATGAAGGACGTGCCTGCCGTCGAGCCGCCGACCCTGACGCCGGCAGCGCTGGATGACTTCGATCTGCCGGAAGATTTCGACCTCTCGCTGGCTGACGAGCCTGCATCGGTGGCCAAGCCCGATGCGTTCGCTTCGGAGCTGGACGACGTCAACGCTGAGTTGGACCGTCTGTCCCAGAGCCTTGAGCACCCGTCCATCGAGCCGTCCTTCACGGCTGAAGACGCGGCAATGGGTGACGACGAACCTGAGTTCGATTTCCTGTCGGGCTCCGATGAAGTCGCCACCAAGCTCGACCTGGCCCAGGCCTATATCGACATGGGCGATGCCGATGGTGCCAAAGACATCCTTTCCGAAGTGCTGACCGAGGGCAACGAGGTCCAGCGCGGCGAGGCCAAGGAAATGCTCGGCCGATTGGCGTAAGCCAGGCTATGAACAGTGCGGCGACCTTCGGGTCGCCGTTTGCTTTTGTGGGGGCTGGCTTGGCCGTGATGCAGGCGGGGTGCTCTTCCAGTAAAATCGGCCCGAAGTTATCGCAGGCAAGCCAGTTTTCCCGCAAACCTGCATAATGCCCGCCTTTGCGCAACTCATCAGGCTCTCAGTTCTTGGCAAATATAGATAACGCGGCTGCCGAAATGGCGGCCGCAGGCTTTTACCGCATCGCCCTCGGCGTGGAATACAAAGGCTCGCGCTACCGCGGCTGGCAGCGCCAGGCCTCCGGCGTGCTGACGGTGCAGGAAACCCTGGAAAACGCTTTGTCGAAAGTCGCTGACTCGCCTGTGTCGCTGATGTGTGCCGGGCGTACCGACGCCGGCGTGCATGCCTGCGGTCAGGTGGTGCATTTCGACACCCAGGCCGAACGCTCGATGAAGGCGTGGGTGATGGGCGCCAATATCAACTTGCCCCATGATGTCAGCGTCACCTGGGCCAAGGTCATGCCGGCGCACTTTCATGCGCGCTTCAAGGCCATCGCCCGGCGCTACCGCTATGTGATCTACAACGACCAGATCCGCCCGGCGCACCTCAACCAGGAAATCACCTGGAACCACCGTCCGCTGGATGCCGAGCGCATGGCCGAGGCCGCGCAGCACCTGGTGGGTGTGCATGATTTCAGCGCGTTCCGTGCTGGCCAGTGCCAGGCCAAGTCGCCGATCAAGGAAGTCCATCATTTGCGCGTGACCCGTCATGGCAAGATGATTGTGCTGGATATCCGTGCCGGGGCGTTCCTGCACCACATGGTGCGCAACATTGCGGGCGTGCTGATGACCATCGGTACCGGCGAGCGTCCGGTGGAATGGGCCAGGGAAGTGCTGCAAAGCCGCATCCGCCGTACAGGCGGGGTCACGGCCCATCCGTTCGGTCTGTACCTGGTGGATGTGGAGTACCGCGACGAGTTCGAGTTGCCGGAACGTTTTCTCGGGCCACACTTCCTCACCGGTTTCAGCGAACTTGGCGGCTGACGCCTGGAAAAGCTTTTGTTACCATCCGGGACTTTCTCGGTGCAACCCCTGAGGTTTCTAGGTTATGTCAGCCGTTCGCAGCAAGATTTGCGGGATTACCCGCATCGAAGACGCGTTGGCGGCGGTCGAGGCCGGGGCGGATGCCATTGGCCTGGTGTTTTATGCCAGGAGCCCGCGGGCGGTGAATGTGTTGCAGGCGCGGGCCATCATCGCCGCGTTGCCGCCGTTCGTGACCACCGTGGGCCTGTTCGTCAACGCCAGCCGTTGCGAACTCAATGAAACCCTGGATGCCGTGCCGCTGGACATGCTGCAGTTTCATGGCGACGAAACCCCGGACGAATGCGAAAGCTATCAGCGCCCCTATATCAAGGCGTTGCGAGTCAAGGCCGGAGACGATATCGCCGCAGCCTGCGCCGCCTACGCTGGCGCCCGCGGGATTCTGCTGGACACCTACGTCGAGGGCGTTCCCGGTGGTACGGGGGAGGCGTTCGACTGGTCGCTGATTCCGCAGGGCCTGAGCAAGCCGGTTATCCTGGCCGGTGGGCTCACCCCGTTGAATGTCGGCGGGGCCATCGAGCAGGTCGGGCCGTATGCCGTGGATGTCAGTGGCGGGGTGGAGCAGGGCAAGGGCATCAAGGATCACGACAAGATTCGCGCATTCGTGCAAGCCGTGCGCAACAGCAGCGGTGCGATGTGACGGCTGGCAGTCTGCCGCCGTCCATAACTACCACTGTGTAAAACAGCACCGGCGCCGCCTGCGGGAGGCCCGGAAACGAAGTGGCAACCCTGCGCTGGCAGGTTGTCTGGAAGGCTGAGGATGCAGGCGGGAAATGGCTGGTCGAACGTCTGACCCCGTCCCCCGGCATCATCGCCATATATGAATTTAGCTCAAGGGCATACGCGGGGCTGTGTTCAAGCCACCGGTACTGGAGAAAGAAAGCATGAGCAACTGGTTAGTAGACAAACTGATCCCTTCGATCATGCGTTCCGAGGTGAAGAAAAGCTCGGTTCCTGAAGGTCTGTGGCACAAGTGCCCGTCCTGCGACGCGGTGCTGTACCGCCCGGAGCTGGAAAAGACCCTGGACGTTTGCCCCAAGTGCAACCACCACATGCGTATCGGCGCACGCGCCCGTATCGACATCTTCCTCGATACCGACGGCCGCAACGAGTTGGGCGCTGATCTGGAGCCGGTCGACCGTCTCAAGTTCCGCGACAGCAAGAAATACAAGGACCGTCTGGTCGGTGCGCAGAAGCAGACCGGCGAGAAAGACGCGCTGATTTCCGTCAGCGGTAAGCTGCTGGGCATGCCGGTGGTGGTTTCGGCGTTTGAGTTCTCCTTCATGGGCGGCTCCATGGGTGCCATCGTCGGCGAGCGTTTTGTACGCGCCGCCAACTATGCCCTGGAAAACCGCTGCCCAATGATCTGCTTCGCCGCCTCCGGTGGTGCGCGTATGCAGGAAGCGCTGATTTCCCTGATGCAAATGGCCAAGACCTCGGCGGTACTGGCGCGTCTGCGCGAAGAAGGCATTCCGTTCATCTCGGTGCTGACCGACCCTGTCTACGGCGGCGTTTCCGCCAGTCTGGCGATGCTGGGCGACGTGATCGTCGGCGAGCCAAAAGCCCTGATCGGCTTTGCCGGCCCACGCGTGATCGAACAGACCGTGCGTGAAAAACTGCCGGAAGGTTTCCAGCGCAGCGAGTTCCTGTTGGAGCACGGCGCCATCGACCTGATCATCCCGCGTGGTGAGCTGCGTCCACGCCTGGGTAACCTGCTGGCGCAAATGATGGGCCTGCCGACACCTGTCTACGTCGCGCCTAAAGTCGAACCGATTGTCGTGCCGCCGGTGCCAGAAAACCTATGACCCAACGTACCCTTGGCGAATGGCTCGCCTACCTTGAGCAGTTGCATCCGTCCGCCATCGACATGGGCCTGGAGCGCTCGCAGCAGGTAGCGGCCCGCCTTGGGTTAGGGCGGCCGGCACCGCGTGTGATCACGGTGACCGGCACCAACGGCAAGGGGTCCACCTGTGCCTTTGTCGCGGCGCTGCTGCTGGCCCAGGGGCTGAAGGTCGGCGTGTACAGCTCTCCGCACCTGCTGCGCTACAACGAGCGGGTGCAGCTCAATGGCGTCGAAGCCACCGACGAGCAACTCTGCGAAGCCTTCGCTGCCCTCGATGCCGGGCGTGGCGATATTTCCCTGACCTATTTCGAGATGGGCACCCTGGCGGCGTTATGGCTGTTCGAGCGTGCGCAACTGGATGTCGTCGTGTTGGAAGTGGGTCTGGGCGGGCGTCTGGACACGGTCAACGTGGTGGATGCCGACCTGGCGTTGGTCACCAGCATCGGTGTCGACCACGCCGATTACCTGGGTAACACCCGCGAATCGGTGGCTTACGAAAAGGCTGGCATCTTCCGCCAGGGCAAACCTGCCTTGTGCGGTGACCTCGACCCACCGCAACCCTTGCTGGACAAGGTGCGCGAGCTGGATTGCCCGTTCTTCCTGCGCGGGCGCGAATTCAACCTTGAGATTGGCGATCAGCATTGGCAGTGGTCCGGGCGCGATAGCCGCGGCCAACCGGTAGCGTTGCGCGATTTGCCGCTGCTGAACCTGCCTATGGAAAATGCTGCGCTCGCGCTGCAAGCCTATCTGCTGCTGGATTTGCCATGGGATGCCGCGCAAATTGCCGCCACCCTGCAGGCAGCGCGGATAGTGGGGCGTCTGGATCGGCGTACCGTCGAATGGCAAGGCAAGCGTCTCAACCTGCTGCTGGATGTCGGTCACAACCCGCACGCCGCCGAATACCTGGCGCAGCGCTTGGCGCGCACGCCATTGTCCGGCCGTCGCCTGGCGGTGTTCGGCTTGCTGGCCGACAAGGATCTTGACGGCGTGGTTGCGCCGCTGCTGAGCAGCGTGCAGTCCTGGGCGGTTGCACCGCTGGATACGCCGCGCAGCCGTCCGGCGGCTGAGCTGGAAAGCGCGTTGCAGAACCTTGGTGCGTCGGTGACGTCGTATGCAGGCGTTACCGCTGCGCTTGAGGCGCAGTGCGCGGTGGCGAAGGCCGAGGACGAGATTCTGTTGTTCGGATCATTTTATTGTGTTGCCGAGGCGCTCGAATGGCTGGCCCGGCGCTCCACGGAGGAAGCTGCACATGGCATTACTGGATAGCGCATACAAGCAGCGAATGGTGGGAGCCCTGGTGTTGGTGGCATTGGCGGTGATTTTCCTGCCGATGCTGTTTTCCCGTCAGGACGAGCAGCGTCAGGTCGTGGTTGAAGCGCCCGCTGCGCCGCAGGCGCCGGTGGTTCCTCAGGTTCAGGTTGAACCGGTGGTGGTGCCCGAGCCCCAGGCGCTGCCTGAAGAAGAGCCCGTACCGAGCGATGAAGAGGTCGCTGCGCAACAGGCACCTACCATGCCGGTGCAGCCGAGCGTGCCGGTGGTCAAGCCGACACCGGCGCCGGCGGTTGCCGCCAAGCCGGCGACGCCAGCGCCTGCGCCTAAACCGGTAGCGCCGCAGCCTGCCGCGCCGGGCAAGCCGGACGTAGGTCAGAGCCGCATCGACCCCAATGGCTTGCCGATCAGTTGGTCGATTCAAGTGGCCAGCCTGGGCAATCGCGAAGGCGCCGACGCCTTGCAGAAAAAGCTGCGGGCCCAGGGCTATAACGCCTACATCCGCAGCGCCGATGGCAAGAATCGGGTGTTTATCGGGCCGCTGATCGAGCGAGCCGAGGCCGACCGCCTGCGGGACTTGCTGGATCGTCAGCAGAACCTCAAGGGGTTCGTTACCCGTTTCCAGCCTGAGCGCGGCTGATTTCGAAATTTGAAATGCAGTCAAGTGTGGGAGGGGGCTTGCCCCCGATAGCGGTGGGTCAGCCAATACATCTGTTGACTGTCACACCGCCATCGGGGACAAGCCCCCTCCCACATTGGTTTTCAGCAGTCTTGAAATGGTGTTCGCACCGCCCCATCTATTGATTTGCAAAGCACCCGCAATCACTGCTTACCGATAACCCGGCGCTCTGCTAAAATGCGCCGCCTTATCCGTACGTAGGCTGCACTGTGCCATTTACCTGGGTTGATTGGGCGATCGTTGCAATCGTCGCCATCTCCGCTTTGATCAGTCTGAGCCGCGGCTTCGTAAAAGAAGCACTGTCGTTGCTGACCTGGATCATCGCAGGAGTCGTAGCCTGGATGTTCGGTGGTTCATTGTCGGTCTACCTGGCCGGGTACATAGAGACACCTTCGGCTCGCGTCATCGCGGGCTGCGCCATCATGTTCATCGCCACGCTGCTGGTGGGGGCAATGGTCAATTATCTTATTGGCGAGTTGATACGTGTCACCGGCCTTTCCGGGACCGATCGATTTCTCGGCATGGCCTTCGGCGCCGCGCGTGGCGCGTTGCTGGTGGTCGTGGCGGTCGGGCTGTTGAGCCTGGGGCCGGTACAGCAGGATTCGTGGTGGCAGGAGTCGGTACTCGTGCCAAAATTTCTATTGGTTGCAGACTGGTCCAAGAACCTCATATTGGGGTGGAGCAGTCAGTGGCTGGCCAGCGGAATCAGCGTACCCGCTGATCTTCCGTTCAAGGAACACCTCTTGCCGGCCAAAACGCCGCAGTAAGAGTGTTCAGTCAAGATCCATAAAGTAGGGGTTGCGTCGCATGTGTGGCATCGTCGGTATCGTCGGTAAGTCGAACGTCAATCAGGCGCTGTATGACGCGCTAACCGTCCTCCAGCACCGCGGCCAGGACGCTGCCGGTATTGTGACCAGCCACGACGGCCGGTTATTCCTGCGCAAGGACAATGGCCTGGTACGTGACGTGTTCCACCAGCGTCACATGCAGCGCCTGGTCGGGCACATGGGCATTGGCCATGTGCGCTACCCGACCGCCGGTAGCTCCACATCGGCCGAAGCTCAGCCGTTCTACGTCAACTCGCCTTACGGCATTACTTTGGCGCACAACGGTAACCTGACCAACGTTGAACAGCTGGCCAAGGAGATTTACGAATCCGACCTGCGCCACGTCAACACCAGTTCCGACTCGGAAGTGCTGCTCAACGTGTTCGCCCATGAGCTGGCCCAGCGCGGCAAGCTGCAGCCGACCGAAGAGGACGTGTTTGCCGCCGTGATCGACGTGCATAACCGTTGCGTGGGTGGCTACGCGGTCGTGGCGATGATCACCGGTTACGGCATCGTCGGTTTCCGCGACCCCCACGGCATCCGCCCGATCGTGTTCGGCCAGCGTCACACCGACGAAGGCGTCGAGTACATGATCGCCTCCGAAAGCGTGTCCCTGGATGTGCTGGGTTTCACCCTGATTCGCGACCTGGCGCCGGGCGAAGCGGTCTACATCACCGAAGACGGCAAACTGCACACCCGCCAGTGCGCTGTTGCGCCGAAACTCACGCCCTGCATCTTCGAGCACGTCTACCTGGCGCGTCCGGATTCGATCATCGACGGTGTTTCGGTGTACAAGGCACGTCTGCGCATGGGGGAGAAGCTTGCCGAGAAGATCCTGCGCGAGCGTCCCGAGCACGACATCGATGTGGTTATCCCCATCCCGGACACCAGCCGCACCGCTGCGCTGGAACTGGCCAACCACTTGGGCGTCAAGTTCCGCGAAGGTTTCGTCAAGAACCGCTACATCGGCCGTACTTTCATCATGCCGGGCCAGGCTGCGCGCAAGAAGTCGGTGCGCCAGAAGCTCAATGCCATCGAGCTGGAATTTCGTGGCAAGAACGTGATGCTGGTGGATGACTCCATCGTACGTGGCACCACGTGCAAGCAGATCATCCAGATGGCCCGTGAAGCCGGTGCGAAGAACGTCTACTTCTGTTCCGCCGCGCCTGCCGTGCGTTACCCGAACGTGTACGGTATCGACATGCCGAGCGCCCACGAACTGATCGCACACAATCGCTCGACCCAGGACGTGGCCGACCTGATCGGCGCCGACTGGTTGATCTACCAGGACCTGCCGGACTTGATCGAAGCGGTCGGCGGCGGCAAGATCAAGATTGACCAGTTCGACTGCGCCGTGTTCGATGGCAAATACGTGACCGGCGATGTCGATGAGGCTTACCTGAACAAGATCGAGCAGGCGCGCAACGACTCGTCGAAGATCAAGACCCAGGCGGTCAGCGCGATCATCGATCTGTACAACAACTGAGTAAACACCGGCCCTGAGGGGCCGGTTTTGTATCTTAAATAAAGAATTCGAGTAAGGAGTCGCAGCATGAGTCAGGAATGGGATGCCGGTCGTTTGGACAGCGACCTCGATGGCGTAGCTTTCGATACCCTGGCTGTGCGCGCCGGCCAGCACCGTACCCCGGAAGGGGAGCACGGTGACCCGATGTTTTTCACCTCCAGCTATGTGTTCCGCACGGCGGCCGACGCCGCTGCGCGCTTTGCCGGTGAAGTGCCGGGCAACGTCTACTCGCGCTATACCAACCCGACCGTGCGTGCGTTCGAAGAGCGTATCGCCGCCCTGGAAGGCGCTGAGCAAGCGGTGGCCACGGCGACCGGCATGGCCGCGATCCTGGCGGTGGTAATGAGCCTGTGCAGCGCCGGCGACCACGTGCTGGTATCGCGCAGCGTGTTCGGTTCGACCATCAGCCTGTTCGAGAAGTACTTCAAGCGCTTTGGTATCGAAGTGGACTACGTGCCCCTGGCGGATTTGTCCGGTTGGGAGGCGGCGATCAAGGCCAACACCCGGCTGCTGTTCGTCGAGTCGCCGTCCAACCCGCTGGCTGAACTGGTGGATATCGCCGCGCTGTCCGAAGTGGCGCACGCCAAGGGCGCGATGCTGGTGGTCGACAACTGCTTCTGCACCCCGGCCCTGCAACAGCCGTTGAAGTTGGGCGCGGACATTGTGGTGCATTCGGCCACCAAGTTCATCGACGGCCAGGGCCGTTGCATGGGCGGTGTGGTGGCTGGTCGCAGCGAGCAGATGAAGGAAGTGGTGGGCTTCTTGCGCACCGCCGGCCCGACCCTGAGCCCGTTCAACGCCTGGATCTTCCTCAAGGGCCTGGAGACCCTCAGCCTGCGCATTAAAGCCCACTGCGCCAACGCCCAGGCGCTGGCCGAGTGGCTGGAGCAGCAGGACGGTATCGAGAAAGTGCATTACGCCGGCCTCAAGAGCCACCCGCAGCACGCATTGGCCCAGCGCCAGCAGCGCGGTTTCGGCGCGGTGGTGAGTTTTGAAGTGAAGGGCGGCAAAGAGGGCGCCTGGCGCTTTATCGATGCCACGCGCCTGATCTCGATCACCGCCAACCTGGGTGACAGCAAAACCACCATCACCCACCCGAGCACCACCTCCCACGGGCGCCTGGCGCCTCAGGAGCGTGAAGCCGCAGGCATCCGTGACAGCCTGATTCGCATCGCGGTCGGCCTGGAAGACGTGACGGACTTGCAGGCCGACCTGGCCCGCGGGCTGGCGGCCTTGTGATCGAGTGGTCCATGGAAGCTGCAGCGGCCACTAACGGGCGCGTTGCGCTGGTGACCGGCGCGGCGCGGGGCATTGGCCTTGGCATCGCCGCGTGGCTGATCAGCGAAGGCTGGCAGGTGGTATTGACCGACCTGGACCGGGTGCGCGGTTCCGCGGTGTCCAAGGTGCTGGGCGAGAATGCCTGGTTTATCACCATGGACGTGGCCGACGAGAAGCAGGTGGCCCAGGGCGTCGCCGAGGTGCTGGGGCAATTCGGGCGCCTGGATGCGTTGGTGTGCAATGCGGCGGTGGCCGACCCGCGCAATATCACCCTGGAAAGCCTCGACCTGGCTTACTGGAATCGCGTGCTGGCGGTGAACCTCAGTGGGCCGATGCTGCTGGCCAAGCACTGTGCGCCATACCTGCGCGCCCATGGCGGCGCTATCGTCAACCTGGCCTCGACCCGGGCCCGCCAATCGGAGCCGGACACCGAGGCCTACGCGGCGAGCAAGGGTGGGCTGCTTGCACTGACTCACGCGTTGGCGATGAGCCTGGGGCCGGAAGTGCGGGTCAATGCGGTCAGCCCTGGCTGGATCGATGCGCGTGATCCTGCTGCGCGGCGTGCCGAGCCACTCACCGATGCCGATCATGCCCAGCATCCGGCGGGCCGGGTAGGGACGGTGGAGGACGTAGCGGCCATGGTGGCGTGGTTGCTGTCGCGCCAGGCAGGGTTTGTCACTGGCCAGGAGTTTGTGGTGGACGGTGGCATGAGCAAGAAGATGGTCTACGAGCACTGAGGTGCAGATTCAAGTCGCGAGCTGCAAGCTGCAAGTGAAAGCAGATTTTCGGTGGCTTTGAACTTGCGGCTTGAAGCTTGCGACTTACAGCTGTTTTTGAAAAAAACTCAATCCTGCTATTGACTTAGGTCCGCTACCTGCGTAAATTTCGCGGCCTCAACGAAGCAAAGGGTGATTAGCTCAGCTGGGAGAGCATCTGCCTTACAAGCAGAGGGTCGGCGGTTCGATCCCGTCATCACCCACCACTTCTTGAGAGTTTTGCCCTTGTGGCAAGACGCAACGTTAAAGGTTGCACCGACGCGCAGCGGTAGTTCAGTCGGTTAGAATACCGGCCTGTCACGCCGGGGGTCGCGGGTTCGAGTCCCGTCCGCTGCGCCATATTTTCCAGGTTCGATTCGTCGGGTCTGAGATTGAACAGCAAAGCTGATCAGTCAGATGTTTAAAGGTGATTGAGGGTTTACGCTCAGTCAGCCAAGCGATACGCAGCGGTAGTTCAGTCGGTTAGAATACCGGCCTGTCACGCCGGGGGTCGCGGGTTCGAGTCCCGTCCGCTGCGCCATATCAGCCTCAAGGCCCACTGAACGCCTTGAAGCACAAGCAAAGCCATTGGCTGAGCTTGATTCGATAGCAAAGACCCTGGTCGAAAGACCGGGGTTTTTTGTGTCTGCGATTTGACTATCCTGCCAGGGAGCCGGCGAACCGGCTCCCATTGTGCGTCAAAAGCCCAGCTTATCCCGCAGCCCGTAATACCACGCGCCCATCGCAGCAAAAGGCGTGCGCATCAGCTGTCCGCCTGGGAACGGGTAATGGGGCAGGTCGGCAAACGCGTCAAAGCGCTCTGCCTGGCCTCTCAGGGCTTCGGCCAGCACCTTGCCCGCCAGGTGCGTGTACGTCACGCCATGGCCGCTGCAGCCCTGGGAGTAATAGATGTTGTCGCCAAGGCGGCCGACCTGTGGCAAGCGCGACAAGGTCAGCAGGAAATTGCCGGTCCAGGCGTAGTCGATCTTTACGTCCTTGAGCTGGGGGAACGCCTTGAGCATTTTCGGCCGAATGATCGCTTCGATATTCGCCGGGTCCCGCGCGCCATACACCACGCCGCCGCCGAAGATCAGGCGCTTGTCGCTGGTGAGGCGGTAATAATCGAGCAGGTAGTTACAGTCTTCCACGCAGTAATCCTGCGGCAGCAGCGTCCTGGCCAACTCGTCACCCAGCGGCGCGGTGGTGATCACCTGGGTGCCGCACGGCATCGATTTCGCCGCCAGCTCCGGCACCAGGTTGCCCAGGTAGGCATTGCCCGCGACGATAATGAATTTGGCCCTGACCTTGCCCTCGGCGGTATGCACCACCGGATTGGCGCCACGTTCGATACGCACCGCTGCCGATTGCTCATAGATCGTGCCGCCCAGGGACTCGACGGCCGCCGCCTCGCCCAGTGCCAGGTTAAGCGGGTGGATATGACCGCCGCTCATGTCCAGCAGACCGCCTACATAGTTGTCACAGGCCACGACTTCGCGGATACGGCGCTCGTCCAGCAGTTCCAGTTGCGTATGGCCGTAGCGCTCCCACAGGCGCTTCTGCGATTCCAGGTGGTCCATGTGCTTGCTGTTGAGGGCGGCGAACACACCGCCGTCCTTCAAGTCGCACTGGATCTGATATTTGGCCACACGCTCACGAATGATCCTGCCGCCCTCGAAGGCCATCTCGCCCAGCAGCTGCGCCTGCTTGGGCCCGACGCTGCGTTCAATGACGTCGATGTCGCGGCTGTAACTGTTGACGATCTGCCCGCCATTGCGACCGGACGCACCAAAACCCACCTTGGCGGCTTCCAGGACCGTCACGCGAAAGCCGTTCTCCAGCAGAAACAGCGCGCTGGAAAGGCCGGTGTAACCGGCGCCGATTACACAGACATCGGTTTCCACCTCGCCTTGCAGTACTGGGCGCGACGGAACCGCGTTCGCGGACGCGGCGTAATAGGATTGGGGGTAGGGGGTGTTCGCCATCCTGGAACCTCTGTTTTATATTTTTTACGAGTGCGGCGATCCTACCTGAGTTGAAAATTGCCCGCCAGCCACCCGCAAATCACGGGTGCGCTGCCCGCGAATAAAAAATTCGCATATTCATAGGGTTAGCTGCAAAAAAGATGTTGACACCCCTACGGAATTCCGTAGAATGCCGCCTCACAGCAGGCACGTAGCTCAGTTGGTTAGAGCACCACCTTGACATGGTGGGGGTCGTTGGTTCGAGTCCAATCGCGCCTACCAAACAAAATCCGCTCTGCTGGGCGGTCTAGAAGGGCTCACCGAAAGGTGGGCCCTTTTTTGTTGTCTGTCGTTTGGTCATGCTGGGAATACTTTGAGCAAACGACCGCCCACTCCAAGTCAGCTTTCACCTTCATATAAACCTGAAAAACTGCCTACGGCCAGCTAAGTGGTCCGCACGATGCCGCTCAAGGCGACGCAACCATAGTTGCGATCATTGCTCAGTTTCCTGACCACGATAAAACTTAGGAATGCGGCCATTAAGGGACGGCAAATAGCTCCACCGACAAGGATGATCAGCCTGGGCTGTGTAGCGATGTAGCCATACCGAAATCGCCTCGCAAGCGATAGTTAGTGCAAGTTGCTGACCTGGACATTCATGCCTCCCTGAGCCGAAGCTGAAGGTTCGTCGTTGTGTTCGTTTGAGCAAGAAGCTATCGGGGTCTGGGTTCCTGTACGAATCCCGGTTGGCTGAAGCGAGCAACAATAGAACGGTGTCGCCCGCCGCCAGTACGTTGCCCCTGACAGTGCATCGCTTTGCTACGAATCGCCGGGTGTTTTGCACGGGCGAGTCGTAGCGCGCTACCTCTGCCACCAAGTCTGCTACGAGCTTGGGCGTTGTGTGCATGTCTGTGATCAGGCCAGGGTTACGATGGAGTGTCACGAGGGTATTGCCGATCAAGCCCGCGGTGGCTTTGCAGGTCTGTGACAGCAGACCGATGAGGTTAGCGATCAACGCATCGTGATCGCTCCAGTCGATGGCTTCGCCACTGCTCAGGATATGGCGCAAGAGGCGGCTACTTTCAGCGTCGCTGCGTAGCAGCTGAGTGAATAATTCGCTTAGCCGAGTCGCGCCGCAATGAGCTGCGCCAAGCTGAGCTGCGTCGCTTAACGGCGAAAGACAGGCAGTAAAATCCCGTACCAGCCCCGCGACTTCCCGTAGCCGGCTGGAGGGAAGGCCTATCAAACCCGCCATGACCGAAACGGGCAACGTAAACATCAGCTCGTCAGGGTTTTCGAGTGGGTTATCGAGGGTCTCAACCACGCGTGAAACCATCTCTGCATTGTTTTCTGTCTCGATAGATCTCAGGGCAGGCTCGATAGCCATCCTGGGGCAAAGGTGCTGCGCGCCCTCGTTCATGCGCATCAAACGACCGAAAATTCCTCCTGCGATGCCTTGCGCAATGGCTGGAGGGATCGGCTCGTTCAGCGGACGCACCCGGCAGTCGGGATGCGCCAGGATGGTTTCAACCGCCTGGGCGTCACATGCGACCCATAAACGAAGGTCTGCATCGAACGACAGACCGTTTTGCCGCCTGAGGCGTGAGTAATAAACGTAGGGATCAGCGTGGGTAGCTGCTTCAAAGGGCGTCATGGCGCAAATCCTGTTTGCTAAGAACAGCTACTATCGGACACCCTCCATGCCGATGATTCGCTCAGGAACGAAATATGGACGCTCAAAGCAATGACACTGCGATTTCTCGGATCGCCGGCGCGATTGCCGAGCCTGCGAGGACGAAAATGCTTTGTTCGCTGATGGACGGCCACGCTCGTACCAGTACCGAAATGGCCGTCGTTGCTGACGTGAGTGCATCCACGGCGAGCGCGCATTTGGCAAGATTAAGACAGGACGGGTTGGTTAGGTTGCACACGCAGGGCAGGCATCGCTACTACAGTCTGGCGGACGCTCAAGTGGCCCAGGCTATTGAAGCCCTCATGGTGATCGGCCAAAACGCGGTTACGCGTTATGTTCCCACTGCCCCAACCCGTTTGCAGTTCGCACGCACCTGTTATGACCACATGGCAGGAACACTGGCGGTGCGACTGCACGACCATTTCATGGGAGCAGGCTGGTTAACCGTGCCGTTCGCTGGGGAGGGTATGTATCAGCTTACGATGAGCGGCGAAAAAGCGATGACCACTCTGGGTATCGAGCTAGAAACGGTAAGGGCACAGCGACGTCGTTTTGCGTGCTCATGCCTGGACTGGAGCATGCGCCGCCCTCATCTTGCCGGAGCACTCGGCGCCGCTTTACTGCAAACGGTCATAAGGCGCAAATGGGTTACCCAGGACCTTGATAGTCGGGCACTTGCATTGACGCTCAATGGGCAAAAGGAGCTGTCTGGCAGATTTGGGATCTTGCTTGAAAACGAAGAGACCGGTAGATCAAGATTGTAAGATCGACAATATCGAGTTCAACGATAGCGATATCTCACGTAGTAAAGTGATCTATGGCTCGGTATGGGTAGGCCTGGAATTAAGCACTGCCATACCCAGTGACACCTTGCGGCGCACTTGGGCGTTGGCGTCTCAATCAACAGAAAAGCGTAGCCACCGACAGCAGGCAAATGATCTGTACCGCCATCTGGCAGCGTATCTCGCCAATCGTTGTCGCAATACTGCTCATTTGACCGGCATACATAGCAGGACCCCTCATTGTCGGCAAAAGCGCGATGATCTGCAGGAGTATCACTGCTGAGTATAGAGCCAATCCAGAATCCCTCCACTTGGCCCGCATGGTGGTGCCAATATCGACAAAATTTATTGGTCCGCAACAACAATTTTTCTTGTTGGACACCTCCCGCCTCAAGGCAGCAAAGTTGCCGCCACCGCTCGACCTTTCGGGTCAACAATAAAAAAACCGAGCCGACTGCACGCCACTTTCATGCTGTGAGCCCTTTGCTCACATCCTGCTGTAATGGCGCCGCAGCGCGCACTAAAGGACCTCTTCGCCATGCAAACTGTTGTGAACTTATGGCCGTTGATCGGCGTACTTGTCATCGTGGTCGGCTTTGTATTGCGCTTCAATCCGTTGCTGGTGGTTACCGCCGCCGCGATCGCGACCGGGGTTGCCGCCCAGTTCCCGCTGGAAAAAATTCTCGCCACCATGGGCGATGGCTTCCTTCAAACCCGTGCGCTGCAGTTGATCCTGCTATTGCCGCTGGCGGTGATTGGCCTGTTGGAGCGTCACGGCCTGCGCCTGCATGCGCAGAATTGGATCGCCCGCTTCGAGCGGGCGACAGTCGGGCGTTTGCTGATCATCTATCTGTTTGTGCGTGAATCGACCGCGGCCATGGGGCTGACCAGCCTGGGTGGGCATCCGCAGATGGTGCGGCCTTTGCTGGCACCGATGGCTGAAGGCGCTGCGGAAAAACGTTACGGCAAGCTGCCGGACAAACTGCGTCACAAGGTCCTGGCCATGTGCGCCGCCACCGACAATGTGGGGCTGTTTTTTGGTGAGGACATCTTCGTCGCCTTTGGTGCGATTGCCTTGATGCATACCTTTCTGCTGGGCTCGGGGATTGATGTCGAGCCGCTGCACATCGCGGTGTGGGGCATCCCGACGGCGATCTGCGCCTTTATCATTCATGCCATCCGGCTGCATCGGTTCGATCGAAGGCTGACCCGTGAGATGACCGCCGTTGCCCCCTCGGTGGAGGCCGCACGATGATTATTTCCATTCAATACCTGTACTGGTTGGCCGGTGTGCTGTTGCTGATCACCGCCGGCATGATCCTGCTGGATCGCACGCACCCCAAGCGTTGGTCCAGCGCGCTGTTCTGGCTGCTGTTTGCCATTCCGTTCCTGGTGGGGGAGCGCCTGCCCTCGGTAGTTATCGGCGTTGGTGTTGTGGTGATGGCGGTGATTGCTGGCTTGGGCGGCGTTGGCCGCGGCCAGCACGCCGAACTGCACGACAAGGCCTCCCGCGCCAGCGCCGGTCGCCTGGGCCATAAACTGTTCATCCCGGCGCTGGCCATCCCGTTGACCACCGTGATCGGTTCGGTATTGCTCAAGCACACCGAAATCGGCGGTGTACCGCTGCTTGATCCGAAGAACACCACCTTCGTCTCGCTCGGCATAGGCTGTTTGATCGCCCTTGGCCTGGCCTGTTGGCTGACCCGCGATACGCCCGTGCAAGCCTTGCGCGAATCGCGTCGCCTGACCGAAGCCTTGGGCTGGGCAATGGTGCTGCCACAGATGCTGGCGATGCTCGGGCTGCTGTTCAACGAGGCCGGGGTGGGCACGGCCGTGGCCCACGTCACCACTACGTACATCAACCTGGATTTCAAGTTGGTGGCGGTCATGGTTTATGTCCTGGGCATGGCCTTGTTTACCGTGATCATGGGCAACGGCTTTGCCGCCTTTCCGGTGATGACCGGTGGCGTCGGCGTGCCGGTGCTGGTGGGCATTTACGGAGGCAATCCGGCGGTCATGGCGGCGATCGGCATGTTTTCCGGCTACTGCGGTACGCTGATGACACCGATGGCGGCCAACTTCAATATCGTGCCGGCCGCACTGCTGGAGCTGCCGGACAAGAACGCGGTGATCAAGGCCCAGTTGCCGACCGCGTTGATGATGCTGGTGGTCAATATCGTGCTGCTTTATCTGTTGATGTGAGGTCAGGATGAAAACTCTATTGCTGACGGGCTTCGAGCCTTTCGATCACGACGTCGTCAACCCATCCTGGGAGGCGGTGCGCCAGCTGGACGGGTTGCAGTTGACTGAGGATGTGCGGATTGTCGCGCGCCGATTGCCCTGCGCCTTTGCCACGGCTCCCGAGACGTTGATAGCGTTTATCGAGGAGTCAAATCCGGCAATGGTTATCGCAACAGGCCTGGGCCCTGGGCGCAGCGATATTTCCATCGAGCGCGTCGCGATCAACGTCAATGACGCGCGCATTCCGGACAACCTGGGCGCCCAGCCGATTGACACGGCGGTGGTGGAAGGCGGCCCGGCTGCTTACTTCTCGTCATTGCCGATCAAGAGCATGGTCAGGGCGGTGCGTGAAGCGGGTATTGCCGCCTCGGTTTCCCAGACGGCGGGTACGTTCGTGTGCAACCAGGTGTTTTATCGATTGCAGCATGCGCTGGCGGGTTCTGAGGTGCGCAGTGGGTTTATCCATGTGCCGGGATTGCCTGAGTCCGGTCAGCCGTCGATGGCGCTGCCTACGTTGGTGGAAGGCCTGCGCCTTGCGGTCGCGGCAGCCTGGCAAACCCAGGTGGATATCGTGGAAGCGGGTGGCAGGGTGAGCTGATTCAATACGCGGCGGTGCAACTTCGGCTAGAGTTCAACAGGTATCCCTCTGGAAACCCCATCATGATCAAGTGCCCGAAGTTTGTGTCTGTCGTGTTGTCGCTCGCCTTGTTTGCAGGCAGCGGTGTTGCCTTGGCCGATCCTGGCAATGGCAAAGGCCAGGGGAACAACAAAGGTAATAATCAGGCGGGGCAGGGCCACGACAAGCCTAAAGGCAAAGGCTCGGCAGGCAGTCATGGCCCCAGCGTCGATCGAGGCAGTGTGCTGAGTCTGGTGGGCGGAAACCGCGATTACTGGAGCCCGGGGCCTGCCTTGCCTCCGGGCATTCAGAAGAATCTGGCTCGCGGCAAGCCGCTCCCGCCCGGTATCGCCAAGAAACTTGATGGCCGCCTGGCGGGCCGCCTGCCTCATTACGATGGTTACGAGTGGCAGCAAGCGGGCACCGACCTGATTCTGGTAGCCATCGCCACCGGTATTATCTACGAAGTGCTCAACGGGGCTTTTGATTGACGGGGCACTGCCTCACGCTTGCTGCGCGGGGAAAAACAACTCGAAACGCGTGACGCCGTCTTCACTGCTGACGCTGTATCTACCGTTATGCAGCTGCATGATGGTCGCCACGATCGACAATCCCAGTCCATTGGATTGGGAAGAGCGTTCGCGAGATTCATCTACCCGGTAAAACCGTTCGAACAGCCGCGGCAGATGCTCGGCAGGAATGGTTTTACCGTGATTGCTGACCCTCAGGTTGACGCCCTCATCATCTGCAATGGCCTGGATACTCAGCTGCGAGCCCGGCGAACCATACTTGATGGCGTTGGCGCAGAGGTTCGCCAGGGCGCGACGCAGCAGCATCGGTTCCGCCCAGATCACGCCTTCGCCTTCGGCAACAATGTGCATGCCGACGTCACCGGCGAGCCCTTCAAAATAATCCGCGACGCGTTCCACTTCCTCGGCGGCGTCCAGCGCCTGACGTTGGCGCAGCGCGCTGGCGGGGTCGGTGCGCGCCAGGAACAGCATGTTGTCGAGCATCCGCGCCAGGCGTTCAAGCTCTTCGACATTGGAGGCCAGCAGCTGCTGGTAGCCTTCGATACTGCGTTGCTGTTGCAGGGCTACCTGGGTTTCACCAAGCAGGTTATTGATTGGTGTGCGCAGTTCGTGGGCCATGTCGGTGGAGACCTGGCCCAGTTGCACAAAGCCCTTGGACAAGCGTTCCAGCATGGTGTTGAACGACTCGATCATCGGCAGCAATTCCCTGGGTGCGCCCTGGCTGTCGAGGCGTTCGGCCAGGTTGCCGACGCCGATCCCTTGAGCGTGCCGGGCGAGCCGGCGCAAAGGCAGCAAGCCGCGATGCACCAGCAGGTAACCGGCCAATGCCAGGAGGATCGCCGCGATGCTCGCCAGGATGTAAACGCTCAATCGATAGTTGGCGAGCACGGCGGTGCGCTCGGTCATCAGGCGGCCGCTGGTGACTTGCAGGCTGCCCAGGTCGCCGGAGTCGATGGTCGCGGCCACGGTTGAGAAGGGAATGCCATTGAGCCCCGGCAGATGCTGCACATCGCTCAATGCCAGTACGTGGCCCTTGGGCACCGGTTTGATCGAAGGCAGTTCGATATTCGCGGGGTTCACCAGCAGTAACGGTTGTTGACCGGGGGCGGCGATGCTCAATACGGATTCGCGGTTGCCCAGCATGTTCTGGAACAATTCGGGCTTTGTCTTGATCAGGCCCAGGGTATTGCTGTCGTTGAGCAGGTTGCGCAGTTGGTCCACGCGGGAGATCAAGGCGGTGTCGTCGCGGCGGATCAGCTCGCGCTCCAGCTCACGGTAAAGTGCTACGCCCAGGGTGGCCAGCAAGGCGAAGGCGAGCAGGGCGAAGATCAGTGCCAGGCGCAGGGTCAGCGAATAGTGGCGAGCGCGGCTCATGGCTGGGTATCGAAGCGGTAGCCGATGCCACGCACGCTGTGGATCAACTTGAGTTGGAACGGGTCGTCGATTTTCAGGCGCAGGCGCCGCACGGCCACGTCGACCACATTGGTGTCACTGTCAAAGTTCATGTCCCACACCCGCGAGGCAATCAGCGAGCGTGACAGCACCTGGTCCTGGTGGGTGGCGAACAGGTGCAGCAGGGCGAACTCTTTGTTGGTCAGGGTAATGCGCGTGCCGGCGCGGGTGACGCGGCGCTTGAGCACGTCGATTTGCAGGTCGGCGATGTGCAGGTGCTCTTCTTCTCGTGTCGGGCCGCGTCGGGTCAGGGTGCGCAGGCGCGCGACCAGCTCGGCAAAGGAGAAGGGCTTGATCAGGTAATCGTCGGCGCCCAGTTCCAGGCCCTTGATACGGTCGGCGATATCGTCGCGGGCCGTGAGGAACAGCACGGGCGTGTCGGCTTCCTTGCGCAAGCGGCGCAGCACTTCCCAGCCATCCATTTTCGGCATCATGACGTCGAGCACAATCACGTCGAACGGCGTTTCCAGGGCCTGGTGCAAACCGTCCGCGCCGTCGCGGGCCAGGCTCACGCTGTAGCCCAGCTCTTGCAGGCCATTGAGCAGGTAATTACCGGCCTTGGGTTCGTCTTCGACTACGAGGATGTTCATGGGAAATGCCCTGATTCAATGGGTTGCGCAAGTGTAGCCTGATCAATTGTCACTGGCGCAACCCGTGCCCAGCACCCGGTAGTCCAGCACATGCTCACGGTCCTGATGGTCCAAATAGCGCAGTTGCGCCGGGACGATACCGCATTGGCCGTAGGTGTCGGTACTGGACAGCACCTTGGCGACATCCAGGTGAACGAAGAAGCCGGTCTGATCGTGGATCACTGGAGCGGTGTCAGCGGCGAATACCGAGCCAGTGGCGAGCAAGGCGGCGAAGGCGAGGGCAAACCGTTTCATGGCGATATCTCTGTGTAGGTTGGCTGCCGGGCTTGGCAGTGAGTTCACAGTAACCAGGCGACCCGAACAGCCAACCAACAGGATGATGACAAGTTCGTCATTCAAGATTTGAGGCTGGCACTTCGCGGCGTTTACAAGTGCCGAGGTGAACCGTAGATTGCAGGGATCCACGATCGCTTGAACACAGGGGGAAACCACGCAGTGCCCAGCCCAAATCCAGCCGTATTTACTCAGCGTTACCGTGCCTTTCTGTTCGACATGGACGGGACCCTGCTCAACTCCATCGCCGCTGCCGAGCGGGTATGGAGCCGTTGGGCCGAACGTCATGGTTTGGATGTGGAGGCCTTTCTGACCACCATTCACGGCGCCCGCGCGATTGATACGATCACGCGCCAGGGGCTGCCGGGTGTAGATGCAGAAAAGGAAGCGGCATGGATTACCGAAGCGGAATTGAACGACGTCGAGGGTGTCGTGGCGATTTGCGGTGCGGTTGAGTTCCTGAACAGCTTGCCCGCCGAACAGTGGGCTCTGGTTACGTCTGCGCCCAAAGCACTGGCGTTGCGTCGAATGGAAGCGGCAGGTATTTGCGCCCCGCCGGTCATGGTGACGGCCGAAGATGTCGCCAGCGGCAAGCCGGATCCGGCGTGTTATGTGCTTGGCGCCCAGCGCTTGGGCGTGCCGGTGCAGGATTGCCTGGTGTTCGAGGACGCGCCCGTAGGTATTCGCGCAGCAGAAGCGGCAGGAGCGGATGTCATGGTGGTGACCTCGACGCACCTCTCACCGATGGAGACTGAGCATGCGTGTATCGATGGGTATGAGCGGCTTGAAGTCGTGCAGGAAGCTGACGGCCAGCTGATTGTGCGAGAGCGGTAGGAAACTCAGCGTGCCGTTTTCTGATCAGCGCGATGCGACTCGCGCTGGCACAGCTTGCGCAAGATAACCTTCTGAATCGGCTTGAGGCAGAACGCAAACAAGTAGGCACACAGCACAAGCGTCAGGTCCAGCCAGGAATGGTCGGCGGGGTCGATCACGCCCTCGACCTCCCATCGCAGTCCATACCCGAGCGCCAGGAAGATCAGCCCTATGAGCAAGGCGATCGTCCAGGATAGGGAAACCATGGGCTGTGTAACGGTTGGCCTCATCGACGTGCTCCTGAATGCACTCGGACCGCAGGATGACGTGGGATTTGGCTACAAATGATGCAACAAGTTCCGGGCATCTTGGCAGTTTCATCTTGCAGCGAAGGGGCATCTACGGGGCGCACAGCTCGGGTAGGAAAAGCGAATGGGCCAATCAGGTTTTCGCCAGCCGTTACGGTGAAGCAAAAGGCTGGCTACTGGAGGTGCTTCAAGGCGTCTGGTTTTTGTCCGGCGCAGTGAGGCCGGCCTGGATGCGCTGATAGATTTCCTCGCGATGCACGGCAACATCCTTGGGGGCGTTGATGCCGATTCGTACTTGCTGGCCGCTAACGCCCAGAATGGTGATCGTAATGTCATCACCGATGTTTATGCTTTCACCAACTTTGCGGGTGAGTATAAGCATGGACTTCTCCTTGATTACTTTTAAGGACACATGTTCAGACAGGGCAGGTGTCGGATGTGCGTAGCTTACTGCGAAGCGCTTCCCTGTGACTGCCTCTTTTAGGACGCATAGAGGCGACATTAATTCCCATGGCGGCATCATACAGGTCGCGATACATCATTCGCATTGTTTAAGCCAACGTTTATGACGGCCAGAATAGACAGTGAATGGTAAAGTCGCCTCTTTATCTTCAAAGGAGCAGGGCAGTGCGTAAAGTAGCGATGGCAATTGCGGTGTTGGCATTGGCCGGATGCGGCGAAGGTAAACCTGTCGATGCGCCCAAGGCCAAGCCTGTCGTGACCCAAAGCCCGCCACAAACCGGTGCGATTGCCGCTCAGGAATGGGATGTATGGGTCGGCCCGCCGGATCACAAGCTGCAGGCGCTCACTGATTTGACCGCCTGGCTGCTGGAGCATGGTTTCAATTTCTATATCGTGAAGGTCGACGGTAAGGATGAGGTGCTGCTGGGCCCGTTTGCCAGCAAAGCCGAGGCTGAAGCCAAGCAGGCACTGCTCAACGAAAAGATGGCACGGGCCAAGAAAAACGACACCGTGTCAGAGGTCATCGAACACAAGGTCGCGCAGTAGCGGGGCGGATGGGCGCACGTTGCGCCCAGCTTCAGCCACAGGCCTTGAGATTCACCGGGCCCACAAACTCGTTGCCACGGCCCATCACGCAACCCACCGTCTGGTTGCGCTGACGCTCCCAGGCCTGCACGGGATAGGTTTTGTTCCAGGCTTCATACAGTTGGCGATCCTGTTTCGACAGACGCAGCCCGTATTGCTTGCTCATGTAAAAATAGGTGCGCGCGATCATTCCTCGAATGGACGGTCGCGGCATGACCTTCTTGGCCTTGAAGTCCACCTGGGTCAAGCATGAACCGTATTGCCCGCTTTGCACCGGCAGCCAGCCGAAGCTGAAGTTGTTCCGGTCGCCATTCACCTCGCCGATGCTCGGTACCAGGTTGTGCAGGTCTGCTTCGGCGCGCTTGAACACATCATCATGACGCGTGCAGTTTTTACGCCCGCCATTTTGCCAGCACTGACGCTGATGGCCGATCTGCCAGGCGGGCACAATGTGCTCCCATTCGATGCGTGCGGCGCGGTTGGCGTTCTTGCGCGGGATGTAGCCACAGGCTTTGAGGTCTATCCGGTTACCGGTGTATTTGCAGCCGCAATAGAACTCGGTGGATTGCGGGGCGTACAGCTTCCAGGCGATTTTTTTGGCTTCACTGAAGGTTCGCGGGGCTTGGGCGTTGGCGGTGACGGCAAAAAACAGACAGCACACAGCAAAAAAACGGACACTCATTCAATCAATCTTCCTTCGGCACAACCCAGAAAATCTGCACGCCGCCGTCGTCCCGGTAGGCGAGGGTGACGTTGTCGTTTTCCGCTATCTCTTCAAGCAAGCGCGCCCAGTCGTCCTCGGGCTCATCCGGCAAACGAAAGATCAACGCCGCCTTGGCTTTCTGGGCATTGGTCGAATTGATGATTTTTTGTACGCGAATGGCCAGGCGTTGGTAGGCATCTGGCGCTGCGGGTGCTGCGGAGGAGGGCTTTGCCACGGAGTATTCCTTAGTAAGCTGTACGCACATACAGTATTTAACTGTAAGTAATTTCGCAACTGCTTAAATTCAAAGAATTCCGTCTGACAACGAATTTGGAAAATTGCTGTGATTTTTTTATCAGGAACTGTAGGAGCGAACTCGCTCCTACAGGTAAAACCGTGGGATCAATATTCCCAGAACATCCGCTGCAGCTCTTTGCTGTCCTGGGTCTTGGTCAGGGCGACCATGGCCAGAATGCGTGCTTTCTGCGGGTTCAGGTCGAGGGCAGCGACCCAGTCGTATTTGTCGTCTGGCTGCTCGGCGTTACGCAGCACCATGCCACCGGCGTTCACGTGAGAAGAGCGAATGATCTGCACGCCTTGCTTGCGCAATTCCACCAGCGCGGGAACGACCTTGGACGACACCGAGCCATTGCCGGTGCCGGCATGGATGATAGCTTTGGCGCCGGCTTGGGCCAGGGCTTTGTAGGCCGTGTCGCTTACGTTGCCGTAGCCGTAGGCGATTTCAACGTCAGGCAGGCTCTTGATGGTCTTGATGTCGAATTCCGAATCCATGGTGTGACGCTTGGCCGGCAGTCGGAACCAGTAGGATTTGCCTTCAACGACCATGCCCAGTGGGCCCCATGGGCTCTTGAACGCCTCGGTCTTGATGTTGATCATCTTGCTTACGTCGCGACCCGACTGGATCTCGTCGTTCATGGTCACCAGCACGCCTTTGCCCCGTGCATCCTTGCTGCCGGCGACGGCAACGGCGTTGTACAGGTTGAGCATGCCGTCAGCCGACATGGCGGTGCCTGGGCGCATGGAACCGACCACTACGATGGGCTTGTCGGTTTTTTCTACTAGGTTGAGGAAGTAGGCGGTTTCCTCAAGGGTGTCGGTACCGTGGGTGATCACGATGCCATCCACATTCTTGTCGTCAGCCAGTTCGGCGACGCGGCGACCCAGTTGCAGCAGGTTCTCGTTGTTGATGCTTTCCGAAGCAATTTGCATCACTTGTTCGCCGCGTACATTGGCGATCTGGCTAAGCTCAGGAACACCGGCGATCAATTGTTCAATGCCGACCTTGGCCGCCTGATAGGTGGCACTGTTGGCCGCACTGGCGCCGGCGCCGGCGATGGTGCCGCCGGTGGCGAGAATCACCACGTTGGAGAGCTTGGTCTTGGTTTCTACTTCTTTGGCTTGGGCAGCGACGGGGAACAGCAGCAGCAGGGCGAGTGCCCCGGGAACAAAGGACTTCAATGCAGATTTCATTATTTTTCTCTCTGGTTTTTGATGAGTGCGGTAGCAGGTTCATCCAGAACACCCGGGCGACTCTGAACGCCTCGAGGTGCTGAGAAAGAGCAGGATCTGTACCAAACCCATGATTGCCGAGTAGATAAATTAACCTGTTGATTTAGAACAATTAAAATTGATATTCCGGGCTGCTCCCGCACGGCATCGTCCGGCTTTCCGAACGCGGGAAGCTCCGGTGTTCGGTTGTCCGAAAACTCTGACGGGATTTGCCTTGAGCTGGGTGCTAAGTCCACGCCGATCCTGTCATTTCAGACGGCGGCGACCTGATGGGCGTGTTCAGAATGAAAGGTGAGTGCTTGCCGTTGACAAATCTCAACAAGGTTCTCATAGTTCAGTTAACGCAAACGTTTGCGAGATGTTTCTTCGGTGCAAGCGTTGCTCACAATAATCATAAGATCGGAGTACATCCATGAAGCTGCCATTTGCAGGACGTCTTCTCGCTGTCGCTGTGCTTGCTGCCGCATCCGCTGCCCTGCCTCTCTCTTCTGCTTTCGCTGACGACGCTGCCACCAAGCCCAAGGTTGGCCTGGTGATGAAGTCCCTTGCCAACGAATTTTTCGTGACCATGCAAGAGGGCGCCAAGGATTACCAGAAGTCCCACGCCGCCGACTTCGACATGATCACCAACGGCATCAAGAACGAAACCGACACCAGCGCGCAGATTGACATCGTCAACCAGATGATTCTGGCCAAGGTCAACGCCATCGTCATTGCGCCGGCCGACTCCAAGGCGCTGGTCACCGTGCTGAAGAAAGCCTCGGACGCCGGCATCAAGGTGGTCAACATCGACAATCGCCTGGATCCGGACGTGCTGAAAAGCAAAAAGCTCGACATCCCCTTCGTAGGCCCGGACAACCGCAAAGGCTCCAAGCTGGTCGGTGACTACCTGGCCAAGCAACTGGCTGCCGGCGACAAGGTTGGCATCATCGAAGGCGTACCGACCACCACCAACGCCCAGCAGCGCACCGCTGGCTTCAAGGATGCGATGGATGCCGCCGGCATGAAGATCGTGTCCACCCAATCCGGTAACTGGGAAATCGACCAGGGCCAGAAAGTCGCATCGGCGATGCTGAGCGAGTACCCGGACCTCAAGGCACTGCTGGCCGGTAACGACAACATGGCCCTGGGCGCCGTCTCCGCCGTACGTGCGGCAGGCAAGGCCGGTAAAGTGCTGGTGGTGGGTTACGACAACATCGAAGCCATCAAGCCGATGCTGCAGGACGGCCGCGTGCTGGCAACCGCCGACCAGGCTGCTGCCCAGCAAGCCGTGTTCGGTATCCAGAACGCGCTGAAGCTGGTCAAGGGCGAGAAGGTCGATGCCACCGAAGGCGTGATCGAAACCCCGGTTGAACTCGTCCTCAAGAAGTAATTGCGGCAGTAGCCAACAGCGCCCGTTCGTCCTGAACGGGCGCCTGGAGATTTTCCTATGTCATCTTCCGCCCCGAACGCTGTCCTCTCGGTCAGCGGTATCGGCAAGACCTATGCCCAACCCGTTCTGTCCGACATCACGCTCACGCTAAACCGTGGTGAAGTGTTGGCGCTGACCGGTGAAAACGGCGCAGGCAAAAGTACCTTGTCGAAGATCATCGGCGGGTTGGTCACGCCGACCACCGGGAACATGCAATTCAATGGTCAGGCTTACCAGCCCGCCAGCCGCACCCAGGCCGAAGCGCTGGGCGTGCGCATGGTCATGCAGGAGCTCAACCTGCTGCCCACGCTGACAGTGGCTGAAAACCTGTTCCTGCATAACCTGCCCAGCCAAGGCGGCTGGATCAACCGTAAACAGCTGCGCAAAGCCGCGACCGAAGCCATGGCCCAGGTGGGCCTGGACGCCATCGACCCGGACACGCTGGTGGGCAGCCTGGGGATTGGCCATCAACAAATGGTCGAGATTGCGCGCAACCTGATCGGCGACTGCCACGTACTGATTCTCGACGAACCCACGGCGATGCTCACTGCCCGTGAAGTCGAGATGCTGTTCGAACAAATCACCCGCCTGCAGGCCCGGGGCGTGGCGATTATCTATATTTCGCACCGGCTTGAAGAGCTGGCCCGTGTGGCCCAACGCATTGCGGTATTGCGCGACGGCCAGCTGGTCTGTGTCGAGCCGATGGCCAATTACAACAGCGAGCAACTGGTCACCCTGATGGTGGGGCGCGAGTTGGGCGAGCACATCGACCTGGGCCCGCGCACCATCGGCGAGCCGGCCTTGACGGTCAAAGGCCTGACGCGCTCGGACAAGGTCCGCGATGTGTCTTTCCAGGTGCGTGCCGGCGAAATCTACGGTATCTCCGGCCTGATCGGCGCCGGTCGTACCGAATTGCTGCGCTTGATTTTCGGCGCCGACCTGGCCGACAGCGGCACCGTGGCCCTGGGGCCGCAGGCCAATGTGGTGAGCATTCGCTCCCCGGTGGATGCGGTCGGGCATGGCATCGCCCTGATCACCGAAGACCGCAAAGGCGAAGGGCTGCTGCTGACCCAGTCCATCAGCGCCAACATCGCCTTGGGCAACATGCCGGAAATCTCCGCTGGCGGGCTGGTTAACAGTCGCGATGAGACGTCCCTGGCCAAACGCCAGATCGACGCCATGCGTATCCGCAGTTCCAGCCCGGCGCAGTTGGTCTCCGAGCTGTCGGGCGGTAACCAGCAGAAGGTGGTGATTGGCCGCTGGCTGGAGCGCGATTGCTCGGTGATGCTGTTCGACGAGCCCACTCGAGGCATCGACGTGGGTGCCAAATTCGACATTTATGCCTTGCTCGGCGAGCTGACGCGCCAGGGCAAAGCGCTGGTCGTGGTCTCCAGTGATCTGCGCGAGTTGATGCTGATCTGTGACCGCATCGGCGTGTTGTCCGCCGGACGCTTGATCGAAACATTCGAGCGTGACAGCTGGACCCAGGACCAATTGCTCGCCGCCGCGTTTGCCGGCTATCAGAAACGTGATGCGCTGCTCAATGATGCAGCGCCTAGGAATACCCCATGAAAACAACCCTTTCCCCCGGTAAGACTGGCGGCAACTTCTACGGCCTGGGTACGTACCTTGGGCTGGCAGGTGCCTTGCTGGCGATGATTGCGCTGTTCTCGGTACTCAGCGACCACTTCCTGTCCTATGACACGTTCAGCACCTTGGCCAATCAGATTCCGGACCTGATGGTGTTGGCGGTGGGCATGACGTTCATCCTCATCATCGGTGGCATCGACCTGTCGGTAGGTTCGGTACTGGCGTTGGCGGCGTCGGCGGTCAGCGTGGCGATTCTGAGCTGGGGCTGGAGCGTGCTGCCGGCCGCCGTGCTCGGCATGGGCTGCGCTGCGTTGGCCGGTACCCTTACCGGCTCCATCACCGTGGCCTGGCGGATCCCTTCCTTTATCGTATCCCTCGGTGTGCTGGAGATGGCCCGCGGCGTGGCCTACCAGATGACCGGCTCGCGCACCGCGTATATCGGCGACTCGTTTGCCTGGCTGTCCAATCCGATTGCGTTCGGGATCTCGCCGTCGTTCATCATTGCGTTGCTGGTGATCATCGCCGCCCAGTTAGTGCTGACCCGCACCGTGTTTGGTCGCTACCTGATCGGTATCGGTACCAACGAAGAAGCGGTGCGCCTGGCGGGTATCAATCCCAAACCTTACAAGATCCTGGTGTTCAGCCTGATGGGCCTGCTCGCCGGTGTGGCCGCGCTGTTTCAGATCTCGCGCCTGGAAGCGGCGGATCCGAATGCCGGCTCGGGCCTTGAGCTGCAAGTGATCGCAGCTGTGGTGATCGGCGGTACCAGCCTGATGGGCGGGCGCGGCTCGGTCATCAGCACGTTCTTTGGTGTGCTGATTATTTCGGTATTGGCTGCGGGCCTGGCGCAGATTGGCGCGACCGAACCTACCAAGCGCATTATCACGGGTGCGGTCATTGTGATCGCGGTGGTTCTTGACACTTATCGCAGCCAGCGCGCCAGTCGGCGGGGCTGATCCATGGCAACGATCAAGGATGTGGCAGCGCTGGCGGGTATTTCCTACACCACGGTATCCCACGTGGTGAACAAGACCCGCCCGGTCAGCGAGCCGGTGCGCATCAAGGTCGAGGCGGCGATCAAGCAGTTGGACTATGTGCCGAGTGCGGTCGCGCGCTCACTCAAGGCCAAGACCACGGCGACGATCGGGTTGCTGGTGCCCAACAGCCTCAACCCGTACTTCGCGGAATTGGCCCGGGGCATTGAGGATTACTGCGAGCGCAATGGCTACTGCGTGATCCTCTGCAACTCCGACGACAACGCCGAAAAGCAGCGCAGCTACTTGCGCGTGCTGCTGGAGAAACGCGTCGACGGCTTGATCGTGACCTCGGTGGGCGGCGACGACAGTGGCCTCGCCGCTGGCTTGAGTGCGGTGCGCACGCCGATGGTGATTGTCGACCGGGCACTGGACGGCATCAATGTCGACCTGGTGCGCATCGATCATGAAGAGGGCGCTTACCTGGCGACCCGGCACCTGCTTGAATTGGGCCATCGCGACATCGCCTGCATCGCCGGCCCCGCCCATACGCGCGTGGCGCAAATGCGTCTGGCAGGCTATCGGCGTGCGCTGCGCGAAGCGGGCGTTGAAATCGCGCCTGAGCGTGTCCGCGAAAGTGATTTCACCAGTACCGGGGGTTATGCCGCCGCCGTGCAATTGCTGGCAGAACAACCGCCGAGTGCGATTTTTGCCTGCAACGACATGATCGGTTTTGGCGTGCTGCGTGCCGCGGCAGAGCGCAATATCCGCGTGCCAGGCGAGTTATCGGTGATTGGTTTCGATGACATTCAAATGGGCCGTTACGTCTATCCGGCGTTGACCACGGTCGGGCAGTCGATCGTGCAACTGGGCGAGACAGCGGCTGAACTATTATTGCGACGTATAGCGACACCCCAACTGCCGATCGATCAACGCATCGTGACGCCGAGTATTGTCTTGCGTGAATCGACGGCGGCGGTTGCCGGCGTGTTCGCCCAATACCGCTGAACCGAATTGATGAGTACTGAAGTATGCCCGCAAAAGTAGTGGTAATAGGCAGCCTGAACATGGACCTGGTCACCCGTGCCAGTCGTTTGCCGCGTGCCGGTGAAACGCTGATCGGCCAGACCTTCTCCACCGTTCCCGGTGGCAAGGGCGCCAATCAGGCGGTCGCTCTGGCGCGCCTGGGTGCGGATGTCGCGATGGTCGGTTGCGTCGGCACCGATGCCTACGGCGACCAATTGCGCGATGCACTCGTGGACGAAGGTATCGATTGCCGGGCCGTCAGCACGGTGGAAGGCTCAAGTGGTGTGGCGTTGATCGTGGTGGATGACAGCAGCCAGAACGCGATTGTGATTGTGGCGGGCAGTAACGGTCAGTTGACCCCCGCGTCGTTGACGGCCTGTGATGCTGTGTTACAGGCCGCCGACGTGATCATTTGCCAGCTCGAAGTGCCGATGGAAACGGTCGGCCATGCGCTCAAGCGCGGTCGCGAGCTGGGCAAGACGGTGATCCTCAATCCAGCACCGGCCAGTGGGCCTTTGCCGGCCGAGTGGTATGCCTCGATTGACTACCTGATTCCCAACGAAAGTGAAGCCACTGCCTTGAGCGGTGTCGCGGTCGACTCGCTCGACAGCGCCAAGCTCGCCGCAACAGCATTGATCAAGGCTGGTGCCGGCAAGGTCATCATCACCCTTGGTGCCCAGGGCGCACTGTTTGCTGACGGCGACAGCTTCGCGCACCTGGTCGCGCCCAAGGTCAGGGCGGTGGACACCACGGCTGCCGGTGATACCTTCGTGGGTGGTTTTGCCGCGGCGCTGGCCGCTGGCAACAGCGAAGCGGAAGCGATCCGTTTCGGCCAGGTCGCGGCAGCGTTATCGGTGACCCGTGCCGGCGCCCAGCCTTCCATTCCTACGCTGCACGACGTACAAGGTTTTGTGCCCTCATGAAAAAGACACCTCTGCTCAACATCGCCCTGTCCCGCGTGATCGCGTCACTGGGCCACGGCGACATCCTGGTCATCGGTGATGCCGGTCTGCCGGTGCCGCCCGGTGTCGAGTTGATCGACCTGGCGCTGACCCATGGCATCCCGGATTTCATCAGCACCCTGCGCGTTGTGCTCAGCGAGATGCAGGTAGAAAGCCACGTGCTGGCTGAAGAAATCCTGCTCAAGCAACCGCCGGCGCTGATTGAACTCGATGCACTTACCGCACAAGCTGCCCTTGGCGAGCGTCGTCTGCTCAGCCATGACGCCTTCAAGCAGCTGAGTGGCAAGGCGCGTGCCGTCGTGCGCACGGGCGAATGCCAGCCTTACTGCAATATCGCGCTGGTCTCCGGCGTAACCTTCTAGAGTCCCCCTACGACAAGGAGTGTTTTATGCAACGTGGTCTTCCATCCCTGAAAAACCTGTTCCGGAGTGTTCTGCTTTTGTCCGCACTCACAGCTGCAAGCGCCCAGGCGGCGGAAAAAATCGACCTGATCATCGATACCGACCCGGGCGCCGATGATGTGGTGGCCTTGCTGTTCGCCATGGCTTCGCCCGAAGAGCTGAGCATCCGCGCGCTGACGACCGTGGCCGGCAACGTGCGCCTGGACAAAACATCACGCAATGCGCGCCTAGCGCGTGAGTGGGCAGGGCGCGAGGACATCCCGGTCTACGCCGGTGCTCCAGCGCCGTTGCTGCGCAAGCCGATCTATGCCGAAAACATTCACGGCAAGGAAGGTATTTCCGGCGTCACCGTGCACGAGCCGAAGCAAGGCCTGGCGGAAGGCAACGCCGTGGATTACCTGATCAAGACGCTGACTGCCGCCAAGCCTCACAGCATCACTATCGCCATGCTCGGCCCGCAGACCAACCTGGCCCTGGCGTTGACCCAGGCGCCAGAAATCACCCAGGGCATCAAGGAAGTGGTGGTGATGGGCGGTGCGCATTTCAATGGCGGCAATATCACGCCGGTGGCCGAGTTCAACCTGTTCGCCGACCCTGTGGCGGCTGAGATTGTGCTCAAAAGCGGCGTGAAGTTGACCTACCTGCCGCTGGACGTGACCCATAAAGTGCTGACCAGCGAGGCGCGCCTGAAGAAAATTGCAGACTTGAACAACAATGCAAGCAAGGTCGTCAGCAATATCCTCAACGAGTACGTCAAAGGCGATATGGAGCATTACGGCATTCCCGGCGGGCCAGTGCATGACGCCACGGTGGTTGCCTACCTGCTCAAGCCGTCGCTGTTCAGCGGTCGTCAGGTCAACGTGGTCGTCGATAGTCGTGAAGGTCCGACTTTCGGCCAGACCATCGTCGATTGGTACGATGGCCTGAAGCAGGACAAGAACGCATTCTGGGTCGAGAATGGCGACGCCCAAGGCTTCTTCGATCTGTTGACCGAACGCCTGGCACGCCTGAAGTAAACTCCTTGCCGGTCGGCGTTCGCCGGCCGGTTCTTATGCGTGCTCTTGTGCGCCCGGGTGGTCGGTCGGGTATTTCTCGAATACCTGGCCGACAAAGGCTTGAGCGCCCTGGGTACCGAGCTCCTTGACCAGCAGGTCGATACCGATGATCGCCAATTCTTCCGGGCTGCCGGGGCTGTAGGAGCTTTGCCCTTGGGGCCATTTGGCTTTGATATCGGCTTGGAGCGTTACGGTGGTCATGGGAATCTCGCGATTGTAGGTACTGGGCGTTGCGCTGGCGTGCGGCTGCAACGGGCGCAGTTAAGCATTTTGCACGGGATTTGGCACTGCGACTTAGGCATGAGGGCGGGGTGTGCGACACTGTCGTCCTGTTTATTGGCCAGGAAACACCGCGTGCAGATCGATTTGAACAACCCCGAGAATCTTACGCTGGTAGCCGTGCGCCAACTGCTTGCCAGCGCCAATGACGATGAACACACCCAATTGCGGGTCACCAAGGCCGGTATCGCCTACATCTCTTCTGGCGTGGTAGGGGGGGCCGAAATTGGAGGTCTTCTGTTTCGCCTGGAAACCTGGGCCAAGGGTTCCGGTTATGTGGGAAATGTGGCCGCCAACGATGAAGTCTGGGTGATGCAGATTTTCAACGCGCTCAGCCAGAATTGGCCCACCCCAACGTCGGACTACATCGATATCTACTGAGCATGTTCATATCCAGTCACGATTGACTGGACGCTTGCCCGGCCTGAGTCAGGCAGACTTGGGTATGAGGCGTTAATGTCTTGAAACCAATCAACTCAATCGCTGTCGCACGATCTCTGTCCATTTTTTATCATAGGAGGCTTCATGCCTTGGAAGCTCGCATCATTCGGTACTTTGTTGGCAGCACTCGCGTTGGCGGGTTGCAGCACCCCGGGTGCCTCTGAGCCAGGCAAAGATGCCAGCGTGACCGATGCCGGTCATAGCCGCTGTGAGTCGAAGGCCGCCGAGTTCACGATCGGCCAGAAAGCCTCGCCTCAACTGCTGGAGCAGGCGCGTGCGCGTGCCGGTGCGCAGAACGCCCGTATCCTCAAGCCCAATGACATGATCACGCTGGAATACCGGTCCGACCGCTTGAACCTGAACACCGACGATAATCTGGTGATCACGCGGGTCAACTGCGGCTGATAGCGTCTGGCTTTTGCAGCGCCCATAAAAAACCCCGTCACATGGACGGGGTTTTTTTAGCTCAGCGGAGTATTACTCGCCGCGAACTTGTGCAGCTTGCATACCCTTTTGGCCTTTCTCAGCCACGAAGGAAACGGTTTGGCCTTCTTTCAGGCTTTTGAAACCGTCGCTTTCGATAGCTTTGAAGTGTACGAACAGGTCGTCACCGCCACCTTGAGGAGTGATGAAGCCGAAGCCTTTTTCATCGTTGAACCATTTAACGGTGCCGGTTTGGCGATTAGACATGGTGTATCTCCAAGAAACATATATTTTCAGTAGTGCTGTGCTGCTCAGGCCAACTGGGCACACAGGGCTATCATAGTCGAAATGTTCGGCTTGGGAGCCCCCCCAAGGCATTGTTTGCTAATCAATAGCGTTGCGTTTCGTGCCTGGTTTGCCTGAAAGCCCCGATTTACGGGGCTTTGGTGCGAAATATCAGCTGTTAAAAAAAGCCGTAAAACCTGCATAATTTGTGAGAAACAGCCGTTTTAGGGCTGTTTTTCTGACGAAAAAGACGCCCGATCAGTGAGCGTTCTTACTTTTTCTTCACGACTTTGCAGGACGAAATTGCCGCGACCGCTTTGTTTTTAAGCTGCGCGCTGGCGTTCTGATTGGTCATCAATTCCTTGATTTCTGCAGTGCTCAGTTCGGCGTTGATCTTGTCGGCGCCACATTCGCAGTGGGCTTTGGCGGTTTTGACGTCCACGTTCTGGCTGGCCGCGGCGCTGCAGTCGTTGACGAAGGCGTCACGAGCGCCGGCAGGCCAGTTCGATGGGGCCGCGGCTTGCGCGCCGAGCGAAAGGAATGCCAGGGAAGCGGCGAGGGCGATTGTCGAGGTAAAACGCATCATGGGATGCTCCTTTGGGTCGGGGACGAACGGCGATTCTCGGGGTGTTTGAGGCGTGGCGTACAGCTCAAGTTCACTTTTGCCGCCATAAAGCATGGAATTTGCTTTTACCGCAGGCTGCGTCGGCGCGATGACCGTTCATCTGTGCTAGCATCCTGGGCTTGGCTTTTTCCAGGTGTGCCATTTGCCGCCTTGCCAGGTTCTTTTTTTGTTCAATCCAGTCACTCTGGTTCGATTATCGGTTGGCCGAAAGGCTCCTGCCGCTGTAAGGCAGGCGTTCAGCATTGAGCGGCCTGGTGTTGGATCTTGTACTGGCTCATCCCAACCCACGTGACCTTTGGTAGGGGTCACCACTAGGAGAGGAGGCGCCATGCCAACTATTACTCTACCCGACGGCAGTCAACGTTCGTTCGATCATCCGGTTTCCGTAGCCGAGGTCGCCGCATCCATTGGTGCAGGCCTGGCCAAGGCCACCGTGGCCGGCAAGGTCGACGGCAAGCTGGTCGATGCCAGTGACCTGGTCACCTCCGATGCCACCCTGCAGATCATCACGCCCAAGGATCAAGAGGGGCTGGAGATCATTCGCCACTCTTGTGCGCACCTGATTGGCCATGCGGTCAAGCAGCTGTACCCCACCGCAAAAATGGTGATTGGCCCGGTCATCGACGAAGGCTTCTATTACGACATCGCCTATGAGCGTCCTTTCACGCCAGACGATCTGGCGGCGATCGAGCAGCGCATGCACGCGCTGATCGAAAAAGATTACGACGTCATCAAGAAAGTCACGCCGCGTGCCGAAGTGATCGATGTATTCACCGCCCGTGGCGAAGACTACAAGCTGCGTCTGGTGGAAGACATGCCGGACGAGCAGGCCATGGGCCTGTACTACCACGAAGAATATGTCGACATGTGCCGTGGCCCGCACGTGCCGAACACACGTTTTCTCAAGTCCTTCAAGTTGACCAAATTGTCCGGCGCCTACTGGCGCGGTGATGCGAAGAACGAGCAACTGCAACGGATCTACGGCACTGCCTGGGCTGACAAGAAACAGCTGGCCGCCTATATCCAGCGTATTGAAGAAGCCGAAAAGCGCGACCATCGCAAGATCGGCAAGCGTCTGAACCTGTTCCACCTCCAGGAAGAAGCGCCGGGCATGGTGTTCTGGCACCCGAACGGCTGGACCCTGTACCAGGTGCTCGAGCAGTACATGCGCAAGGTTCAGCGTGAAAACGGTTACCTTGAGATCAAGACCCCGCAGGTCGTTGATCGCAGCCTGTGGGAGAAGTCCGGGCACTGGGCCAACTACGCCGACAATATGTTCACCACCCAGTCGGAAAACCGCGACTACGCCATCAAGCCGATGAACTGCCCTTGCCACGTGCAGGTGTTCAACCAGGGCCTGAAAAGCTACCGCGAGTTGCCAATGCGTCTGGCCGAGTTCGGTGCCTGCCACCGCAACGAGCCATCGGGTGCGCTGCACGGCATCATGCGTGTACGCGGCTTTACCCAGGACGACGCGCATATCTTCTGTACTGAAGAACAGATGCAGGCTGAATCCGCCGCGTTCATCAAGTTGACCATGGACGTTTACCGCGATTTCGGTTTTACCGAAGTCGAAATGAAGCTGTCCACTCGTCCGGAAAAGCGTGTTGGCTCCGACGAGCTCTGGGATCGCGCCGAAGCTGCACTGGCCGCAGCGCTCGACAGTGCGGGCCTTGCGTACGATCTGCAACCGGGAGAGGGGGCGTTTTACGGTCCCAAGATCGAGTTCTCGCTGAAAGATTGCCTTGGCCGCGTCTGGCAGTGTGGTACCCTGCAGCTCGATTTTAACCTGCCGATCCGTCTGGGAGCCGAATACGTCTCCGAAGACAACAGCCGTAAACACCCGGTTATGCTGCACCGGGCGATCCTCGGCTCGTTCGAACGGTTCGTCGGAATCCTGATCGAGCACTACGAGGGTGCATTCCCGGCGTGGCTTGCTCCGACTCAGGCAGTGATCATGAACATCACTGATAAACAGGCAGATTTTGCCGCCGAGGTTGAAAAAACACTCAACGAAAGCGGATTTCGTGCCAAGTCCGACTTGAGAAATGAAAAGATCGGCTTTAAAATCCGTGAGCATACTTTGCTCAAGGTTCCCTATCTTTTGGTTATTGGAGATCGGGAAGTCGAGATGCAGACTGTCGCTGTGCGTACTCGTGAAGGTGCTGACCTGGGCTCGATGCCCGTCGCCCAGTTCGCTGAGTTCCTCGCGCAAGCGGTTTCCCGGCGTGGTCGCCCAGATTCGGAGTAATTATTATTAAGCGTGAAATGAGACAAGATAAACGAGCTGCACCGAAAGCCCCGATCAACGAGAATATCTCGGCACGCGAGGTTCGGTTAATTGGCGCTGATGGCGAGCAGATTGGCATCGTCTCGATTGATGAAGCGCTTCGTATTGCAGAAGAGTCCAAGCTGGACCTGGTGGAAATTTCCGCCGATGCAATCCCACCCGTTTGCCGGGTGATGGACTACGGCAAGTCGATCTTCGAGAAGAAGAAACAGGTTGCCGCAGCGAAGAAGAACCAGAAGCAGATTCAAGTAAAAGAAATCAAGTTTCGTCCAGGGACGGAGGAAGGGGATTACCAGGTAAAACTGCGCAACCTGGTACGTTTCCTGAGTGATGGGGACAGGGCCAAGGTATCCTTGCGATTCCGCGGCCGTGAGATGGCCCACCAGGAGCTGGGGATGGAACTCCTCAAGCGGGTTGAAGCTGACCTGCTCGAGTACGGTTCGGTCGAACAGCATCCTAAGATGGAAGGACGCCAACTGATCATGGTCATCGCCCCGAAAAAGAAGAAGTAATCAACAGGGCACGGCAGGCCTTCTGATTATGTTTATCAACTGAATGCGGAGTATCCGAACATGCCAAAGATGAAGACTAAAAGTGGTGCTGCTAAGCGGTTTCTGAAAACTGCTAACGGTATCAAGCACAAGCACGCTTTCAAGAGCCACATCCTGACCAAAATGTCGACCAAGCGTAAGCGTCAACTGCGCGGTAGCAGCTTGCTGCATCCGTCTGACGTGGCAAAAGTCGAGCGCATGCTGCGCCTTCGTTAATTTTTGGATCAAGAATAGAGGAAGTAACTCATGGCTCGTGTAAAGCGTGGCGTCATTGCCCGTAAGCGTCACAAAAAAATTCTGAAACTTGCTAAAGGCTACTACGGCGCGCGTTCACGCGTATTCCGTGTTGCCAAGCAAGCGGTAATCAAGGCAGGCCAATACGCCTACCGTGACCGTCGTCAGAAAAAACGTCAGTTCCGCGCTCTGTGGATCGCTCGTATCAACGCTGGTGCACGTGTTAACGGTCTGTCCTACAGCCGTTTCATCGCTGGCCTGAAAAAAGCGTCCATCGAAATCGACCGTAAGGTTCTGGCTGAACTGGCCGTGAACGAAAAAGCGGTGTTTGCTGCGATTGTCGAGAAAGCTAAAGCCTCCTTGGCTTAAGTACCCCCGACAGTCACCCTGGGTTACGCCTGTAGCCCACGGTGGTAAACGTCATAAATAGGGGAAGAGCCTTCAAGCTCTTCCCCTATTTTGTATCTGGAGTCTGTACATGGAAAACCTGGACGCGCTCGTCGCTCAAGCTCTTGAGGCTGTGCAAAGCGCTGAAGATATCAATGCCCTGGAGCAAATCCGGGTTCACTACCTTGGCAAAAAGGGCGAATTGACTCAGGTGATGAAGACCCTGGGGAATTTGCCGGCAGAAGAGCGTCCGCAGGTCGGTGCGCTGATCAACGTTGCCAAGGAGCGCGTCACCGAGGTTCTCAATGCGCGCAAGGCGTCGCTCGAGGAGGCCGATCTTGCGGCCAAGCTCGCCGCCGAGTCCATTGATGTGACCTTGCCTGGCCGTGGCCAGGCGTCGGGCGGTCTGCATCCGATCACTCGGACTCTGGAGCGTATCGAACAGTTCTTCACCCACATTGGCTACGGCATTGCCGAGGGCCCTGAGGTCGAAGACGACTATCACAACTTCGAGGCGCTCAACATCCCAGGCCATCACCCGGCCCGGTCGATGCACGACACCTTTTATTTCAACGCGAACATGTTGCTGCGCACCCATACCTCGCCGGTACAGGTCCGCACCATGGAAGCGAACAAGCCGCCGATCCGCATCGTCTGCCCAGGCCGTGTGTACCGTAGCGACTCCGATATCACCCACTCGCCGATGTTCCACCAGGTCGAAGGCCTGCTGGTTGATCGCGACATCAATTTCGCCGACCTCAAAGGCACCATCGAAGAGTTCCTGCGGGTGTTCTTCGAAAAAGAACTGGCGGTGCGTTTCCGTCCGTCCTTCTTCCCATTCACCGAGCCGTCCGCTGAAGTCGATATGGAATGCGTGATGTGCAGCGGTAAAGGCTGCCGCGTGTGCAAGCAGACCGGCTGGCTGGAAGTGATGGGCTGCGGCATGGTTCACCCCAACGTGCTGCGCATGTCCGGGATCGACCCGGAAGAATTTTCGGGCTTTGCCTTCGGCATGGGCGTTGAGCGTCTGGCCATGCTGCGTTACGGCGTGAACGACTTGCGTCTGTTCTTCGACAACGACTTGCGGTTCCTCGCGCAATTTCGCTAGTCGTAACGAATCTTTAGGAGAGCAGGATGAAATTCAGTGAACAATGGCTGCGTGGCTGGGTAAGCCCGCAGGTAGAGCGCGACGAGTTGGTTGCCCGTCTGTCGATGGCCGGTCTTGAGGTCGATAGCGTCACCCCGGCCGCCGGTGTATTCAGTGGTGTGGTAGTGGGCGAGGTGCTGAGCACCGAGCAGCACCCGGATGCCGACAAATTGCGTGTGTGCCAGGTCAGCAATGGCGCGGAGACTTTCCAGGTCGTGTGCGGAGCGCCCAATGTGCGCCCGGGCCTGAAGATTCCGTTCGCCATGATCGGTGCCGAACTACCAGGCGACTTCAAGATCAAGAAGGCCAAGCTGCGCGGCGTTGAGTCCAACGGCATGCTGTGCTCCCAGGCGGAGCTGCAGGTCGGCGAGGGCAACGACGGCTTGATGGAGCTGCCGGCCGACGCGCCGGTAGGCCAGGACATTCGTGTCTACCTGGAACTGGAAGATGCCAGCATCGAGGTCGACCTGACCCCGAACCGTGGCGACTGCCTGTCCCTGGCGGGTCTGGCCCGTGAAGTGGGCGCGCTGTACAACGTTCCTGTCACCCGTCCAGTGGTTGCCAGCGTGCCAGCCGTGCACGATGAGGTGCGCTCGGTTGAAGTACTGGCGCCAAACGCCTGCCCACGTTACCTGGGACGCGTTATCCGTAACGTCGATCTGTCCAAACCTACCCCGCTGTGGATGGTTGAGCGCCTGCGCCGTGCCGACGTGCGCAGCATCGATGCGGCCGTCGATATCACCAACTATGTGATGTTGGAGCTGGGCCAACCGCTGCACGCGTTCGACCTTGCCGAAATCAATGGCGGCATCCGCGTGCGCATGGCCGAAGAAGGCGAGAAGCTGGTACTGCTCGACGGCCAGGAAGTCAGCCTGCGTGCAGACACCCTGGTTATCGCCGACCATGCCCGCGCCCTGGCCATCGCCGGCGTGATGGGCGGCGAGCACAGCGGTGTGTCCGCGACCACTCGCGACGTATTCCTTGAAAGCGCATTCTTCGACCAGATCGCCATCGCCGGCAAGGCCCGTTCCTACGGCCTGCACACCGATGCATCGCACCGCTATGAGCGCGGCGTAGACTGGAAGCTCGCCCGTGAAGCCATGGAGCGCGCCACCGGCCTGCTGCTGGAAATCACCGGTGGCGAAGCCGGCCCGATCACCGAAACCGTCAACGAACAGTTCCTGCCGTCCATTGCGCCGATCACGCTGCGTGCCAAAAGCGTTGAGCAAATGCTCGGCCTGGTGATCGAGCCTGCCCAGATCGAGCAACTGCTGTCGGCCCTCGGCCTGGCCATCTCCGCCGGTGGGGAAGGGCAGTGGCACGTTGAAGTACCAAGCCATCGTTTCGATATCAGCCTGGAAGTCGACCTGATCGAAGAACTGGCGCGCTTGTACGGTTACAACCGCCTGCCGGTTCGCTACCCGCAAGCGCGTCTTGCACCGCAACCCAAGGCCGAAGCGCGTGCGCACCTGCCTGAGCTGCGTCGCCTGCTGGTTGCTCGTGGCTATCAGGAAGCCGTGACTTACAGCTTCATCGATCCAAAGCAGTTCGAGCTGTTCAACCCAGGCGTTGAGCCTTTGTTGCTGGCCAACCCCATTTCCAACGACATGGCGGCCATGCGTTCGTCGCTGTGGCCAGGCTTGGTCAAGGCGCTGTCTCACAACCTGAACCGCCAGCAAGACCGCGTGCGCATGTTCGAAAGCGGCCTGCGCTTTGTGGGTCAACTCGATGGCTTGAAGCAAGAGCCCATGCTGGCCGGTGTGGTCTGCGGTAGCCGCCTGCCGGAAGGCTGGGCACAGGGCCGCGACGCCGTGGACTTCTTTGACGTCAAGGCTGACGTGGAAGCGGTGCTGGGCTTCGCCGGTGCGCTGGACGCCTTCACATTCCTGCCCGGTAAACACCCTGCGCTGCACCCAGGCCAGACTGCCCGCATCGAGCGCGAAGGTCGTTTGGTCGGCTTTGTCGGCGCCATTCACCCGGAACTGTCGAAAACCCTGGGTCTGGATCGACCCGTCTTCGTTTTCGAACTGGTCCTGGCTGAAGTTGCGTCGGGCAAGATGCCTAAATTCAGCGAGTTGTCGCGCTTCCCTGAAGTGCGTCGTGACCTGGCCCTGATCGCCGATCGTGAAGTCGCCGCCACTGCCGTTCTGGATGTAATCCGTGAAAATGCAGGGGAATGGCTGACAGACCTCAGGCTATTTGACGTCTATCAGGGTAAAGGCATTGATCCGCATAGAAAAAGCCTTGCGGTTGGCTTGACCTGGCAGCATCCATCGCGCACTCTTAATGACGATGAGGTGAATACCACGACACAAAATATCCTCACCTCGCTCGAACAAAGGTTGAACGCCACGTTAAGGAAGTGACGTATGGGGGCTTTGACGAAAGCTGAGATGGCGGAACGTCTGTACGAAGAGCTGGGTCTGAACAAGCGCGAGGCCAAGGAATTGGTCGAGCTGTTTTTTGAAGAGATCCGGCACGCTTTGGAAGACAACGAACAGGTCAAATTGTCCGGTTTCGGCAATTTTGACCTGCGGGACAAACGCCAGCGGCCTGGCCGCAATCCAAAAACGGGAGAAGAAATCCCGATCACGGCTCGCCGTGTGGTCACCTTTCGTCCAGGGCAGAAGTTGAAGGCCCGAGTTGAGGCTTATGCTGGAACCAAGTCATAACGACGAACTACCCGTCATCCCGGGCAAACGCTACTTCACCATCGGTGAAGTCAGCGAGCTGTGTGCGGTAAAACCGCACGTGCTGCGCTACTGGGAGCAGGAGTTTCCTCAACTCAACCCCGTCAAACGTACTGGGAACCGTCGGTATTATCAGCGCCAGGACGTGCTGATGATCCGACAGATCCGCGCATTGCTGTACGACCAGGGGTTCACCATCAGCGGCGCGCGCCAGCGCATGTCCGGTGATGAAGCCAAAGACGACACCACCCAATACAAGCAACTGATCCGCCAGATGATCTCCGAACTCGAAGATGTGCTGGTGGTATTGAAGAAGTGATTCAGGCTTTAAAAATACTTCCACATTTCAAAAGCTTGCGGTATATTCCGGTTCGCTTCGTCAAGAAGCAAACCCAGTAACACGCCTAGTCGGGGCGTAGCGCAGTCCGGTAGCGCACTAGCATGGGGTGCTAGGGGTCGAGTGTTCGAATCACTCCGTCCCGACCATATTCACTGAGTAAAATCAGACAATTGAGCCGATCAGGTAGATCGGCTTTTTTGTGCCTGCGATTTCGACCCCCCCAAGTCAAACGCACCGCGAAATATTCTGAGCCTCATCATTAAACGAGCCTCTCCAAACCCACCCCCACAAACCGATTCCCCGGCCGAACCAACCCCAGATTCTCCCGCAAAGTACTGCCACTGTATTCCCGTCGAAACACCCCACGCCGTTGCAGCTCAGGCACCACCCACCGAGCCACATCCTCCAGCCCGCCTGGCAGGTGCGGCACCAGGATGTTGAAACCATCCGCCGCACCGTGTTCGAACCAATGCTGCATCTCATCCGCGATCTTAACCGGTGTGCCGATCAGGCTGTAATGACCGCGTCCGCCCGCAATCCGCCGCCCCAGTTGTGCCAGTGTCAGGTGTTCGCGCTGGGCCAATGCGCTCAGCAGTTGCTGACGGCTGCGTTGCCCGCTGTCGGTCAGCGGCAGTTCCGGTAGCGGCCCATCGAGTGGGTAGCCGGACAGGTCGAAATTACCCAGCATGCGTCCCAGCAGGGCGACGCCCACCTGTGGTTCCACCAGGTTTTGGAAGGCCTCGAACTTGGCCTGTGCCTCGGCCTCGGTCTGCCCGACCACGACAAACACGCCGGGCATGATCAGCAGTGAGTCCGCCGCGCGTCCGTAGCGGCCCAGGCGTCCCTTGAGGTCGCTGTAAAACGCTTGGGCGTTGGCCAATGAGGTTTGTGCGGTAAACACCACTTCGGCGGTTTGCGCGGCCAGTTCTCGGCCGGTTTCCGAGGAGCCGGCCTGTACGATGACGGGTTGGCCCTGGGGGGAGCGCGCCACGTTCAGCGGGCCTTTGACCCGGAAGTGTTCGCCGACGTGGTCGAGCACGTGACGCTTTTCGGGGTCGTAGTAGCGGCCGCTGGCTTTGTCGCGCACGAAGGCGTCGTCGTCCCAGCTGTCCCACAGCCCGGTCACGACCTGGTGAAACTCCCGCGCGCGGCTGTAGCGTTCTTCATGACCCAGGTGCTCTTCGCGGCCGAAATTCAGCGCCTCGGCGGCGTTGTCCGAGGTCACCAGGTTCCAACCTGCGCGCCCGCCGGAGAGGTGGTCCAGCGAGGCGAATTTGCGCGCCACGTGGTAGGGCTCGTTGTAGCTGGTGGTGGCGGTCGCGATCAGGCCGATATGCTCGGTCACGGCGCTGAGGGCCGAGAGCAGGGTCAAAGGTTCGAAATGATCCGAGCGTGCCATCTGGCTGGCGACCTCTCCGGTGGCGGCGGCGATGCTGTCGGCGACGAACAGCGTGTCGAACTTTGCCGCTTGCGCTACCTGCGCCAGGTGCTTGTAGTGGGCGAAATCCAGCCCGGCATTGGCCGGCACATCCGGGTGGCGCCATGCGGCCACGTGGTGCCCGGTGGCCATCAGAAAGGCGCCGAGTTTCAGTTGGCGGCTCATCTTAGAAATCCTTGCGCAGTTGCACGCCGAAGTAACGCTCATCGTCACGGGGCACGGCGCGGTAGATGTAGTTGCCGCCGCTGGCCAGCAGCGGTGAGTAGGATTTGTCGGCGAGGTTCTTCGCCAGCAGCGCCACGCGCCAGCCGTTGGTGTAGTCGGCCAACGCGACGCTGGCGTTCCAGATGCCGTACGCGCCTTGCTTGGTGTCCAGGTTCTGACTGATGTCGTATTGCACTTCGCTCTGCCAGTTGTAGTCGGTGCCCAGTTCGATATCCAGGCCATTGTCCAGCGGGATCGTGTAATCGGCGCGCACGTAGCTTTTCCAATCCGGGCTGTACGGCAGGGGCTTGCCATTCACATTGCAGGTGGCCGCCGCCCCTGGCGGGCAGGCGAATTCATCGATGCGCGCGCGGGTATAGGCCAGGGCGCCGGACAGTTTGAGTTGCTGGGTGGCCTGCAGCGCGTAATCGAGCTCGACGCCTTCGGTGCTGACGCTGCCGGCGTTGATCAGGCGCGTCACCACTTGGCCGGCGACGGTGTCGAAAAAGTTGGCCTGGTAGTTGTCGTAGTCACTGTGGAACACCGCCAGGTTGGTGGTCAGGCGGTTGTTCCAGGCGGTGGCCTTGATCCCGGCTTCCCAGGTGTTGGAGGTTTCCGGCTTGAGCGCCTCGGTGTCGCGCGGCTGCATGTTGAAGAACACGTTGTATGCCGGGCCTTTGTAGCCACGCGAGTAAGTGAGGTAGCTGGTGACGCTGTCGGCAAGGTCGTACTGCACACCGAGCCGGCCGGACCAACCGTCCTCGTCCACCGAACCAGAACTTGCGGTGGTCGGTTGAATGCCGCTGACGGTGGTGGCCGAGGTGGACACGCGACGGTGATCGTACTTCAGGTCGTCGTGGGTGTAGCGCAACCCGGCGATGCCGCGAAAGCGCGAGGTGAAGTTGAGGGTTGTCTCGCCGAACGCCGCGTAGCTGTCGCTGGTGGTGCTGTAGTCGGCGACGCCACGGTCGGTGCGCGCATTGGTGGTCAGGGTGCGTTGATAGGTTTCCTCGTCCTTGCCATGCATGTAGAACAGGCCAGCGACGTATTCGAGGAATTCGCCCTTGGGTGAGGCCAGGCGCAGCTCCTGGGAGTATTGGTCGAACGCCAGCTCGCCCTTGTCGGCGGTGCCGGGAAAGGCAGCGGTGACGGTGCCGAGGCGGTCACCGTCCTGGTACTGGGTGTTGTCCCAGCCGCGCCAGGCGGTGATCGACGTCAGGGTGTAGTCGCCCAGGTTCCAGTCCAGTTGGGCCGACAAGCCTTTGTTGGTGTCTTCGACATGGCTGCGGGTGTCGGTGTTGATGTCACGGTTGTCGTTCGCGGCGCGCACCGGGCTCAAGGCGTTGCTGAAAGCCGGGCTCAGGGACTTGCTGACCACGCCGTTGGGCGCGTCATCGTGGGACTGCATGTAGTCGGCGATCAGGGTCAGCTTCACGTCGTCATTGGGCGTGAACTCGAGCTTGCCGCGAATACCTTTGTGGTTGTAGCCGTTGACCTCTTGGCCGTTGTGCCGGTTGTCGACATTGCCGTCATAACTGCCGAACAGGGTACTGATTGAGCCCTTGAGCACCTCCGGCACCAGGCTGCCACCGATGCCGAAGCGGGTACGGCTTTCATTGCCGCTGTAGAACGACTGATCGATAAAACCGTGGGTGTCGGCCGTCGGCGCCTTGCTGGTGATGTTCAGCACACCGGCCGACGCGTTCTTGCCGAACAGCGTGCCTTGCGGGCCGCGCAGCACTTCGATGCGCTCCAGGTCCAGCAGGTCGAGGGTGGCCTGGCCGGGGCGCGCATACACCACGCCGTCGATCACCGTGGCCACGGTCGGTTCTACGCCGGGGGAGGTGGAAATGGTACCCACGCCGCGCACGAACAATGAGGTGTCCTTGTTTGAGGCGCCGGTGCGGAAATTCAGCGACGGCACTTGCTGCGCAATGCTCGCCACACCGTTGCGGTTGTCCCGCTCCAGTTGTTCGCCGTCGAGCACCGAGACCGCCACCGGCACTTTCTGCAATGACTCTTCACGCCGGGTGGCGGTGACCGTCACCGCTTCGAGCGTAGGTTGCTGTTCGTCGCCAGCGTAGGCGCCGGGGGCGGGAAGGGCGCTCAGGCCAGCCAGAAGCAGTAAGGATGTGTGCCGTGGAAAGTTGTGCATAGAGTGCCCGCTCGAAAAAAAGCCCTGGTCCGCTGCGGTTCTGCGACCGTCAGCGCCTGTGTAATGTCATGGGCATTCGCTCGAGCGAGTAGCTGACAATGCGCCTTGGTAGCGCTAACATCGGTATTATTGAAGGCGCCGATTTAGAGCGTCAAATACTAATAAATTAGTTTTATATTCTTTTTGGTTTTTAGCAGGATCATTCCGTGGACCCAGTAAAACCGCGCAAACGTCGTGGCGCCGGCCGCGTCACCCTCAACACCGTAGCGCGCCAGGCCGGGGTGTCGGCGATCACCGTGTCGCGTTATTTCAACCAGCCGGAGCAGGTTTCGCCCGAACGCCGCGAGCGTATCGCCCAGGTTGTCGCGCAACTGGGCTATGTGCCAAACCTGGTGGCCGGTGGCCTGGCCTCCGCACGGGGCCGGATCGTGGCGATGGTGATCCCGAATATCTCGGGGCCGATCTTTGCCAACACCCTGCAGGGTTTCAGCGACACCCTCAGCCGCCATGGCTACCAGCTGTTATTGGCGTCCAGCTATTTCAGCGTCGAGCAAGAAGAAAGTGCGGTGCGTGCGTTTCTCGGGTGGTCGCCGGCGGCATTGGTCCTCACCAGCCGCTTTCACAGTGCAGGCACCGAAAAGATGATCGCCGAGGCGCAGATTCCGGTGGTGGAAACCTGGGACTACGTGCCGCAGCGCGAGCCGCTGCAGGTGGGGTTTTCCCACTATGAAGTCGGCGTCACGGCCGCGCATTACCTGCATGGCAAGGGGTATCGGCGCATGGCCTTCGTGCAAAACAGCGCGGCCGGGGACTTCAGCGCGCTTGAGCGGCGCGATGGGTTTATCGCGACCCTCAACGAACTCGGCGTGCCACGCTGGGTGTTCGCCCCGGACGCCGACCGCGCGCCCTTCGAAGCCGGCAAACAGGCCATGGAAGCGCTGATGAGCCAGGCCCTGAAACCCGACGCCATCTTTTTTGCCAATGACAACCTGGCCGCCGGCGGGCTGCTGGCCGGGCAGCGCGCAGGGTTGAGCATCCCTGAGGATTGCGCGGTGCTGGGCTTTGGCGACTACCCGTTTGCGCAGATGTTGCTGCCCAGCCTCAGCACCATCCAGCCGCCTGCCCTGGAGATCGGGGTATTAGCCGCCACGCGTGTTCTGGAAAGTTTGGGTGTATTACCGGTCGAGGGCGAAGTTGAGCGCCTGAATCTTTTGCACTGCCGGTTAATTGAACGAGAAAGTGCCTGAGCAACTAATAGGTATGGCTAATTGCAACTAGTGGCTTTTGGCTGCCAGCGCTCTAAATCAGTGCATTCAGCAATGTTTTGTATTTTTATTCCCCATCTTCAGGAACTAGAGCTATAACTTCCAGTCGATACCCCCGGCTAATTCCTGCCAGGGCAATGGCGAACTAATGGCATTGTTCGGTAGTTTCAAATAGCCATACTTTTCGCCTTATCAGATATCACTCCACTATGTCGTCAGCCCTTATCGATGCCTGCCAGATGCCTGTCCCGCACACCGAACGGGTGTGCGCATGGCTGATGGCGCATGCCGGGTTGAAGACGGTCGACCTGGAACGCGCCCGGCGCTTGTCCACCGAGGGTGCGGACCTGCTGGGTCTGCTCACGCGCCTGGGGCTGGTCAGCGAAGCCGAACTGGCCCGCGCCTGGTCCGCCTTGCTCGACGCGCCCCTCTTGCACGCCGATGCGGCGCCGCCGCTGCTCGACCCTTTACCCACGCTGACCGAGCGCTTTCTGCGTCACTATCAGCTGGTGCCCATCAGTTGGGCAGATGGCGGGTTGCGCGTACTGTCGGCCAACCCTTCCCAGGTGTATCCGTTCCAGGCCCTGGCCTATGCCTGCCAGGTGCCGATCTGGCTGGCCGTCGGCCCACGCACTGAAGTCGACAGCCTGATCGAGCGCTATTACGGCCAGGGCCGATCCGCCATGGGCACGCTGGTGGAGAACCTGGGCGAGCAGGGCGGCTCCGTCGAAGATATCGAGCACCTCAAGGACATGGCGTCCGAAGCGCCGGTGATTCGCCTGGTCAACCTGATCCTGCAGCGCGCCGTGGAACAGCGAGCCTCGGATATCCACATCGAACCCTTCGAACACCAGCTCAAGGTGCGCTACCGCATCGACGGTGTACTGCACGACGCCGAGGCACCTCCGGCAAGTTCTTCGGCGGCGGTGATTTCACGGGTCAAGATCATGGCGCGCCTGGACATTGCCGAGCGCCGCCTGCCCCAGGACGGGCGCATCATGCTGCGCATCCAGGGCAAGGAGCTGGACTTGCGCGTGTCCACCGTGCCCACCAGTTTCGGCGAATCGGTGGTGATGCGTTTGCTCGACCGACAAACCGTGCAGTTCGATTTTCCCAGCCTGGGCTTCGATGGCCAGCGTCTGGATACCTTCCTCCAATTGCTGGAACGGCCCCACGGCATTCTGCTGGTGACCGGGCCGACCGGCTCGGGCAAAACCACCACGCTCTACACCGCGTTGTCGCGCCTCAATACCCCTGAGCGCAAGATCATCAGCGTGGAAGACCCGGTCGAATACCAGCTCGAAGGCATCAACCAGATTCAGGTAAAACCCGCCATCGGCCTGGACTTTGCCGGCGTGCTGCGCTCCATCGTGCGCCAGGACCCGGACGTGATCATGATCGGCGAAATCCGTGACCTGGAAACCTGCCGCATCGCCATCCAGTCCTCGCTCACCGGCCATCTGGTACTGTCCACCCTGCACACCAACAGCGCCGCCGCCAGCATCACGCGGCTGCTGGACATGGGCGTGGAAAGCTACCTGATCGCCTCCACCGTCAGCGGCATTCTGGCCCAGCGCCTGGTGCGCCGCCTGGACCCGGCCACGCGCGTGGCGTTCGAAGCGCCACCGGCGTTGATCGAGGAACATGGCCTGGGGCGTCTGACCGACCAGCGCCCGATCCTGCTCTACCACGGCGACTACCATGGCCGCAGCGCCCTCACCGAATTGCTGGTGATGGACGATGAATTACGCGGCCTGCTGATGCGCCACGCCGACGCCGCCACCCTTGAGCAAGCTGCCCGCCGCGCCGGCCTGCGCACCTTGTATGAAGAGGGCTTGCGCCAGGCGCTGGCCGGCATCACCACGCTCGAAGAAGTGCTGCGCGTCACCCGTGGGGAACCTGTGTGACGCTGTTCAAGTTTCGCGCCCTCGACAGCCAGGGTGTCGCCCACAACGGCACCCTGCAAGCCCGGGACCAGGCCGCTGCCGTTGCCGCGCTGCACAAGCGCGGCCTGCTGTTGTTGCAGCTCGAAACGGCGGGCAGGCCCTTGTTGACCCCGGTGCGCGGGGCGCTGAAAGGCGCGGGCCTGGTCAGCTTCACGCAACAACTGGCGACCCTGCTGGGCGCCGGTCAGCCTCTAGAACGTTGCCTTGGCCTGTTGCTAAAACAACCCGGCCCGCCCCAGGTACGCGGCTTGATCGAGCGCATCCGCGACGAGGTCAAGGCCGGCAAGCCGCTGTCGGCCGCGCTGGAACAGGCGGGCGGCAGCTTCTCGCCGTTGTACCTGAGCCTGGTGCGCGCCGGTGAAGCCGGCGGCGCGCTGGAACGCACCCTGCATCAGCTCGGCGACTACCTGGAACGCAGCCAGCGGCTGCGTGGCGAGGTAATCAATGCGCTGATCTACCCGGCGTTCCTGGTGGTGGGTGTGCTGGGTTCGCTGGCGTTGTTGCTGGCGTATGTGGTGCCGCAATTCGTGCCGATATTCCAGGACCTGGGCGTGCCGATCCCGCTGATCACCGAAGTGATCCTGGGCCTTGGCGAGTTTCTCGGTGCCCATGGGCTGCTGGTGCTGGCCGGATTGATCGCGATCCTGTGGGCGCTGCTGATCAGCCTGCGCCAGCCACGCCGTCGCGAGCGCTGGGACCGTCGCGTGCTCGGCCTGCGTGTGCTTGGCCCGCTGTTGCAGCGGGTCGAAGCGGCGCGGTTGACGCGCACCCTCGGCACCTTGCTCAGCAATGGCGTCGCGCTGCTGCCGGCGCTGGTGATTGCCCGGCAAGTCTGCAGTAACCGTGCGCTGCAGGCGCAAGTGGCGATGGCCGCCGAAGCGGTGAAGGCGGGCGGCACCCTGGGCCGGGCGTTTGGCGAGCAACCCTTGCTGCCCGAGCTGGCCCTGCAAATGATCGAAGTCGGTGAACAGGCCGGTGAACTGGACAGCATGCTGCTCAAGGTCGCCGATATTTTCGACGTCGAGGCCAAGCGCGGCATCGACCGGTTGCTCGCCGCGCTGGTGCCCAGCCTGACCGTGTTCATGGCGGTGCTGGTGGCGGTGATCATGCTCGCAATCATGCTGCCGTTGATGAGCCTCACCAGCCATATCTAAATGTTCAAGGAGCTATAAACGATGAATGCCCGACGCCGCCAACGTGGTTTCACCCTGCTGGAAATGCTCGCCGTGATCGTGCTGCTGGGCATTGTCGCGACCATCGTGGTACGTCAGGTCGGCGGCAATGTGGACAAGGGCAAGTACGGCGCCGGCAAGGCGCAGCTCGCCGGCTTGAGCATGAAAATCGACAGCTACGCGCTGGACGTCGGCTCGCCGCCCACCAGCCTGCAACAGCTGGTGGACAAGCCCGCCACGGCCTCCGGTTGGGCGGGGCCGTACGCCAAGCCGTCGGAATTGAAAGACCCGTTCGGCCACGCGTTCGGCTATCGGTTTCCCGGTGAGCACGGCGCGTTTGACCTGATCTTCTACGGCCAGGACGGCCAACCCGGTGGCGAGGGCTACAGTGCCGACCTGGGCAATTGGGAATAAGCAGCCGATGGCCCAGCGTGGTTTCACCCTGCTGGAAATGCTGGTGGTGATCCTGCTGGTCAGCCTCGCTGCCGGCGTGCTCAGCGTCGGGTTGCGCCAGGGCCTGCAAGTGGCCAAGGAGCGTCGTGTGGTCGGGCAAATGGTCGAGGCACTGCGCACCACGCGGGCCGCGGCGATTATCAGCGGCCAGGCGGCGCGTACCGAGTTCGATCTGCCCCACCGCGCGTTCAGCGCACCGGGCCGCGCGCCGCGCTATTGGCCGCAAGACCTGCAGCTGAGTGTGCACACCGCCGAGCAGGTCGGCTCGGCGGTGGAGTTCTACCCAGACGGCAGCTCCACGGGCGGCAACCTGCTGCTCGCCAACGGCACGCGGCGCTGGCGTATCGATATCGGCTGGCTGACCGGCAGCGTGCAGTCCAAGGCGTTGCCATGAAGCGCCAGGCGGGTTTCACCCTGCTCGAGATGCTCGCCGCCCTGACGCTGCTGGCGGTGTGCAGCACGGTGCTGCTGGTCGCCTTCGGTCAGAGCGCACGTTCCCTGGCACAGGTGGCGCGCAGTGACCGCCTGACCCACGCGGCGCTCACGGTGCTCGATCAGGAAACCGCCGGCCGCCTCGACAGCGGGGTCAGCCAGGGCGAACTGGACGGCATCCACTGGCAACTCACGCTCAGCCGCCAACCGCCGCACCTGTATCGCGTCGACCTGACCGTCAGCGAAGGCCCGCATCAGGCCCACTTCAGCACCTTGAAGGCGCGCCTGTGAAGCGCCGCGAACAGGGCTTCACCCTGTTGGAAATCCTCGTGGTGCTCAGCTTGCTGGCGGTGCTGCTGGTGCTGGTCGGCGGCGCGCTGCTGGGCGCCAACCGTGCGGTGTCCAAGGCCCAGCGCTACAGCGTCAGCCTGGACGAAATGCGGGCCGCCCAGCAGTTCTTGCGCACCGCCATCAGCGAGGCGCTGCCCCTGGATATAACCGAGGACGACAGCCAGGCTGAAGGTTTTTTCAGCGGCACGCCCGAGCGCCTGCAGTTTGTGGCGACCTTGCCCGGTGTGCTCGGTGGCGGTATCCAGCGCTTTACCCTGCAGCGGGTCGACCAGGCCTTGCAGGTGGAGTTTGCGCAGTTGGAATCGCGCATCAACCCCGCCCGCGTTGACCCGCAGGTACTGCTCAACCATGTTGAGCAGCTGCAGTTCAGCTACCGCGGCCTGTCGCCCCTGGGCCAGCCGACCGGCTGGGTCAGCGACTGGCCCTGGCCGCGGCGCCTGCCTGATGCGGTGCGCATCGCGGCCAGCCTCAACGGGCCGGTGCCGTGGGTCACCCAAGTGATTGCGCTGCGCCTGAACCTTTCCAGCGGCAGCCTGGAAGAATGAAGCGCCAGCGCGGTGCGGCGTTGCTGCTGGTGCTGTGGGTGCTGGCCTTGCTCAGCGTGCTGCTCGGCGGCCTGGCCGGTTGGGTGCAATTGCAAAGCCGCCAGGCGCTGTGGCTGGGCCAGCACACCCGCACGCAACTGGCCGCCCAGGCCGGTATCGCCATGGTCATGGCGCAGCCGCACTGGGTGGCCGATGGGCGCGCTATCGCGCTGAACTTTGATGATGCGCGGTTGCAGGTCAGCCTGCGCAGCGAGCGCGGCAAGCTGTACCTGATCAATGCTGCGGCGGATGACCTCACGCGCCTGGCCCTGGCCTGCGGTGCCACGCCCGTTCAGGCGCAGCAATGGGTCAAGGCCCTCCAAGCCCGGCGCCGCCAGGGCCTGGCGCCGTTGCGGGTGTTGGAAGAAGTGCGCCAGCTGCCTGGCATGACCCAGGCGCTCTACAGCCAACTGTTGCCCGAAATCACCTTATGGAGCGACCTGGATCGACCCGATCCGGCGTTCGCCAGCCCCTTGATGCGCAAGGCGCTCAACCTGCCAAGCCGCAACGCCGAGGGCGCCGACCCCGGCCAGGTCGTAGAAATCGACAGCCGCGCCGAACGGCCCGGCGGTTATCAGGCGCGCCTGCGTATCACCGTCTCACTGAGCCCCGTGGAGGACAGCGCACAGCCCTATCGGGTGGTGCGGTGGCAAGAATGAATCGACTCGAACCTATCGCCCGCCACTGGCGCGGCAGCCTGCTGCAACAGGCCTGGCGCCTGTGGCTTACAGAGCTGCGCGGCTGTGTGCCGAGCTGGCTGGCCCTGCAGGAACCGCCGGAGCGCATCCATCACTGGCCGCTGACCGCACCGGTCGAACCGGGCCATGCGCGCCAGGTGCTGATGCTCGGCCCTGACCACGTGCTGCGGCAAACCGTGCAACTGCCCCTGGCCGCCGCGCGCCACCTGGACAATGTGGTGAGCTATGAACTGGACCGCTACACCCCGTTCGAGGCCGAACAGTTGTACTTCGTCGCGCGTCAGGAGCAACGCACGCCCACTCACCTTGAGGTGACGCTGGTGGCGATCCTGCGCGAACGCCTGGACCCGATCCTCGCCGCCTGCGCCACCTTGGGCCTGCGGCCCCATCGCGTGGATGCGGCGGACCTGGGCATCAACCTGTTGCCCACCAGCCTGCGCCCGCGCCAACGCCCGCCGGGCCTGGGTTTGCAGCGCAGCCTGCCGTGGCTGTGCGGCGCGTTGCTGGTCGGTGCGATGCTGCTGTGGCTCAACGACCGCCAGCGTGTAGTCGATGCCATGCAGCACAGTGTCCAGCAACAGAAGGCCCAGGTGGCCCAGGTGCATGCGCTGCGCCAGCAACTGCTCAACAACCAGGGCGCGGCGCAGTACCTGGCGCGACGCAAACTGGCGCAACCGCCATTGGCCGGGCTGCTCAATGACCTGACCCACTGCCTGCCGGCCGACACCTGGCTCGACCAGTTGGACGTCAAGGGCAGCGAGATTTCCATCGCCGGCCAAAGCGCCAAGGCCAGCGGTCTGATCAGCCGGATCAAAGGCTGCCAGCGTCTGGACAACGCCCAGTTCGAAGGGGTGATTCAACCCGATGCCCGCACCGGCAAGGATCAGTTTGCCTTGCGTGCCCATTTGCGCCAGGAGGCAGCCGATGCGCCGACCCCTCACACCCCGTGAACGTCGCGGGGCAGCCTTGCTGGTGCTGGCCGCTGTGCTTGGCGCGGCCTACTGGCTGCTTGTCGACAGCTGGTTCGCCGGGCCGCTGCGCAGCATGGGCGCCCACGCCGAACAGTTGCGCGAACAGCAGCAGCGCTATGCCAGCGTGTTGCGCCAGGGCGACGCGCTGCGCCAGCAGCTTGAGCGGGCGCAGCAGGACCCGGCCAGCAGCGCCAGCCTGTTGCCGGGGGATGACCCCGACGTGGTCGCCGCCGACCTGATGCAGCGCCTGGCCGACCTGGTCGCCAGCCAGGCCGGGCGCGGCGGCGGTTGCAGCCTGACCCAGCGCAAGCCCATCACCGCCGAGCAGGACGACGGCGAGCCGTATCGTCAGGTCAAGGTCAGCCTGACCCTCAACTGCGCCATCGAACCCTTGACCGCGATCCTGCATGCGCTGGAATACCAGCCGCCGTTTCTGTTCGTCGACGAATTGCGCATCCGCCGCAGTCGCGAGGCACCCGCACGGGGCGGGGCGGGCAAGCTGGTGGTGAACCTGCTGGTGCGCGGCTACCTGCAACCGGCGCGGGTGACACCATGAACAGCAGATTGCGCCCCCTGGAGTGGGGCTTGCTCGGCATTGCAGGCTTGTTGGGCCTGCTGATGGCCGTGATCCTCAGCAGCATCGGCGATGAGCCGCAGTGGTTACCCGCAGCACCGCTGGCGGCGCAGCCCTCCGCCAGCCTGCAGACGCCACCCACAGTGGCCCTGGCCGACCTTGCCGGCACCTGGCAGGCGCCGCTGTTCAGCCCGGACCGCAGCCCTGACCGTGCGGTAGGCAAAGCGCAGGTGACCAGCCTGTCCAACCTGACCCTCAGCGGCATCATGATCACCGGCAACCTGCAAATGGCCATGCTTAAACAAGCCGACGGCCCACCTCTCACGGTGCGCCTGGGCCAGAGCCTGCCCAACGGCTGGCGCCTGGAACACCTCACCCCGCAATACGCCCGTTTCGCCCTGGATGGGCGTACCCAGACCCTGAGCCTGTACGGCAAGCGGTTGCCCTCGATTTCTTCTTCTCGCGAGCCCCTCCCTTGATTGATATGCGCACCTCGTTGTTTTGCCTGGCCACCAGCGTCGCCCTCGGCGGCTGTGGCGCGTTGCCCGACCGCCTCGACCCGGATCAGGCGCTTTTGCACGAAGCCCTGCAGGGCACCGGTTCGCAACGCCCGCCCAGCGAGGCACCCACCGTGCAAAGCGCGCCGCCGCAGGCGCAGCCACCCGCGCAGCGCCAGTTGATTCGGGGCAACCAGCAGTTGGTGCGCGCGCCGGTATCCAGGCCTGCGGTGGAGGAGGCGGGGGGCGACATCGTCTTCAACTTTCAGGACCAGCCCATTGAAGCGGTGATCAACAGCGTGATGGGCGACCTGCTGCACGAAAACTACAGCATCGCCCAAGGCGTGAAGGGCAACGTCAGCTTTTCCACCTCCAAACCGGTGGACAAGCAGCAGGCGTTGTCGATCCTCGAAACCCTGCTGTCCTGGACCGATAACGCCATGATCAAGCAGGGCAACCGATATGTGATCCTGCCGGGCAATCAGGCGGTGGCCGGCAAGCTGGTGCCGCAGATGCGCGTGGCGCAGCCTTCCAGCGGCCTCTCGGCACGCCTGTTTTCGCTGCGTTATATCTCCGCCACCGAGATGCAGAAACTGCTCAAGCCGTTCGCCCGGGAGAACGCCTTCCTGCTGGTGGACCCGGCGCGCAATGTGCTGAGCCTGGCCGGCACCCCGCAAGAACTGGCCAACTACCAGGACACCATCGACACCTTCGATGTGGACTGGCTCAAGGGCATGTCGGTGGGGGTGTTCGGCCTGCAACGCGCGTCGGTGGCTGAGCTGATGCCCCAACTGCAAGCCATGTTCGGCGCCGACAGCGGCACGCCCCTGGCCGGCATGCTGCGGTTTTTGCCGGTGGAGCGCACCAACTCGGTGGTGGCGATTTCTTCCCAGCCGCAGTACCTCAGCGAAGTGGGTGACTGGATTCGCACCATCGACGAAGGCGGCGGCAACGAGCCGCAGATGTATGTGTACGACGTGCGCAACATGAAGGCAGCGGACCTGGCCCGCTACCTGCGGCAGATCTACGGCACTGGCGCGATCAAGGACGACACCCCGGCCAAGGTCGCGCCGGGCTTGCGTACCACCACGCTGTCCTCGTCCACCAGCGCCGGTCTGCAGGCCAGCACCCCCATGCCCGTCGCCGAGGAACCGGCCTCTGAAGGCAGCGAAGACGCCCCGGCACCGCCCATCAGCGACCTGGAGGCCGGCACCCGCATCACCGCGCAAAAAAGCAGCAACCAGCTGCTGGTGCGCACGCGTCCTGCGCAATGGAAAGAAATCGAGGCGGCGATCAAGCGCCTCGACAACCCGCCGCTGCAAGTGCAGATCGAGACACGCATTCTCGAAGTCAAACTCACCGGTGAACTGGACCTTGGCGTGCAGTGGTACCTCGGGCGCCTGGCCGGCAATTCCACCAGCACCACGGTGGCGAATGCGTCCGGCAGCCAGGGTGCATTGGGCGGCGGCGGGGCAGGGCTGGGGGCGGCGGATTCGCTGTTCTATTCCTTTGTCAGCTCCAACCTGCAAGTGGCCCTGCACGCCCTGGAAACCAACGGCCGCACCCAGGTGCTGTCGGCGCCGTCGCTGGTGGTGATGAACAACCAGCCGGCGCAGATTCAGGTCGGTGACAACATTCCCATCAGCCAGACCACCGTCAACACGGGGGACGCCGACACCACCTTGAGCAGCGTCGAATACGTGCAGACCGGCGTGATCCTCGACGTGGTGCCGCGCATCAATCCGGGCGGGCTGGTGTACATGGACATTCAGCAGCAGGTCAGCGATGCACAGAGCCAGAGCAGCAACAGTGAAACGCCGGTAAACCCGCGGATCTCCACGCGCTCGGTGTCCACCCAGGTGGCGGTGCAGAGCGGGCAGACGGTGTTGCTGGGCGGGTTGATCAAGCAGGACAACGCCGAAAGTGTCAGTGCCGTGCCGTACCTGGGGAAGATCCCCGGCTTGCGCTGGTTGTTTGGCAACACCAGCAAGTCCAAGGACCGCACCGAGTTGATCGTGTTGATTACCCCCAGGGTAATTACCAGCAACAGCCAGGCGCGGCAGGTGACGGACGATTACCGCCAGCAGATGCAACTGTTGCGGCCCGCTCAATAAGCTTGACTACACACCGTACCAATGTGAGAGGGGGCTTGCCCCCGATAGCTGAGTGTCAGCCACTGCATCCACAGCTGACCCGCCGCCATCGGGGGCAAGCCCCCTCCCACATTTGCATCTCAATGGCTCTAAAATATTATTTATATGAATAAATATATATAAAAATAATGAAATTCAAGAATATTAGCTTATGCCCAAATAGCATTATGTTTTTGAAATTCATTCCGTTATGTTTGAACTCAACAGCCTACCCCTGACCCCGGATGGTACCCAGCGTGATTCAGATTCTGCGCAACTGACCGGGTAATCCCCGGCAGCAGAATCGTTGGAACGGAGTTCAACGTATGTTGCCCCTTCAAGCCCCTCGCTCGCCCCACACCTAGTTCAAACCGCACCCAACCGTGAACACCGGCCATGCCGCGCCCAGCGCGTGCCTGCCCGACCCTGCGATTTGAAAATCTGGGAATAGCGATGAAGCATGTTCTACCCCCCACCGCAGCCTTGACCCTGTCCCTGCTGGCCGCCGCGGCCCAGGCCCAGGATGACAGCACCTTGTCCACCGTGGTTGTCACCGGGAACCGTGGCGCCGAGCAGCGCACCGTCACCAGCAGCCCGGTGCCCATCGATGTGGTCAGCGCCCGGCAACTGCAAAGCACCGGCAAACCCGGTTTGATGGAAGCGCTCAGTGCGGTGATCCCCTCGCTGACGCTACCGGAGAAAACCGGCTGGGATGCCAGTGGCATTGCCCGCGCCCCCAACCTGCGAGGCTTGAGCGCGGCCGAAGTGCTGGTGCTGGTCAACGGCAAGCGCCGCCATACCAGCGCCACCCTGAACATCAACGGCATCAACACCGGCGCGGCCCCGGCCGACCTGGACCTGATCCCCATCAGCGCCATCGACCATGTGGAAGTGCTGCGCGATGGCGCCGCCGCCCAGTACGGGTCCGACGCCATCGCCGGGGTGATCAACGTGATCCTCAAGGCCGACACCAGCGGCACCTCGGTCACCAATGCGGGCCTGGGCTATGACGGCAAGAAGCAGACCGTGCAGCAAAGCCTCAACAAGGGTTTTGAAATCGGCGACGGCGGTATCGTGCAGTTGGCCCTGGATGCGCGCAGCCAGAACGACGACAACAAGGCCAGCGCCAATGGCTATACCTATGAACAAGCCTACGGCCTGGCCGGCAAGTCCACCTACGGCGGCTACGGCACGCCCAAGACCCATCTGCTGACCCTGGGCTACAACGCCGAGCTGCCCATCGACAACACGCTCAGCCTCTACTCCTTCACCACCTACTCACGGCGCAAGGCCGAGCAGGGCCAGAACTTCCGCCTGCCGACCATCACCAACACCATCACCACCGGGCCCAACGGCTACCCCTCCGGCTACACGCCCACCTGGTTTATCGACGAGGATGATTTCCAGGCGGCCTTCGGCGGCAAGGGCACCCTGGGCGAGTGGGACTGGGACCTGTCCACCACCTACGGGCGCAACGAAGCGGAGCAGGGCACCACCCATAACCAGAACCCATCCCTGGGCGAGGCCACACCGAACCGCTTCACCTCCGGCACGTGGATTTCCACCGAGCTGACCACCAACCTGGACTTCAAGCGCGGCTTCGATATCGGCCTGCAAAAGCCGCTGGACCTGTCCTATGGTTTGGAACATCGGCGCGACACCTATGAGGTGCAGGCCGGCGATTACGCGTCCTACGCCAACGGCGGTTACTGCGTGGCACCGGGCAATTGCGCGTCGTCCGGGGCCCAGGTCACCAACGGCATTTCCCCCGACGAAGAAAGCACCGCCTCGCGCAACAGCGTCGCAGGTTACGTGGACGCGGGCTTCAACCCGTTGCCGGACTGGTACGTGGGCACCGCCGTGCGCTACGAGCATTACAACCAGGGCGTGGGCGCCACCCGCAGCGGCAAACTGACCACCCGTTATGACTTCACGCCGCAATTGGCTGTACGTGCCACGGTGAGCAATGGCTTTCGTGCGCCCTCGCTGGCCAACAGCCTGTTCAGTGCACGCTCGACCACCTATGGCGTGGTCGATGGGGTGTACCAGTCGATCAACTACGGCGTATTGCCGGTCGGTTCTGCGGCGGCCAGGGCACTGGGCGCCGAGGACCTCAAGCCCGAGCGCTCCACCAACTTCAGCCTCGGCGTCACGCTTACACCCACCGATCGCCTGAGCTTCACCGCCGATGCCTACGTGATCAACCTGCGCGACCGCATCACCCTCACCGGCACCCTGCTCGGGCCCGAAGTCACCCAGGTGCTGCAGAACAACGGCGTCAATTCCACCTCTGGCGGCCAGTACTTCATCAACGGCGCCGACACCCGCACCAAGGGCCTGGACCTGGTCAGCAGCTACAACCAGGACCTGGGCGCCTTCGGTGCACTGAAGTGGACCGCCGCGTTCAACTGGAACCAGACCAAGATCCTCAACTACAAGGAGTCGACCAACATCCTCGGCACCTCCTACGAACTGATGGACCGCCAGGCGCGCAACCTGATCACCGATGTGCAACCCAACACCAAGCTGATCCTCGGCGGCGACTGGAGCATCGGGCGCTTGAACCTCAACCTGGCCCTGACCCGCTACGGCGCCTACAAGGAAGTGAACTCATCGGCCAATCGCGACCTGGACCGCGTCTACAGCGCCAAATGGATCACCGACCTCGACCTTGGCTACAACCTCACCAAAGACCTCAACGTGGCCGTCGGCGCCAAGAACCTCTTCGACATCTACCCCAAGAAACAAGGCGTGCCGAGCAGCACCATGCTCGCCAGCTACGGCACCTATTCGCCCTATGGTTTTACCGGCGGGTATTACTACACCCGGCTGACTTATGCCTTCTAAGGCCTGCGAGGACTAGCACATGCCCACTGTCGCCAAACCCTATGACCTGATCGATGAGGTCACCGATTACCCGCTTCGCCAGCGCCGCGTGTCCACGCCGATCCGCGCCCTGCAGGTAGTACCGGCCCGGCATCCCTGGCGCTGGGCCGGCTCGATCTTTGCCGCGCTGGTGCTGCTTGCCATCGTGCATTCCCTGGCCACCAATCCGCGTTGGGAGTGGGGCGTGTTCGGCCAGTGGTTCTTCTCGCCGTCGGTGCTGCGCGGCCTGGGGCAGACCCTCTTGCTGACGCTGCTGAGCACGCTGTTCAGCATCATTCTCGGCACCGCGCTGGCCCTGGCACGGCTGTCGGGCTCGCCGCTGCTGGCGGCGCTGGCCTGGGGCTATATCTGGTTCTTCCGCTCGATGCCGGCGCTGCTGGTGCTGATCATCCTCTACAACTTTGCCTACCTGTACGACCACATCGTGATCGGTGTGCCGTTTACCGATCAGGTGTTCGCGCAGTGGTCCACCGTGGATGTGCTCAGCCAGTTCACCGTGGCTGTACTGGGCTTGAGCCTGATGCAGGCGGCATACGCGGCGGAGATCATTCGCGGTGGCCTGATCGGTGTGGATGCCGGCCAGCACGAAGCCGCTGCGGCGTTGGGGCTGCCGGCCTCGCGGCGGATATTCCGGATCATCCTGCCCCAGGCATTGCGTTCGATCCTGCCGTCGGGTTTCAACGAGATCATCGGCCTGGTCAAGGGCACCTCGATTGTCTACGTGCTGGCCCTGCCGGAGCTGTTCTACACCGTGCAGGTCATCTACAACCGCACCCAGGCGGTGATCCCGCTGCTGATCGTGGCCACCGTGTGGTACCTGATCATCACCACGGTGCTGACCAGCGCCCAGTATTACGTCGAGCGCCACTTTGCCCGTGGCACCGCGCGCGTGTTGCCGCCGACGCCGCTGCAACGTCTGCGCCATTGGCTCAAGGAGAAAACCCATGGCTGAAGCACGCGCAGGGCGTATCCAGATCCAGGGCGTAGGCAAGCGCTTCGGCAACCAGCAGGTGCTCGATAACATCGACCTGACCATCGATCCGGGCAAGGTCACGGTGATCCTCGGGCCGTCCGGCTCGGGCAAGTCCACCTTGCTGCGCACCATCAACCACCTGGAGAAGATCGACAGCGGGCACATCACCATCGACGGTGAGTACGTCGGCTATCGGCGCAAGGGTGACCTGCTGTTCGAGCTCAAAGAGCGAGAAATTCTCAAGCGACGCATCGACGTGGGCTTCGTGTTCCAGAACTTCAACCTGTTCCCGCACCTCAGCGCCTGGGAAAACATTGCCGAAGCGCCGTTGGCCCACAAGCGCTGGAGCAAGGCCCAGGCGCGAGACAAAGCGGCCGAGTTGCTGGCCAAGGTCGGCCTGGCGGACAAGCTCGACGCCTACCCGCGCTAGCTCTCGGGCGGCCAGCAGCAGCGCGTCGCCATTGCCCGTGCGCTGGCGCTGGACCCCAAGGTGTTGCTGTTCGACGAACCCACCTCGGCCCTCGACCCGGAGCTGGTGGGCGAAGTGCTCGACGTGATCAAGGGCCTGACCCAATTGGGCGTCACCCTGGTGATCGTCACCCATGAGATCGGCTTTGCCCGCGAGGTCGCTGACCACGTGGTGTTTCTCTGCGACGGCCAGTTGATCGAAGAAGGCCCGCCCGAACAGATCTTCCGCCAACCCCGACACCCCCGCACCCAGGCCTTTCTCGGCAAGGTGCTTTAGTTCAAGGAGTGACTGCCCATGTTTATCCAACCTATCCGCCTGGCCGTGCTGGCGCTTGCCATCGGCACCGCACCCCAGGTGTTCGCGGTGCAGCAGGTCGACCTCAGCCCCGACCGCCCGCGCATTCATGCGCCACGTAACGAAGCGGCCATCGCGCAAATCCCGCCGGGCTTCAAGTTCGCCCAGCCCGGCAAGTTCACCGTCGCCGTGTCCGGTGTGGCCGGGCCGCCCCTGGCGCTGCTGGCCAGCGATGACAAGACCACCATCGGCAGCGAAGCCGACACCGCGCAGTTGGTCGCCGACAGTCTCGGCCTGCAACTCAACGTGGTGCAGACCAGTTGGGAGGACTGGCCCCTGGGCGTCAGTTCGGGCAAGTACGACGCGGTGATCAGCAACGTCACCGTGACCGAGGCGCGCAAGAAGCGGTTTGACTTCGCCACCTATCGACAGGATGTGCTCGGCTTTTACGTCAAGAGCACCAGCCCGATCAGCGAGATCAAGCAGGCCGCCGACATCGCCGGGCTGAAGATCATCGTCGGCTCCGGCACCAATCAGGAAAAGGTCTTGCTGGCGTGGAACGAGGCCAATGAAAAGGCTGGCCTCAAGCCTGCGCTGCTGCAGTACTTCGACGACCAGGCCGCTGCGCAACTGGCGGTGCAGTCGGGACGCAGCGATGCGCTGTTCGGGCCCAACTCGGTGTACGCCTACTCGGCGGCGATCACCGGCGGCATCAAGCGCGTCGGCACCGTCAACGGCGGCTGGCCGTTGCAGGCCGATATCGCCGTGACCACGCGCAAGGACAACGGCCTGGTCAAGCCGATCCACACCGCCCTGGAAGGTGCGATTGCCGGGGGGCAATACGCGCAAGTGTTGCAGCGTTGGGGCCTGGATGTGGAGCGCGTTGACCAATCGTTGATCAACCCACCTGGGCTGCCGGATTAGGAGTATCGAACATGGGACTGACACGACGTGAAGCACTGTCGAGCATCGCCGCAGTCGGCGGCGAAAAGGCGGCCCAGGATGCGCTGGCTGCACTGGGACTGGGGCCGTCTTCACACCGGCGGCCACAGCCGCTCAAACTCAAGGACGGCCTGGGGCAGGGCACCCGCGTGCTGGTACTGGGCGCCGGGATTGCCGGGCTGGTCAGCGCGCTGGAACTGACCCGCGCCGGGTTCGCCGTGCAGGTGCTGGAGGCCCGCGACCGCGTGGGCGGACGCACCTGGACCCTGCGCAATGGCGACCGCGTGGACTACAAGGACGGCCGCTCGCAAACGGTGGCGTTCGATCCGGGCCAGTATTTCAACGCCGGCCCGGCGCGCATCCCCAGCCAGCATCGCACCCTCCTCGACTATTGCAGCGAACTGGGCGTGCCGCTGGAGGTGCTGGTCAACAGCAGCCATGGCGCCCAGGTGCGGCCAGACCTGCAACAACCGGCGTTCACCGTCGGCCAGGCGGTCAACGATGCACGCGGGCATCTGTCCGGCCTGCTCGCCAAGGCGGTGCAGCGCGATGCGCTCGATGACGTATTGACCTTGGATGAGCGCACGCGGCTGCTCGCCTTCCTGCAGGTGTATGGCGACCTCTCCCAGGCATTGGCCTACGAAGGCAGCTTGCGCGCCGGCCACCTTGAATCGCCCGCACACCCCGGTGCGCTGCCCGCCAGCGCCACGCCGATTGGCCTTGAGCGCCTGCTGCATCCCGAGCTGTGGGGCGCGCTGCTGCACACTGAGTTCCCGGAGTTTTCAGCGACCATGTTTCAGCCGGTGGGCGGCATGGACCGTATCACCGAGGCGTTCTACCAGCGCGTGCGCGAGCAGGTGCAGTTGGGCGCGCAGGTGCGGCAGATCCGCCAGTTGGAAGACGGCGTGGCGGTGACTTATCACGACCAGCACAGCGGCCGTGAGCAAGTGGTGCGCGCCGATTACCTGATCTCCACCTTGCCGCTGCCGTTGCTGAACAGACTCGACACCGATTTCAGCGACCCGATCAAGGCGGCCTTGCTCAGCACCCGCAGCGACCAGGCGACCAAAGTGGCGTGGCAATCGCCGCGCTTCTGGGAAAGCGATTACCGCACCTATGGCGGCCTGTCCTGGGTCGAACACCCGGCGCGTTTGCTCTGGTACCCGAGCAACGACCTCAACACCCGCGAAGGCGTGCTGGTGGCCGGTTACGTCACCGGGGAGGGCGCCGACGTGTTCGGCGCGCAGTCCTTCGACGCGCAATACGCCACCTCCAGGCAAGCGGTGGAACTGCTGCACCCAGGCTATTCCAGGCACCTGCGCCACCCGTTGGCGGTGTCCTGGGAGCAGATCCCCTACAGCGAAGGCCCGTGGCTGCAACGCGAGCATTTCCCGGCCGATGCCAGCGCGCTGCTGGAACAGGCCCACGGCCGCGTCTATTTCGCCGGTGACGGTCTGGTGCAAAGCGGCGTGGGCATCTGGCAGGAGTCGGCAGCCAATTCGGCGCGGCACGTGGTCGCGCAATTGGCGGAGCGCGTGACGCAACAGCGCCAGATCACGGCATTGGCGGTGTCATGAAACTGCGCTGTGGCGAGGGAGCTTGCTCCCGCTGGAGTGCGTAGCAGTCCCCTTCGTGTAAAGCCACGAGCGCGGCGAACCCTGTCCCGGCCCAGCGGGAGCAAGCTCCCTCGCCACAAGGGGAGGGGCAGCCTTCGAGCGTTGTGTAGACATTCAATCAAGGAGCAACACCATGAGCGATAGCATCCAACGCACCAGCGTCGGCGATTTTCCCATCTCGCAAACCGTGACCGTGCCGGCCTCGGCCAGCCTGGTCTTCGTCAGCGGCACCTTGCCGGACCCGGCCGACCCGAACGTGCCCGGGGTTTACGGCGACACCGAAGTGCAGACGGTGTCGGTGTTCAACAAACTGCGCAAGATCCTCCGGCAGCAGGACCTCGACCTGGGCGATATCGTGCAGCTGCGGGTGTTTCTGGTCGGCGCCCCGGAAACCGACGGCAAGCTGGATTTCGCCGGGCTGCAGCGTGGTTATACGCAGTTTTTCGCCACTCCCGAGCAACCAAACAAACCGGCGCGCACCGCGTTGCAGGTGGTGGCGTTGCCCCTGCCGGGGGCGCTTGTGGAAGTGGAGGCGGTGGCGGCCAGGGCGGGGTGATGTCAGTCACTGTGCGGTGTCGAGGCGTTCCTGGGTAGCGCGGTCGATCAACGCGCGCAGCGCCTCGAATAGCGGCTCGGCATCCGTATGTTTTTTGCCGTACGCCAGGTTGAAGGCATAATCGAAATCAGGCGGGTTGAGGCCCTGGGTGTGCTGTAGCAGGGTCTCCAGCTCGTTCAGCGTGGCTTTTGACGACAGCGCGTTTTAGTAGCGGGTGGCAAAAGGGTAAAGATGCAGCGACGCAAGTTGATGTCGGATTTTTCGCCATTTACAGACAGGCGCTTCCCAATCTCGTTTTGCCGTCTTGTGATTACGTCGTCGTTTCAGGAAAAGTGCGCCTCACGTAACTCCTGGCGCACATGAGGATAAGAAGTCAGCCTGCCCGTTGATATGTGTTTGAAACTGGGCGACATCAAGGTTAAATCACGGGCTACGTGCACCGCGATGAAATTAATGCCACTCAGTGGCAGATCCTTCAGTCCATGCAGGCAAAATGTATCCTGGATCTTTGGAGAAGCTCTATGAAACGTTCAGACAGTCGATCGTTCTGGTGCATCACAGCGGTTCTGATCGTTGTTGTCGGACTTTTAGGCTATCAAATAGTTGATGGTTTAATTCGTGGTGTGATTGTGGCTTTCAGCCGCGTAGGGCCTTCGACCACTTACACGCTTTTGGAACAACCAAAGCAGTATTGGATGACCTTGGGCTGGCTCGCTATTGTTGAAGCTTTTCTGATTGCCATGACGCTAGGTGTTGCATGGATCTCCAGCGCAATATCTAAAAATGAAAAAGTCAAGGGAGGTTAATCGCTAGGATTCCCGGGATCCGTGAGTATCCAGGTCACTGGCATCAAGGCAACTGCGCAGTGTTACCGAAAGTTGTTTATTGGATGACTTCCTCGTAGATACCAATTGCCAGTGTCTTAACGTTCCCAGACACTGCGCTTCCGGTAAGACCTAACGCAGCGGCCAGCGACTCTCGTATATGGTTGGCGGTAGCCATTTGCATATCTGTGGCGCTGATTCGCTTTGGAACCGCCCTGTTGGCTTGTTTTATTTTGAGCAGTTTTAGCGTTAATCGGGGATCTTGGAGCCTGAGCAGCTCATTATTCAGCCTCACCCTTTCTTGTCGGTTCAGACCTTTCAACACTTGAGTGAGTGGCTTGCCAGTAACTCTTGTTGTTGTGTTGACTGTTTTTATGACGGTTGAGGCTGAGGTGGCGACGCCGAGTAATGCAATGGTATCCAGCGCTGCGGACACGGCCTGAAACCAAGCTTCGTTATCCAGTCGATCAAGGTGCTCAGGAGCTAATGCTTCAACGCTCGTTCGACCTAGGCCGATGAAACATTGCGTGCCGCTTGCGAGTAGAGCTGCCTGACCAATAAATGTGATCACCGCGCTGGCCCCTGCAGTAAAAGGCATTAGCGCAGCACCACTTGTAATTACTACCCAACTGAGCAACGCCCCAGCGCATGACACTGCGGTATTCAGCGCCTCTCCCACCAACCTTGACTGGCGCGGCTCATGCTCCAGCATCCGCTTGAACTCCACTGGCCCCACATATCGAGGCGCCTCACGCAGCACCACCTTGATCGGCCGCACACTGCAAACACCTTGAAACTCGCGCAGTATCACCACGTTGAACATTTCATCGATATATACCACCCCCGCACCAATCAGCGCCGGGTCGCTGTCGATGGCAAAGAACAACCGACGCAGGTCGATACTGCTTTCGATCCGCTGGCGGGTTGTACGGTGGGCTGAGGGGAATCCATCCTTGAACAGACGGGCCGTCATTCCTTAACTCCTGATTGTGGGAGTTGAAAGGGTAAAGATGCATTGGCGCAAATTAATGTCGGATGTTTCGCCATCTACAGACAGGCGCTTCCCAATCTCGCTTTGCCGTCTTGTGAGTACGCCGCTGGTTCAGGAACAGTGCGCCCCACGTCACTCCCGGCGCACATCAGGACAAGGAGCCAACATGGCTGTTGATATGTTTTTGAAACTGGGCGACATCAAGGGTGAGTCACGCGACCAGGCGCATCGCGATGAAATTGATATCTTCGAATGGGCATGGGGGTTGTCACAGACGGGTTCGATGCACGCCGGTACTGGAGGAGGAGCAGGCAAGGCGGACTTCGCCAATCTCAACCTTACAAAACCGCTGGATAAATCCAGCCCAAACCTCATGATGGCCTGTGCCAGTGGCAAGCATTATCCCGAAGCCAGACTGGTGGTACGCAAGGCAGGAGGGGCCAGCCCGGTGGAGTATCTGATGATCACTCTCAAGGAAGTTATGGTGGTGTCCTACAGCACCAGCGCGGAACGGGCCGGCGATGTGTTGTACGACCGCATCGCCTTGAACTTCGCCACAGTAGATGTGAGCTACCAGCCGCAGAAGGCCGACGGCGCCAAGGAGGGTGGGCCGGTGAAGTTCGGATGGAGTATTCGGCAGAACGTCAAAGCCTGAACCATCACCTGCCGACGTTGATCGTTCCCGCGCTTTGAACTTACCACCTACTCCTGCAACTGCAACGCCTGCTGTTTGAGCCTGCGCTTTTGCTCGAACGGTAACTTCTCGTTGTCCCCGTACGGCGCGCTGTACCAGGTGCCGTAACTTGGATTGGGCAGCAGGAACCAGCGCTGCCCCAGCCAGTTCACATAGGGCTCCACTGCCTTGCGCTGGGCCGCCAGCGTGTTGTGTTCGGCCTGTACGAAATCCCCCAGGGAATCGCCGGCCATCAGCAGCACCCGCGCATGGCTGGCGACCCATTGGCGTCGGCAGTTCTTGCCGTAGCCGGCGCTTTCGCAGTGGCCGGTGGGCGTGCTGGCCGCCAGGATCTGGTCATCATCTTCAACCGGGAAACCGCGCAAGCGCAGGTTCCGCGCCGTGGCGGCAACCTGGCTGTGTTCGCGGTTGGTGAGGTAATAGACCTTGACGCCTTTTTGCCGGGCCGCCTGCAGAAACGCCACCGAACCCGGCAGGGCCTCAGCCTTGGCCTGGTCGACCCAGGTGTTCCAGCGGTCGTAGGAATACACCTGGTTGTTGAGAATGTCGCGGGCATTGAGCGGCACGTTGTCCAGCAGGGTTTCGTCGATATCCACCACCACGGCCGGAGGCAGCCCTTTCAAATCCCGCGCAGCGAAGGGCAAGGCGTCCCAGGTGGGATCGGCCAGGGCGGCATCGAGCTGGCGCGTAGCGTTGGCGAATAGCTGACGGTAGATCAGCTCGTGCTCGATGGAGGTCTGGGTCCAGAGCACGGCGTCGAGCTGGTCGTTGGCCGGTGGGGTTTGTTGGCAGCCTGCCAAAGCGATGGATAAAAGGCTGGCGGTGGCGAAAATCAGGTTACGCATGGTGAGGGCTCGCAGGTGGAAGCGGTTGCGTCTCAGGGGGCCTCGACATCCAAGGCGCCAATGCCTGGGTTGCCGCAGGGCGACATGGGTATCTACACAACTTTGACACGGCTCTCAACCGTGGCGAGGGAGCTTGCTCCCGTTCAAACCAGTCAAGCAAAAGGCCCCCTGTAGGAGCGAGCTTGCTCGCGAAAAACGTCTAAGCGACGCGTTCATTCTGAATAAACGCGGGGGGGCCTGAGTTCTTCGCGAGCAAGTTCGATCCTACAAAAAGCCCGTTGACGGAGTTTAACGGGGCGCCTGAGATCATGATCAAGAGCGGCTCACTTCGCATCATGGTGACGGTTGGCTGCTACAGGTTGCGTAGGATAAACCCGGTTTGCCCTGAACGTGAGCGAATAGAGAGAAGCCATCATCGAGCTCATTGTGGAAGGCTTCTCTGACGAACCAGCCTATTCGATGGCGCTTCGCCAAACGGGCTGAGCATCCTTGTCTACCGTCCAGTGGGGCCGCCCTGGTTCAATGCAGATGCCCCCAACCCAGCGAATGTGTGAGCTGTGGTCGGGCCAATAGGCGTTAGCGTCAAGCACTTCAAGACCTAATGCGGTCACTGCCAAGCCTCGCCGAGGCCACTCAAGATGCGTCTCGGTTTCCACCAGCAACGGCTGGTCGCCATCGATCAACGGCCGCAACAGCGCATGAAACATCATGTCGCCCAGAAACGGCAGCGGTTCGCGCTTGGCCATCAGCTCTGCGAATACCCGACCAAATGGTACTGGCCCGGTATCGGCGATGTAGCTCAGGGCCAGGCGTTCGGTCAGGGACAAGCCATCCTGCGTTCCAGGCAACTCCTGCAACTGGCGCAGCAGCGCAGGAGCGAGAAAGGGCAGGGCGCGATGGTTGCCGTGAGCCAATTGCGCCCATTGCAAAGGTGAGTGGCTGCAGTATGCCGTCCACGCCTGTTTGGCCAGTAGTATCGCGGCCTCATCGATCGTGCGTCGCTGCGGCCAGAGCCAGGCGAGTACATCGGGCGCCAATTGGCCGATCCCGATAAAGCGCTCGACGCCTGGAATATGGTCCACTTCAATCAGTTCAAGTTTAGACGGTAGCCGTTCAAGACCCGCCAAGGCGCGAACCAGAAACAGCTGGTCGTAGGCATCCGCTTCACACCACAGCACGCTGTGCTGCGCTGTGGCCAGGGTTTGGAGCTGGGCATATTCGTCGGCCAACCGCCGCGCCACGTCAGTTGCTTCCAGGCCGAATGCATGGCTGATGAAGGCTCCGCGCAGGCTTTGGTATTCACCGCCAGGCAGGTCGCGTACCGGGCCCATGCACAGCGGGTCGGTCAGCATCCGGAACTGCCCGTTGAACCCCGCCAGCTGCAGGCTGTGGGCGATGTCATTGCCGCACCGCCAGTGAGTGGTGCGGGCTTCGTCGCTGGCAATGAAGTCCGGGTGGCGCGCGGCGAAATCAAGGGCGTCGACATGGGCTTTGAGCTTGGGCCAACTGCTGAAGCCTAACTGTTTAGCGATGTGCCATTGGGCTTGGGACAAGGTTGCGCCGGGGTCCTGGTGTTTAAGCTGCGCCAACAGTTCCTTGGCGCGCTTGCGCTGCTGCTCAAGGTTGAGGCGGCCGTTGGTATTGGAGGTAAAAGGGGGATGTGACATACGAGCTCCTTGCACAAACCTTTTCCGCTTTAAGGTTGGGAGTCGTAGAAATGAGGTAGAGCTGTGTGTCTTGGGCGCAGCCCTTTCCGCGGAAGGTGGCGTAGAGAGCGCCAGGCGCAAAATATAGGCAGTGCGGCGCTCAATTGCAATCTCAGACGAGCTGGTCGGGCTTGCGATCAATCCAATGGGTCTTGATGCCCTTGGCCCAGGCCACTGTATAAAAACAGCTGAGCAGCACAATGCCCCATTGCTCGGCATTGATCGAAGACCAGAACCAGAACGGCTGGCCGGCCATGCCGAACAGGCAGGCGTAGCGGCGTACTTTCAGGCGTTTGCTTTGACTGAACCAGATGGCGACCACCCCGAGGGCGGCGATCATGATTTGTGCGATCAACGCTGTCTCCTTGATTGAAGTGAGAGGGCACAGGCCCCTCCCACCCATTGATCTGCTGTGTGCCGCAGACGGCTATTTGTCTTTGCGCGCGTCCATGGTTTTCTGGTGCTCGGCGAGGAACGGCTGCTCCGCCGGATCAAAGCGATCGATCCCTGCGGTGAACCGATGCCAGTACGGGTAAAGCGGCTGGCGACGTGTCACGGCCTCAATGCGTGAGGACTGCTCCTCGGTCAGCTTCAACTCCGTGGCGGCCAGGTTGTCGCGCAGGTGCGCCTCGGTGCGGGCGCCGACGATCAGCGAAGTGATCCCCGGGCGGTCCTTGAGCCACGCCAGGCAGGTGCGCGCCACCGACACCCCGTGTTCATCGCCCACGGCGGCCAGGGTTTCGATGATGTCCAGCGCCCGTTCCGGGTCATGCACATAGGGTTCCGGCCAGTCGCTGCCCTGGCGGGTGTTGGCAGGCGGTTTATGTCCGCGCCGGGTCGAGCCGGTCAACAGGCCTTCACCCATCGGCCCCCATACCAGCGTGCCGACCTGTTGGTCCAATGCCAACGGCAGCAGTTCGTACTCGGCCTCGCGGGATTCGGGCGTGTAGTAGATCTGCTGGGTGATCGGTTTGAGCATGCCGTGCAACTCGGCCTTGCCCAGGGTTTTCATCATTTGCCAGGCGGTGAAGTTGCTGGTGCCGAAGTAGCGGATTTTGCCCGAACCGACCAGCAGGCGCAGCGCTTCGAGCGTCTCTTCGATGGGCGTCAGGCCGTCCCAGTTGTGCAGCTGGTACAAGTCGATATGGTCGGTGCCCAGGCGCTTCAAGCTGGCTTCACAGGCGCGAATCAGGTGATAGCGCGATGAGCCGGAGTTATTCGGGTTCTGGTCCACCGGGCTGCGGCCCTTGGTCGCTAGCAGGACGTCGTTGCGTTTGTCGCCCAGGGCTTTACCGACCACTTCCTCGGCCAGGCCATGGGAGTAAAGGTCGGCGGTATCGATCATGTTCACCCCGGCCTCGAACGCGATATCGAACATGCGCCTGGCCTGGGGCACGTCCACCGCACCGCATTTCTCGAACTCGGCGCGACCGCCAAAGGGCACCGTGCCCAGGATAATTTGCGAAACCAGCAGGCCGGAATGACCCAGTTGTCGGTATTGCATGTTGCCTCCTACTTTGCGTTGCACGTGAAGGTGTGAACGACAGGGGTGGCGATAGTTTGAATTTTTTCATGAAAACTTCGGCGTCTACCGCAACAATGCCGCCTCGCTGATCCTGATCAGCGGCGCGTTGCCTCTGCTGTTGCGCCTGGACCCGGAGCGCCAATGGCTGTGGGCGGCGGCATCAGCAGCAGCTGTAGTACAAATCCATACACCTATTAATTGTTATCGCTGATCTTAATTAGTTTGGCCCTGTTGTATCGTCCTACATATGTTTCTCAAGGGGGAGTCGGAGTTTTCTTGCTTCTGCCTATCCGTTTTGCTAGCTATTTTTTTTCTGAGTGATTTGCTAGCGTTCAAGTCTGTTGTAAAAGTCGCAGGAGCTTGAAAATGGAACTCAAGGATATTGGCAACACACCACTGGTTGAGTTGGCGACGCTTTTCGAAAACGGCAATAGAGTCCTTTCAAAGTGCGAGTTTTTAAATCCTTCGGGAAGTCATAAGGATCGAACTTACCTAAATATTGTAAATCGGTTGGAAGAAGCTCGAATCATTGTGCCTGGTATGACGCTGATTGACTGCTCTACAGGTAATGGAGGTGCAGCACTGGCATGGATCGGCAGACTGAAAGGCTACAGAATAAAGATATTTATGCCCGAGGGTATGACGCAAGAGCGCAAAGCGCAGATACGCTTTGGAGAGGACGGCGTTAGCGTGGAATGAGGGCGTTCAAGTGCGCATTGGGGGATAAATATAATGCAGCGAATCGGTGTACTCATCGGCTTGGTGTTTTGTTTCATCAGCGCCGCGTTCGACGTTTATGTTGCGCTGGTCACTCAAACCATCAGCACGTTGACTTTGATTTTTTATTGTTTCATTACCTCAGCCTGCTTTTTTGGTTTATTGGCGTTCTATAAAAATACCGATTTGTTGTGTTCAAAATTTAAAGCCCAATGGCGATTGGTCGTTATCGTCAATCTTGCGGTTCTTCTTAATTGGGGCGGGCTGTTTTATGCGTTGCGTTATCTGGAGCCCGCGGTAGTCGGGGTGGCCTCGGTAGCCTGTGGTCCAGCACTAACGTTGATTATATCGTTGGTGAAAAAACGTAGCGTCAAGGTCGCTCTCGCAGACACGGCGGTTTCCTGGCTAGTGCTCATCTCGGTGGCAATCATGTTGTTCAATTCTTTTATCGGTGAGAGCGGAGTAGTCACTACCACCGGTGGGCAACGTGCGCTTGGTATTGCCAGTGTTTTGGTGTGTGCGCTGGGCACGGTCGTGTACACGATTTTTTCCAGGGAGATGTTTGCTCGCCAATGGACCGTGTACGAGATTCTGGGTATTAGAAATATTGCGATGGTAGGTGTTTGTGCCGTGGCAATACCTTTCACAGGCGCGAGTTTTCTACTCGATGGCGAGCGGGTACCGGCTATCGTGCTCCTGGTAGTGTTAGGGCATTTGCTACCCATTTACCTGATCCAGAAAACGATCTATTACCTCACGCCTATTCACGTTTCCCTGGTTTTGCTGACGCTTCCTGTGTTCGTTTTACTGCTCCAGTACCTGGATGCGAGAGTTGAATTCTCCCTCGCCAGCGTGGCAGCGGTCTCTGTGATTATCTTTTTACTGCTAGGCAGGTCGTTGTATGCATTGAAAAGGAAGGTTTTATGAGAGTCGTCATGGTCGATGGGTTTTCATCAGGGAAGTTCTTGGCCAAGCGTTTAAAAGATGAAGGTTGTGTGCTGGCGCACGTTGCTTCTTCAGAAGCGCTGGACAGCTACTATTACAAAGGTTTTGACTGCGGGCTCTATGAACAGATGATCGTCAACGCAGACGTTGCAACGACATTGGCGCAAGTCCGACGTTTCAAGCCACAGTTCGTTCTTGCGGGTGCGGAAACCGGTGTGCTTCTGGCTGACCACTTGAATGAGCGGTTGCAACTGTCTTATCGCAATCATTTCGACAAAACTAACGCACGTCGAAACAAGTACGAAATGATCCAGTGCATAACTCAGGCGCAACTGCCGGCCGCACAGCAGTTCATCGCTGGCTCTTGGGCGCTTGCGCGAGACTGGATCAGTGAGCACGGACGTTTTCCTGTAGTAATCAAGCCCCTCGAAAGCGCAGGCGCCGATGGCGTGTTTATCTGTGAAGGTATGCACGCCTGCCAGGCTGCCGTGGAACGTCTACTGGGAACGACCAATAAGCTGAATATCCCTAACACGCAGGTCCTGATCCAGGAATATCTGGTGGGGGTGGAGTTTGTGGTGAATATGGTCTCTCTCGACGGGCAGCAGCTTGTCACTGAGGTCGTACGATACCAAAAGCAGCGAACGCCGACTGGCGGGGTTCTCTATGACATTGATGAGCTGATTGGACCTGACTCGCCGGTTTACTCAATTCTGGTCGACTACACGAAAGCAGTGGTGCGGTGTCTCGGCATACGAAACGGCCCCAGTCATGCCGAGGTCATGCTCACCGAAAGCGGTCCGAAACTGGTAGAAATTGCTGCCCGCACTGACGGCATTCTCCGGCCTGATGTTTCAAGAATGACCACTGGCCTTGGGCAGATTGACGCCGTGGTTTTATCCCTCATACAGCCTGAGGTATTTCAGAAACGATTGGAGAGCAAGGTTGATTATCGGCGTCTGCAACACACCTACAATGTTTGTTTGATCAATCGCTCGGAAGGCTGTTTTGAAAGGGACGTGTTTTTGAAAGAACTGCTCAAGCTGGAGTCGTTTTTTGAGGCAGTGTTTTACGTCGAGAGCGGCCAGCACATAGGCGTAACTCAAGATGTGTTCAGTCAGCCCGGCACGGTGTATCTGGTAAATAGCGACCCAGCGGTGATCGAAGCGGATTACCGCAGGATTCGCGCCCTTGAATTGCGGGGAGCTTACCTGGCTAGCGGGTAGTTGCGAGTGATGGATCGCGTAGTTGTTTCATTTTATGAAATGCTCGATTGTATAAGCTGGTCATTCTGCTGACGGTTAGCGCATAGGAAGATTGCAGCCATCGACACGAATACTCGGTCGACAAGCCCATGGAGTCCGTCATGCCCGCAATCAAACTGTATGGTCTCACCCTGTCCGGTCACTCCCATCGGGTCGAGCTGATGCTCTCTCTGTTGGGCCTGCCCATGGAATATATCCAGGTAGACCTCAAGCAAGGCGCGCATAAAACGCCTCAATTCCTCACCACCCTCAACCGCTTCGGCCAGGTGCCGGTGATCGACGATGGCGGGACGATCCTGGCGGACTCCAACGCCATCCTGGTTTATCTGGCCGCCACCTATGGCAACGGCCAGTGGCTGCCCGCTGATCCGGTTGGGCAGGCGCGCGTGCAGCGCTGGCTCTCGGCTGCGGCCGGTCAGCTGCATGCGGGGCCGGCCACGGCGCGTTTGGCCACGGTGTTTGGCGCCGAGGTGGACACGGGCGTGGCGATCAGTCGTGCTCATGCGCTGCTGGCCGTGATGGAGCAACAACTGGGCGAAAGCCGTTTTCTGGCTGGCGACCAGCCGAGCATCGCCGATATTGCGTTCTACACCTACACGGCCCATGCGCCGGAAGGCAACGTGTCGCTGGCCGACTATCCTCAGGTACGCGCCTGGCTCGCCAGCATCGAAGCACTGCCGGGTTTCATCGGCATGCCGCGCACGGCGGCGGGTCTGCAATCACAGTAACCAGCAAGGGGCGTCGATGGACCGTTTTCATGAAATGCAGGTATTCCTCGCGGTGGCCGACGAGGAGGGCTTTGCTGCCGCCGCGCGCCGCCTGAATACCTCGCCGCCCAGCGTGACCCGGGCGATCGCTGCGATGGAACAACGCATCGGCACCCAGCTGCTGTCGCGCACCACCCGCAGCCTGCACCTGACCGAAGCCGGGCAGCGTTACCTGCAAGACTGTCGGCGCATTCTCGCCGAGCTCGATGAGGCCGAGGAAGCGGCGGCGGGCAGTTATTCGATCCCGTGTGGGCAGCTGAACGTCACCGCCCCAGTGCTGTTCGGCGAGCTGTTCGTGGCGCCGGCACTCGCGGATTATCTGGACCGGTTCCCACTGGTGAACATCCATGCCTTGCTGGTCGATCGGGTGGTCAATATGACCGACGAAGGCGTCGATGTGGCCGTGCGCATCGGCCATCTGCATGAGCCAGGGCAGCAGGCGATCAAGGTCGGTGAAGTGCGCCGGGTGGTCTGCGCATCGCCCGACTACCTGGACCGACAGGGGCGACCCCAGCGGCCTGAACAATTGCGTGAAGCCAAGGTCGTTACCTCCTCCTCCAGCCAATTGGTGAGTGAATGGGCGTTTGTCGACGGCGGCCAGCCGCTGGCAGTGCCTATCGAGCCGCGCCTGGTGGTCACCGCGAACAATGCCGCGATCAACCTGACACGCCTGGGTTGGGGAATGACACGGGTGCTGTCCTACCAGGTTGCGGCAGCGGTGGCGGCGGGGGAGTTGGAAGTTGTGCTGCAGGATTTCGAGCCGGCTGCGCTGCCGATCCAGGTGGTGTTCCAGAACAACGGTCGAGTGCCGGCCAAGGTCCATAGCTTTGTCGATTTTCTTACCCAGCGCCTCGGGCAGGATAGCGCCTTGAACCCGGCGATGAAGCAGCGCGACTGATGGAACGTTATCGCGACATGCAACTGTTCGTGGCGCTGGTCGGGCAACCGAGCCTGGCGGCGGCGGCGCGCATTGCGCAGGTCTCCGGCCCGACCCTGGTGCGCGCGATTGCGCGTCTGGAGGCACGTCTGCGGGTGATGTTGTTGCAGCGCAGTACCCGTGGGGTCAGCCTGACGGATGCAGGCCACGCCTATCTGGCCGATTGCGTGCGGTTGCTGGCGGCGGTGGACGCCGCTGAAGCCTCGGCCAACGGCTCGCATGTGCAGGCCCAGGGTAATCTGCGGGTATTTATGCCCTTGCTGTTCAGCCGCCATTTGATGGCGCCGCTGCTGGCCGGCTATATGGACCGCTACCCGGCGGTGCGTCTCGTCGCCCATTACCACGACTATTACCCGAACCTGCACGAAGAGGGGCTGGATGTCGCCGTGCTGGTGGGTGAACTGCCCAGTTCGTCGCTCATTGCACGGCAAGTCGGGCAGGTGCGCAGCATCCTTTGCGCCAGCCCTGCTTACCTGGCGGCCAAGGGCGAGCCGCTGCAGCCGGCTGATCTCAAGCAGCACCATCTGATCGCCGGCGCCGAGCCCGTTCACTGGCAGTTCCCGCACGATGTACTCAAGGCCCGCGCACGCCTGAGTTGCACCACGGTGCAAGGCGCAATCAATGCCGCTGTGCAGGGCGCGGGGGTGGTTCGTTGCCTGAGCTATGCCGTTCACGATCACCTGATGAGTGGTCACCTGCGGCGTATCTTGCCGGACTTCGACCTGCCGCCGCTGCCGGTCTATATCGTCCATCGCGAAGGCCGCCATGCGTCGATGCGCGTGCGCAGTTTTGTCGACTACTGCGTCGTGGCGTTGCGTGAGCACCCGGCATTTCAGTTGGCGTAATGGTGGATTGCCTTGGCTGGGCATTCTCCCCAAAACGGTAGGGGCGCAGCATCGAGGTATCACAACCAGAGGTGGTCGCCATGAACTCGATCGAACAATCTCCGTGGCATGCCGGTGAACGGCAATTGCAGGACAGTGCCGGTGTCGGCGAACGAATGGCCGTGATCGGGCCCAAGGTCATACGCGATCACTTGCCGGAGCAGCATCGCGATTTCTATCCGTTGCTGCCTTACCTGGTAGCGGGCGTGGTGGACGAGCAGGGCATCCCCTGGGCGACGCTGCTGGAAGGCGCGCCAGGGTTTGCGCATTCGCCGGATCCGCAGACGCTGCTGATCGACAGCCTGCCCTCCAACAGCGATCCCGCCCGGGCCGGCATGGTTCACGGTGCGTCTGTCGGGCTGCTGGGCATCGACCTTGGTACCCGCCGCCGCAACCGCATGAATGGTCGGATTGGATCGCTTGATCACGACGGCTTCGCGGTCGATGTGGTGCACACCTTCGGCAACTGCCCGAAGTACATCCAACTGCGGCCCGTCGCCGGGATAGCGCGCAAACCCGGCACCGCCGTCGAGCGCAGCGACCAACTGGACGAGGCCGCGCAGACGTTGATTCGCCAGGCCGACACCTTTTTCGTTGCCAGCTATGTGGACGCGCACGGCGAGCGCTCGGTGGACGTTTCTCATCGCGGTGGCAACACGGGGTTCGTGCGGGTTGAGGGCAACGTGCTGACCATTCCGGATTTTGCCGGCAATCTTTTCTTCAACACCCTCGGTAACCTGCAGGCCAACCCGGTGGCGGGGTTGTTGTTCATTGATTTTGAGCGCGGCGACGTGCTGCAAGTGGCCGGGCGTACTGCGTTGATCCTCAGCGGGCCGCAAGTGGCCGAGTTCGAAGGTGCGCAGCGCTTGTGGACGTTAACGGTGGAGCATGCCGTGCGCCGCCCGGCAGCGTTGGCCTTGCGCTGGCAGTTCGCCGAGTTTTCGCCCCATAGCCTGGCGATGGGCACCTGGTAGCCAGGCGCGGCCTGCCCGGCACAGGCATTCAAATGTGGGAGGGGCTTGCCCCCGATAGCGGCGGTTCAGCTGGCGCATTCGCAGCTAGTGCATCGCCATCGAGGGCAAGCCTCCTCCCACAGGGTGTAGTCAAACCTCGAATCCCCCCGTACCATTCGCACCCCTCGCAGTGACGCGAGGCGCAGCGCCAGGAAGGCTCATCCCCTCGTTGTCCTGACGCCTGCAATTTCCTTTTGCCAGCGTTCGGGATTCGATATGTCTTGCTTCTCCAGGCCCTTGGCCTTGTTCTTGATGACGGCGGCCCTCGCGGGTTGCGGTACCCAACCCGCCTCATTGGTCAGCCAGCCATTGCAACCTGGCCCCCAGGAACCGGTCGCTTATATTGTGGGGTCAATCGGCCCACAGAGCCTCAATGCGTCTCCTGCACCCAACCAGCGCCTTCTGTTTCGCAAGCGCGGTTCTGCGTTTGGCGCCGCAGCGATATGGGTCGGTGCCGGGCAGCAAACACCTCAGGACGTGAAGGATGCGAGCGGTGCGGCGAGCGTATTCGTGCTCGCGCTCAAGCCTGGGGATTATGAGTTTTATGACTTTCAGTTTTTTTCCAGCAGCTATTCACCCACGCTGGGTACGACCTACACCTCGGTGCAAGCGCGAGAGAAATTCAACCTGCCGCTGCGCCTGAAGGCCGGCAACGCCTATTACCTCGGTGAGTTCCGCTCACTGTGCCTGGGCGCCTCCCTCTGTGCCTTTCGCTGGCGTGACCAGCAAGGTCGCGACGAGCCGCTTGCTCGCCACTATGTCCCAGGCCTGCCGACTCTCGAGTTGCTGCCCCTGGATTATCGCAGCGCCGCCCCTTATATCATCGCACCGCAGCCAGAAGGCTCGGCCCGGAACACCCTTGACGAGACACGCCCATGAACCGCCTGACTACCCTCGGCGCCCTGGCGCTGCTGACGGGGTGCGCAACCACCCATACGTTGCCGGAGCGCGCCTTGCCGGATGGCAAGGAGTACCTCAAGCCGATCCACGTCATGATCGATGACCCGCTCAATGCCGCACTCATTCGTAATCAGCTGCGCGAAACCGGCGTGTTTCGCAGCGTCGAGAGCGGCCGCGGCAATGCGGGAGATTATTCGGTGTGGGTACGCTACACCATTGAACGTGATATGCCGCCTTTCCCGGTTGTACTGCTCAGCGCAGCCACGCTGTTTCTGATGCCCCTGTCCGTGAGCATCGACACCACCACCGAATTTTCCCTGCAGCAAAACGGTAAGCAGCTCAAGCAGTACAGCTACCGCAACGTCACCCACAAATATTCCTGGCTCCTGGACGGCCCTGGCGGGATGGAGCCCCAGAACGTTAATCGTGTCACACGTGCCTTTGCTGAGGATGTACAACGCGACGGCCTGGTGCCCGAGGAGCATGCGCAATGATCAGGACTACGCTATTGGCTGTGGCGCTGTTACTCGGCGGTTGCAGTACCGCGCTCAAACCTTTGGACTACAAGGCAGAGCGTGCCTACGTGCCGATGAGCGTCACAATGCCTTCGCCCACGTCGCGGTTCGAGCAGCAGACACAGCGCGAAGTCATCCAACGGTTGCGTGATACAGGCGCCTTCAGTTTTCTGGACGGCGGCGTCAGCAAGACCGGCTACAGCCTGTTGATCGACCAGCGCGGCGGTAAAGGTGCTGGTGTGTTCCCGGCACTGCTTGGCGCATTGACGCTGCTGACCGTGCCGGTGCCATACACCTACGAACGCCAGTTGCACGGCTCGTTGTTCAAGGACGGTCAACTGCTCAAAACCTATGCCTACAAGCGTGGCGGTTGGACGGCCACGACCTGGTACATCCCCATGACCGAGCCCCGCAGCGAAAGCGAAATGCTGAGCGACTTGATGCGTGACCTGGACCATGATCGCTTGATTCCTTATCAGTGACAGCCGCCTGTTCAAATGAGCAATGACGCCTGTTGTTTGGTTTGGATAGGCCGCTGCAAGCGGCGCCGTTCAGATTGCGCTGAGCATTGTTCAGATGAACGCGTCGCGGTTTAGGAATATTCCGATGTAAATCAGCTGAAATAGAAGGACGTTGTTACCTGTTGCCCCTCTGAAATCAGGAACCTTTCTCACCGACTTGCCACGCATGAGGACTTGCCGGATGCAATAACCGACGGTGACGGTTGGCAAGTAATGTTTGTTGAATCGCAATAAGAGTTACCCCTGCGATTCCCTTCCTTTTATTAATGAGGCTAAACAAGATGGTCACGCTCAACACGTCGAACAACGGGCAGGTTTATTCCGCCTATGCAACTTCTGAACAGCTCGATAAAACACGCGATCAGCCCACCCCTGACCGATTGAATCGTTTCGGGCAACTGCCAGCACAGAACGCGGTTGGCCGAACTTCCCCGTCAAGCGGGAATGACCAACGTATGGCTGAGCTGTTGATGTTACTCGGTACGCTCATCACCACGCTCAAAACATGGATGGACCAGGAAAACGCGCCACCTGCGCCACAGCCCCCCGTGGCCGTGATACCCAAACCACCCGTGACGGTGATTCCCAAACCGCCGGTTGATGTGGCGCCAGCCCCTGAAACCGTGCGGCCCAGTAAGCAAGTATGGAAAGAACGATTGGCGCCGTTCATGAACCGATCGGATCTGGCCCGCAGTCGCAACGCTTTCGATACCGAACTTATCGACATGTTTTCCGATAAGAACACCGAGCCGACGAACACGTTTTTGTCGGATAAAGCCAAAGGGCAAAAGCCCGACGATATCCGCAACGGGCTGCGCGCCACGTACGAGAATTATCCCCTCATGGGCACGACAGGCAGAGAGGAGCACGTCGCCGCGATCAAGGTGGCCATGGCCACCTTCGGACAAAGCCCGGCTGGGGTTTTCGAGGAGGTCGCCAAGAGTGGAGATGGCTATAACGTGACGATGAAAGACGGCTTTAAACTGCACATCACCCGTGAAGAGCTTCAACTGTCGGCCAAGGCGGCGAAATTCAGTGGCGGTGACGAAGGCATGGTCAAGGATGCGCAGTTTCTGTTTGGCGTAATGAGCAAGCGTCAACACGTGGAACTGGAGCGCAACAACGCGACGGACCGTTTTTTCAGCCTGTATGACAAAGACAGTGCCTACCATGCCCACCGTACTTATCCGGGTGTGCTGGCCGCAGCAGGGCACGGCATCGACGGCGACACGGCGTTGTCGTACCTGGGGCTGAAAGAGCATATGCAGGTCGTTGATGCCGGAGCATTGGGCGCGCGCGTCGGGGTGCCATTGGACAAGGGTGCGAGAAACAAGAATGGCGCTGTCTTCGCCGGAAGTATGGAAGGGCAGTTATACAATAAACCGGTTGCGCCAGCATTGAAGGTTGTAACGCTGCGCGGTTAAGTCGAGTCAGACCACTTTCTAAAGCTGTTTATTTGATTAAAACACGGGGCCTTCATGTTCATGGCGCTGACGTCTCGTGCGCCTTTTTCAAGCCCGTTATGCGAGTGATTGAGATGCTAGTGTCTAATGTTAATTATGCTGTTGCAGGCTTTGCCGAAGCGAGTCATGCGATTATTTCTCCACGTTCTTCCATTGAGGCTGCGCCGGCCGGAACAACCGAACAGTTAAGTCGCCTGGTGGGTGAGTTGGAGCGTTTGTTAGCGCTGTTGTCCGCGCGGTTTAAACCCACAGTCGAAGTAAAACCTGCGCCTTATGATAATAGTTCAGTGAATGAACGGCGCGTCGATAATCGGGAGCAGTTTCTAAAAGGAACACCGCAGAATACGGGGGTCAAACCCGATGATATTTTCCAGGACTTCTATCAGCTGACTGAAGGCAACTGCGTGACCGTATCTGCCATTAAAGCCGCCATGATGAGATTCGGTCACAACCCTCACGGCATCTACAAGTCCATTGACGCCACCGACGCCGGCTATCGGGTCGTCATGCGTGACGGGTTCAAGCTGGACATTACGCACGAGGAATTGAAACACGCCAGGACCGGCGCGAATTTCGGCACCGCCCGGTCTAATGATGTGCTGGTCAACGCGCAGTTCCTGTATGCAGTCAGTGCCAAGCGCGCGCAGCTGGAAAATAACGACGGCGTCGCCGGTCAGAGCTTTGCCGCTGCGATGGACAGCTTGAATGATGGCGAGTATCCGGGGCAGGCGCTGCGCCGCCTGGGCTTGAAGGACTTCGTTGCGCCCGCGACCTTGAGGACTTTCGCAACGGCGCTATCGGCACGATCGCCAGCGGGTCGCATTCAATGGTGGTCGTGGACGGCTTTCTGGATCGCTATGGGGACAAACGGCAACTGGATGACCACAACTGGAGTCGTTCCGCCGTTGGCCTGAGGCTGCTCTAGCGCATAACCGCCAGGCTCGGCGGTGCGCCCCACGCACCTCCCAGTGCGGTATACACATTCACCTGCGCGACCAGTTGCGCCAGTCGATCAACAATCAGCGCCTGCTGTGAACTGAACAACGAGCGCTGTGCGTCGAGGAAGGTCAGGTTGCTGTCGACGCCACTGCGGTAGCGGTGCTGGGCCAGGTCGTAATAACGCTGGTTGGCGGCGACGAAGTCGCGTTGCGCGTCCAGTTGATCGTTGTAGGTCTGGCGCGCCGCGAGGCCATCGGCGACTTCCTGAAAGGCGGTCTGGATGGATTTTTCGTACTGCGCCACCGTGATGTCCTTTTGCAGCCTGGCGTAATCGAGGCTGGCGCGCAGGCTGCCGGCGTTGAAGATCGGCAGATTGATTTGCGGCTGAAACGTCCAGGTACCCGCGCCGCCCTTGAACAAACCGGAAAGTTGCGTGCTGGTGCTGCCGGCGTTGGCCGTCAGCGTGATCGACGGAAAGAACGCCGCACGGGCCGCACCGATATTGGCATTGGCCGCCTGCAACTGCAGTTCGGCCTCAAGAATGTCCGGGCGTCGCTGTAAAAGGTCCGAGGGCAGGCCGGCAGGCACGCTGGCCACCAGGTCGTCGGACAGGGGACGCGAGGGCAGGTTGGCATCCACCGGGCCACCGACCAGCAGGGTGAGGTTGTTGAGGTCCTGGGCCACCTGGCGTTCGTAGCGAGCCACGCTGGCGCGGGTGCTGTCCACCGCCGTGCGCGCTTGCACCACGTCCAGCGCCGAGGCCTTGCCTGCGGTTTTGCTGCGCCGGGTCAGCTGCCAGCTGTGGTCGTTGGCGGCCAGGGTCTGCTCGGTCAGGGCCAGCAGTTCCTGGTCGGCACGCCAGGTCAGGTAGGCGTTGGCGACATTGGCCACCAGGCTCAACTGCGCGCCACGCCGGGCCTGTTCGGTACCCAGGTAAGTCAGCATGGCCTGTTCGCTGAGGCTGCGCACGCGGCCGAACAGGTCCAGTTCATAAGCGCTCAGGCCCAGGGTCGCCGAGTAGCTGGAGGTGATCGCCGACTTGCCGGTACCGGTCACGCTGCCCGGCAACTTCTGACGTTTGCCGGCCCCCGTGGCCGATACCGCCGGGAACAGGTCGGCGCGCTGGATGCGGTACTGCGCCTGGAACGCCTGCACATTCAGCGTCGCTACCCGCAGGTCGCGGTTGTTGACTAAAGCAGCGCCAATCAACTGTTGCAGCGCCGGGTCGTGGAACAGCTGCTGCCAGTCCGCTGTGGGTGGCAGGGCGCCGGCCTGCGCCTGGCGGTACACGCCGTCCTGGGGATAGTGCGCCGGCACCGGTGCGTCGGGCCGTTGGTACTCAGGGATCAGCGAACACCCGCCGAGCATCCAGGCCACGCCAACGGCGGTGAAGATCCGGTTGTGCATCAGGCGCCCACCATCCATTTGGCCAGACCGTGTCGGCCACTCACGCCAAGCTTGGCGGCGGCGCGCTTGAGGTAGGTTTCAATCGAGCTGTTTTTCACACTGAGTTTTTCCGCGATCTGCGGCACGGTGCCGCCTGTCAACAGGCCCAGGCAGACCTCCTGCTCGCGCGCCGACAGGGTGATGTCACTCAGCGACAAGCGCTTGTAGAACTCACGCTGCAATTGCGATTGCTCCAGCACGGTGTGCCCAGGCTCCCCTTCGGTCTGTGGCGTCTGGCGCAGCAGTTGGGCATGGCGCTCCATCAGCGGCAACAGGGTGTCGGACAGGCATTTGAGAAACGACAGCTGCGCCAGGGAAAAGCCACGTTCGGCAGGCGGGCGGTAGAACGAAATCACACAGCGTCGATGGCCCTGGCGCGAGACCAGGTTGCATTGATGCGAACTGCCACGCGGGTGGGCGCTGTCGGCCTTGGCCTTCATCTGGATCAGCAGCGGGTCCTGCATGTGCAGCATCTGTTGCAGCAGGGGATGGTCGTCAAGCGCGTGCAAGGTCTGGGGGGCGGGCAGGTCCTGGTTCAGGCCGGCGCTGCCCAGCAGCTTGATCTCGAGCACGCTGTCACGCAGTTCATCAAGGCTCCACTCGCTGAGGTCGACCAAATGAATGGGTATCCATTTGTCCACCAGATGCAGCATGTTGGCAGCGAAATTTTCCTGGCCGCTGCTTGAAATAAGTTCGCCCATTTCGGCGTAGAAATGTGGGCTCTGGGTGTCGTCAATACTGCGGGTCAGACTCATAGCCATCTCATCCTTGATGTCGAAAACCGTCAACGGGTGCCCTGGGTCTGTTCGGGGCGCTCCGTACTGCTTGAACGTAACTCGGCGTTCGAGATTTCATTTAGCCATATCGATTTATCCTGCGTATGTAGCGGAAACGAGGGACATACGCTGCCATAAAATCTGCGTCATTAATTCGACGTTTCCTACGGATAATTCGCTGCACGACCGATGGGTCGGAATATTTATGTTTGTTTAAGTGATTGATAAAAAAGGGGAAAGTCATAAATTAAAAATATTTTTCAAATTTAACCTCGGGCGCCTGTAGCCAATTTCCTACAAGCCTTTAATCGTTTCAGTAGTGAACCCTCTGCCAAGCCCGTTTCCATCCGTTTGGATGTCCGGGTTTCGGGTGTCAGACGCCGCCCCGTCCCCATGCTCAAATCCGGCCAATTCGTGGTAATGGGCGACCCTGCGCGGCCAGTGCCTGACCCCCATGAGAAGGATCTTATGACGCAACTTTCCAGCCTGCCGGCCAGCTTCCCCCTCACCGCCGCACAACAGGACATCTGGCTCGACCAACTGCGCGCCGGCGATTCGCCGCTGTACAACATCGGCGGCTATGTTGAGCTGGCCGGCGCCATCGCACCCGAGCTGATCCAGCGTGCGGTCGAGCTGCTGGTGGCACGGCACGATGCCTTGCGCACCCGGTTGCATACCGACAGCCATGGCTTGCCCCGACAGACCTTCACCGCCGACTGGGCGGTGGACGTGGCGCAGTACGATTTCAGCGGGCTGCCCGATCGTGAGGCCGCGGCCCAGGCCTTGATGCAGGCGCAGATGGCCCGGCCCTATGCACTGAGTGGCGAGCCGCTGTTTCGCTTTTTCCTGGTCAAGCTCGACGACGACCATTTCCGTCTCGGCACCCAGGCCCATCACCTGATCCTCGACGGCTGGGGGTTCGGCCAGATGCTGCAATCCCTCGCCCAGCTGTACACCAGCCTGCAACGCGGCGGGCAAACGCACGTGCTGGCGCCGTCCTATATCGACTTCATCGACACCGACCAGCGCTACCTTCAATCCGCCCGCTGCGCCCGCGACCGTGACTATTGGCTGGATAAATACCAAGTGCTGCCCGAGCCGCTGCTCACCCCAAGGCACACCGCCAGAGCCGCGAGCAACACCTGTGTGCAAGCCTTTGAGGTGGCACTGCTCAACCGTATGGAACAGGTCGCCAACCGCTACCAGGCGTCGGCGTTCCATGTGTTGCTGGCGGCGCTGTATGTGTATTTCACCCGTACCAGCCAGCGCAGCGAATGGGTGGTGGGGCTGCCGATTCTCAACCGCTCCAACGCGCGCTTTCGCGCCACGGTCGGCATGTTCGCCCAGGTCAGCGCGGTACGTTTTCAGTTCAGCGAGGCCTTAAGTTTCAGCGAGTTGGTGCGCGGGGTGCGCGACCAGCTCAAGCAGGACTTTCGCCACCAGCGTTTCCCCCTGAGCGAGATGAACCGCGAGCTGGGGCTGCGGCGTACGAACCGTGGCCAGTTGTTCGACCTGTCGGTGTCGTTCGAGCAGGACGACCATGACCTGCGCTACGGCCAGGTGCAGGCTCGTGCGATCAAGGTGTCCAACCACCATGAACCGCTGCCGATAGCGATCCACTTGCGTAGCAACCGTTACCAGGACACCGCGTGCCTGCATTGCGTCTATAACGAGGCGTACTTTGAGCATCATGAAGTGCAGGGGTTGGTGCAGTGCGTGACCGGGTTGTTGCAGCAGGGCCTGGCCGACACCACGCTCACGGTGGGCGAGTTTGATCTGTTGACGCCACAGGACCAGGCCTTGTTGCAGCAATGGAATGCCACCGCGCAACCCAACGTCACGCCGCAGACCCTGCACGGGCGTATCGAGGCTCAGGCCGAGCGCACACCGCAGGCCGTCGCGGCGCGACACCAGGGGCAGCAACTGACGTATGCCCAACTCAACCGCCGAGCCAATGCGCTGGCCCATCGACTCTTGGCCCTTGGCCTGCAGCCGGATGACCGCGTGGCGGTGCTGGCGCGGCGCGGCCTGGACACCCTGGCAGGGTTGCTGGCGGTGCTCAAGGCCGGCGCCTGCTACGTGCCGATAGACCCGGCGCACCCCACCGAACGCGTGAACTACCTGCTGCACGACAGCGCGCCTGTGGCAGTGCTGGCCCAGCACGACTTGCTGCAGCGCCTGCCGCCCTTGCAGGTGCCAGTGCTTGCGCTGGAGCCGTGCAGCGACCCCGGCAGCGACAGCAACCCGCAGGCGCCGGTGAAGGCGTCCAACCTCGCCTATGTGATCTACACCTCCGGCTCCACGGGCTTGCCCAAGGGCGTGATGGTCGAACACCACAGCGTGTCCAACCTGGTGGACTGGCATTGCCGGGCCTTCGACCTGCACGCGGGCAGCCACACCGCGAGTGTCGCCGGGTTTGGTTTCGACGCGATGGCCTGGGAGGTCTGGCCGGCGCTGTGCGTGGGCGCGACCCTGCACCTGCCGCCCGTGCATGACGGCGCGGAAGATATCGATGCGCTGCTCGACTGGTGGCGCAGCCAGCCGCTGGACGTGTGTTTCCTGCCCACGCCCGTGGCCGAATACGCGTTCAGTCAACACCTTGCGCACCCCACCTTGCGCACCTTGCTGATCGGCGGCGATCGCCTGCGCAGGTTCAATCGGGCGCAGACGTTCGACGTCATCAACAACTATGGCCCCACCGAAGCCACCGTGGTCGCCACCTCCGGGCGCGTTGCCGTCGGCCAGCCGTTGCACATAGGGGCACCCATCGCCAACGCCCGCGTATACCTGCTGGACGCGCAGCAACGGCCGGTACCGATTGGCACGGCGGGGGAGTTGTACGTCGGTGGCAAGGGCGTGGCGCGTGGTTACTTGAATCGCCCCGACCTGAGTGCCGAACGTTTTCTCGACGACCCGTTCAACGGTGGCCGCATGTACCGCAGCGGGGACCTGGCGCGCTGGCTGGCGGACGGCACGCTGGAGTACCTGGGGCGCAACGACGACCAGGTGAAAATTCGCGGCGTGCGGATCGAGCTCGGGGAAATCGAATCGGCCCTGGCCACGCATCCCTCGGTCAAGACCGCCGTGGTGGAGTTTCGTGACGGGCAATTGCTGGCCTGGTTCATCCAGCACCAGCCGCTGCAAATCGAAGCCCTTCGCGCGCACCTGCAAGCCTCGCTGCCCGATTACATGCTGCCGGCGGCCTACGTGCGCCTTGATGCGTTGCCGCTCACCGCCAACGGCAAGCTCGACCGCAAGGCGCTGCCGGCACCCACTCAGCAGGCGTTCGTGACCCGTCGCTATGAGGCGCCCCACGAGGGCGTCGAAGCCACCCTGGCGCAGATCTGGGCCGAGTTGCTGCAGGTGCAACAGGTTGGCAGGCAGGACCATTTCTTTGAACTGGGCGGGCACTCGCTGCTGGCGGTGCAACTGGTGCAGCGCATGCGCGAGGCCGGCCTGCAGGCCGACATGCAAGTGCTGTTCGGCCAGCCCACCCTGGCAGCGCTGGCGGCGGCCAGTGTCGGCAGCGAAGTGGCGGTGCCGGCCAATCGCATCCCCACCGGTTGCACGCGGATCACGGCCGACATGCTGGTCCTGGCCGACCTCGACGAGTCCAGTCTGGAGCGCATCGTCGCCAGCATCCCCGGTGGCGCCGCCAACGTGCAGGAGATCTACCCGCTGGCGCCATTGCAGGAAGGTTTGCTCTACCACCACATTACCGATGAGCGCGATCCGTACCAGCAGCATGCGCTGTTCAGCTTTGCACGCCGCGAGCAGTTGGATGCGTTTGCCCAGGCCCTGCAACAGGTCATCGACCGCCACGATATTTTGCGCACCAGCCTGGTGTGGGATGCCCTTGATCAACCGATGCAAGTGGTGTGGCGCCAAGCGCGGTTGCCGGTCGAACCGCTGCGTGAGCACGCCTTGCCGCTGGACTTGCGCCGCGCGCCGCTGATGGCCCTGGATTACGCCGAAGAACCGCATCACTCGCGCTGGGTCGCCAGGTTGCGCTTCCATCACCTGGTCAACGACGCCACGTCGACTGCCGTGTTGGTGGACGAAATTCGCGCCCATCTGCTGGGGCAGCACGCGCAGTTGCCGGTGCCGGTGCCGTACCGCAACGTGGTCGCGCAGACCCGTTCACCGCAGCGGCAAGCGGCACATGAGGTGTTCTTTCGTGAGCGCCTGGCGGATGTGGACGCACCGACCCTGGCCTTTGGCTTGCAGGAACGCCAGGCGGACCGGGCTGACATCGAAGAATTCGTGCAAGCGGTGGACGAGTCGCTCAACCAGCGACTACGGGCCCAGGCCCGCGCTGTTGGAGTGAGCGTCGCCAGCCTGTTCCACCTGGCCTGGGCGCAGGTGCTCAGCCGCGTCGCAAGCCGCGAGGACGTGGTGTTCGGCACCGTGTTGCTCGGCCGACTGCAAGCCGGCGAGGGGGCGGACCGCGCCCTGGGCATGTTCATCAACACTCTGCCGCTGCGCCTGCGCCTGGCCGGGCAAAGCGTGTTGGCGGCCGTGACGGACACCCACAGCCAACTGAGCGCCTTGCTTGCGCATGAGCAAGCGTCTTTGGCGCTGGCCCAGCGCTGCAGCAGCGTCGCGCCGCTGTTCAACAGCCTGCTCAACTACCGTCACACCAGCGCCGAGCCGGACCTGAAACTGGTGCCGGGCATCGCCTTGCTCAGCAGCGAGGACATCCTCAGTTACCCGCTGATGCTCACCGTGGACGACATCGCCAGCGGCTTGCGGCTCAAGGCCAAGGCGCCGCGCAAAGTGGGGGCTGAACGCGTGCTGGGTTACCTCGACACTGTGCTCAACGGCCTGGTCGACGCGCTGGAGCAGGCGCCCGCCACCCCGTTGCGCGAGGTGCCGGTGCTCCCTGCTCACGAGTTGCAGACGTTGCTGGTGGACTTCAACGCCACCGCTGTCGACTACCCCGACACCCTCACCGTGCAGGCGCTGTTCGAAGCCCAGGCGCGGCACCGGCCGGATGCCGTGGCAGTGCAGGCGGGTGCGCAGCAACTGACCTATCGCGAACTCAACCAGCGCGCCAATCAACTGGCCTTCCACCTGCGCGAGCACGGCGTACAGCCCGATGCGCGGGTGGCGCTGTGCGTCGAACGCGGGCTGGACCTGGTGGTGGGCTTGCTGGGGATTCTCAAGGCAGGCGGCGCCTATGTGCCGCTGGACCCGGGCTACCCCCGCGAGCGCCTGGCCTACATGCTGCAAGACAGCCAGCCGGTGGCGCTGCTGCTACACGCCGCCACCCGCGACCGGGTGCAGGACGTTGCGCTGCCGGTGATCGATTTCGACCAGTGCACCTGGCACCAGGCACCGAGCGACAACCCCGTGGTGCCGGGTTTGACCATGAATCACCTGGCCTACGTGATGTACACCTCCGGCTCCACCGGCACCCCCAAGGGGGTGATGATCGAGCATCGCGGCCTGGGCAACCTGATGCACTGGGGCGCGCGGCTGTGCCCGCAGGCTCCAGGCGGCGCCTTGTTGCAGCGCGCGCCGTTCAGTTTCGACGGTTCGGTGTGGGAACTGTTCTGGCCGCTGACCCAAGGCATGCGCCTGGTGCTGGCGCGGCCCGACGGGCATCGAGAACCGGCGTACCTGGCACAGCTGATCCGCGAGCAGCACATCAGCGTGATCAAGTTTGTGCCGGCAATGTTGCAACAGTTTCTTGAATTGCAAGCGTCAGCCCTGTGCACCAGCCTCACCGACATACTGTGCGGCGGTGGCGAGCTGACCGAAGCCCTGGCACGCGGGGTGCAGGCGCGCTTGCCCGGCGTGCGGTTGCACAACGTCTATGGGCCTACCGAAGCCACGGTGGACAGCAGCGCATGGACCCTGGAACCGGGCGCGCCGGTGCCCGCGCTGCAACTGCCCATAGGCCGGGCGATCAACAACACCCGCCTGTATGTGCTGGATGAGCACGACGCGCCCGTGCCGATGGGCATCAGCGGCCAACTGCACATCGGCGGGGTCGGCGTGGCTCGGGGCTACCTGGGCCTGCCCCAGATGAGCGCCGAACGCTTCATCGACAGCCCCTTCGTCGCGGGTGACCGGCTGTATCGCACCGGTGACGTGGTGCGCTACCTGCCGGACGGTAACCTGGAATTTCTCGGGCGCAACGACTTCCAGGTCAAACTGCGTGGCGTGCGTCTGGAGCTGGGCGAAATCGAAGCACGCCTGACCGCCCATCCCGCGTTGCGAGAAGTGGCGGTGCTGATTCGTGACGAGCGCCTGATCGCCTACTTCACCCTGCGCGAGCCGGCCCCCAGCCTGGACGCATTGCGCGCCCATGTACTGGAGCAGTTACCCGAATACATGGTACCGGCCGCCTTCGTGCAACTGGACGCACTGCCGCTCAACCCGGCCGGTAAACTCGACCGCAAGGCCCTGCCGGAACCCGGCCTGGACGCCGTGGTGAGCCGCGCCTATGAAGCCCCGCAAGGCGAAGTGGAAAACCTGATGGCGACGATCTGGGCGCAGGTGCTGAAGCTGGAACGGGTAGGGCGCCACGACCACTTCTTCGAACTCGGCGGGCACTCGCTGCTGGCGGTGAACCTGGTCGCACGCCTGCGCAAAGCGGGTCTGGAAGTGGATGCCCGCACCTTGTTCAGTCAGCCGACACTGGCGCAACTGGCGGCGCGCGCAGTGGCACACGTGCAGCGCGTGGAAGCACCCGAAACCGCCATCCCCGCACTCAACCGCCGACGCCGAATCTGAAGGGGGAAGGTAACCAATGTGGGAGGGGGCTTGCCCTGGTACAAACCGGGGACATCGTTTACATTTCTAACCGGGGACATGGTTTACAGGTTAATACGCATGATCAGGAGGTAACTGATCATGCCCTGGAACCAAGAGTCCCCTATGAATCAGCGAATCAGACTGGTCGCCGACTGGCTTTCTGGCAACTACACCAAAAGCCAGTTGGCACGCCGCTTTAACATTAGTCGGCCTACCGTCGACAAATGGATTGCCCGGCACAACGGTGATTTAAAGTCCTTATCCGAACTGTCTCGGCGACCTCACAACAGCCCAAATAAAACCGACGAAGAGATCTTGGCCCGCGTCGTGGCGATGAAACAGGCTCACGATAAATGGGGGCCAAAGAAGCTTCTTGAGCTATTACGGCTTGAAGATCCCTCAGTCGCCTGGCCTTCTCCGAGTACAGCAGGCCAATGGCTTGATCGGCTCGGGCTCGTCAACAAGCGACGCTTCAAGCGCCGGCACAGTATTTCCCACGTAGAGATGCGAGAAGCCAACGAACCTAACAAGACGTGGTGCGCTGACTACAAAGGGCAATTCAAGATGCTTAACGCGCAGATGTGCTTCCCTTTGACCGTTACGGACCACGCGTCCCGGCTGATTCTGGCGTGCAGGGCCCATCCCAAGATCATGACCCAGCCGGTAAAACAAACATTTGAGAGGCTTTTTCAGGAGTACGGCATGCCGGAAGTTATCCGTTCGGACAACGGGGTTCCGTTCGCCTCTCCTGGCTTGGCAAGAATGTCCACATTGGCAGTTTGGTGGATACGCCTGGGCATCTATCCGGAGCGCACCATGCCTGGAAGGCCAGCGCAGAATGGCCGCCATGAGCGAATGCACCGTAGTTTGAAGCTTGAGCTGCCCTTAGGAAAAAACTTAGTCGAGCAGCAGCTTTTGCTGGAGCACTTCAGGCATGAGTTCAATTACGTACGCCCTCATGAAGCACTCGGTATGAAACGTCCGGGAGATTTGTATGTACCGTCCTCCCGACCTTACCCAGGATGCTTGCCCGATGTGGAGTATCCCGCGCAAATGAAGGTTCGCAGCGTCAGGCAGGATGGATCGATCAAATGGAACGGCAAGTTGGTATTTATCAGCGAGGCGCTATCTGGGGAACGGATAGGGCTCAAAGAAGCTGAAGATGATGTTTGGGATTTGTACCTGTGTGATTATCCCTTGGGGAGGCTTGGACGAGGTATGACCCGCGTCCAGGCCTCAAAAGTGTAAACGATGTCCCCGGTTTCAGATGTAAACGATGTCTACGGTTCTACACCTAATGCCAGTCAGTTAAGGCTTTTTGTAGGAGCGAGCTTGCTCGCGAAGAACTCAGGGCCTGCGCGTTCATTCAGAATGAACGCGTTGCCTGGGCGTTTTTCGCGAGCAAGCTCGCTCCTACATTGAGCCCCGATAGCCATAGGTATCTACACAGCTTTCCCGCGGCCCTAAACCTGTGACGGCTCAGCAGCCGAAGCCTCTCGATCCAAATGTGGGAGGGGGCTTGCCCCCGATGGCGGCCTGACAGCCAACCAGGACGCGGGATCAGCGCACGTCAGCTAAGAAGCAGTGCGCAGCGCCCTCCGTCTTTTTAAACAAAGAACAGGGTGCGGATCGTTCCCACGCTCCGCGTGGGAATGCCTCCCGGGACGCTCCGCGTCCCGCCAATCACGACTGCGCACGGGTGACGCAGAGCGTCACGGGCTGCATTCCCACGCGGAGCGCGGGAACGATCTTGAAGCGCTTTCGCACAGCTTATGGAGCCGTTTTCAACGGCTTTATGCATTCAATGGAGCGATCCACGGTGGTCTTGGCGATCTCCAGCAAATGCCACACCGCCAGAATCTTCGCCCGCTCCGGGCTGCTCAGCAGCTCCCCACAATCGAGCGCCGTCGCTGAAGCGCTGTCGAGCAAGCTGGCGGTGTAGAGCAGGGCATCTTCGAAGCTCAGGTCTTCGTTGACGCTGTGGAAGCCTTGGGTGGGCAGATAATGATCGATAGCACGGTTGAATGCGGCACGGTCTTTGGCGGGATCGAGGGGTGGGTCGGGGATGACTTTGTTCATGGTGTAACTCCGTGTTGGATTGGGAGTCGACACCCGTCGCGACTAAACGAGGGTGGCGGCTGTACGCAGGTTAGTCGACCGGCCCAACACGAAATATCCGGCGCACCCGAAGGTGCCCTACGCACAGCCACCATAAAACGCATGGAGACTATGCCGTGTTGGAAGAGGCGAGCGACTAAACCCGATCACTGATGAGCAGTGACGGACCGCAGACTAGCCACCGATTCCAACCGGCACAAGGCGGCGGGGATTGTCTCGGAAACGTCCTGCAATTTAAAGGGATGTGGCTTGCTGGCCCTTTACAAGTCATGACGAAATGCCAGCTGGCGGATCGTTCCCACGCTCCGCGTGGGAATGCCTCCTGGGACGCTCCGCGTCCCGCCAATCACGACTGCGCACGGCTGACGCAGAGCGCCACCGGCTGCATTCCCACGCGGAGCGTGGGAACGATCTTGAAGCGCTTTCGCACAGTTTATGGAGCCGTTTTCAACGGCTTTATGCATTCGATGGAGCGATCCACGGTGGTCTTGGCGATCTCCAGCAAATGCCACACCGCCAGAATCTTCGCCCGCTCCGGGCTGCTCAGCAACTCCCCGCAATCCAACGCCGTCGCCGAAGCGCTGTCGAGCAAGCTGGCGGTGTAGAGCAGGGCATCTTCGAAGCTCAGGTTTTCGTTGACGCTGTGGAAGCCTTGGGTGGGCAGATAATGATCGATAGCACGGTTGAACGCGGCACGGTCTTTGGCGGGATCGAGGGGTGGGTCGGGGATGACTTTGTTCATGGTGTAACTCCTTGTGAGTATCGGAGCCAACGCCTTTCGCGACTAAACGAAGGTGGCGGCTGTACGCAGGTTAGTCGACCGGCCACAAGGAAATCCGGCGCGCCCGAAGGCGCCCTGCGCACAGCCACCATTAAACTCCATGTGACCATGCGCCTTGTGACATACCGAGCGACTAAACCCGATCACTGATGAGCAGTGACGGACCGCAGACTAGCCACCGATTCCAACCGGCACAAGGCGGCTGGGATTGTCTCGGAAACGTCCTGCAATTTAAAGGGATGTGGCTTGCTGGCTCTTTGGAAATGTTTCAGCGGGTGAACGGCACATTACCGCTTGTCGGATTACTTTCCTCATTTGTGAAATGGCGCTTCTTGTCCTACACGACTCTCGTAGGTAGAGCTATTGATAGGGATATCTCGTAAGGCCTTAATTTGAAAAATAAACAGTGCATCGTTGATGCGGCCTGATCCGGGAACTTGTTTTTTAGCAACTATCAATGCTCTGAATTGGTTGCAGGAGAATTCCTGATTAAAAGTGGTAAATTTCCTACATTCAAACTATTAAAATATTGCACATTTTTCAAGGTTAACTAAATTGTCAGAGGCACATTCGGAAAGTGATATTTGGGATGTGAGGGCAGACTTTTTCCTTGAGGTGATATATGTATATTTATCCCTTGTTAAAACCACTCCTTCTCGCGACGCTTTTCATCAAGGAACAGTTCAAGGAACCCATCGCACTTTTTTGGATCGTGGTGTCCCCGGCAGCCACCTTTTATCTAATAATGTACGCGAGGGCGCCTGGAGAGCTATCGCAAGATTATTTATCTGTTACCTCGTGGTTCTACGCCTTCGTCGCCTCAAGCGTAGCGCTGTTTGGCTTGGCTTTTTATATAGTTGGGCGCAGAGAAAGTGGATTTTTGCGATCGTTTGTCTATGCGCGAAATACAAAATTAACTTTTCTTGCAGGACAGTTTCTTGCCTATTCCTTTATGTCAGTTGTGTATTGCGCTGTTTTTTACGGATTGACGCGTAGCTATTTCGGCATGATGGCGTTTTCGGAGTTGGCTATTATTATTGTGCGCTTTTATATGTGCTTTCTCCTTTTCTCGATACCTTCGCTGTTGCTGACACTGATTCCGGTTGGTTTTCAAAATATGAATACTTTATTTTCCATATTGTCATTTTCCATGTTGGCGCTGGGTATTGCCAGCATGAACTCAGCGGCGCCTATCATCGAGATAATCAGTATTTTTAATCCAATGTCGTGGGCCAATCGAATTATGGCGGATGGCGTGGCTCAGTCATTAACCGTGGTATGGGTAGTTGTTCTTTTATTCGTATCGACAGGCTTTATAACGTTCCGGTACTTACTGATTAACCCGGTTTGGAGTCGCTACTGATGAAACAGCTGGTCGTGAGCTCATTGGATATCAGTTACGCACAGCATGTGCTGTTCAAGAATGCCTCGTTGAAAGTCCAAGCTGGTTCAGTTTCAGGCCTGCTAGGGCCTAACGGCTCCGGAAAAACAACGTTTTTTGATGTGATTTGTCGTCTGAAGAAAATGGATGGCGGCGAAATGCATCATTCCTTTTCCAAACTGCTGTACCTCTCTCAAGTCATTGCAACCCCACCTGTATTGCGTATGTTCGATGTGTTCAAGATGATGATGCTTTTTTGCGCAGATGCGCCTGTGACGCAGCGCCATGCCTTGGAGAAGGTTGAAAAGTGGAGCCCTGGGATCGCCGACCGTTATTGCGAGATATGGAAGAAGAAATCATCCCTGTGCAGTTATGGGGAAAAGCGCTGGTTTTTTACATTGTCCTTACTCTGCGTCGGTGCTGATTTGGTGATTCTTGATGAGCCGACTGCGGGGGTCGATCCTGAGTTTCGGTATCACATCTGGCGGTGTCTTGAGGGGGCTGCGGCGGAAGGTGTCGCAGTGCTTGTGTCGTCGCATAACGTTGATGAAGTTGTCACTCACTGCGATGATTTTTACATGCTTAGCCAACGGCGTTTTAATCGCTTCACCGATGCGGCGGGCTTTATGCGCACGTATGAAGCCAGCAGTCTGGACGAGGCGTTTATTCATGCGGCCAGTATGACGAACGACTGAAAAGGGCCTTGCCTAGGTGGAGAAAAAATATGGTCTTCATTCCTCACGTCTCAACGCCCAGCAGGAATAAACGCCACGCTCCCCCCCGAGCGCTTCTGAAACAACCGCTCCCCATTATCCGGTTGCGTCGTGACCACCTGATGATCAACCCCCAGAAACGCCAACGGTTCGGGGTCCTCCCTGGAGTACTGCGCGACGATAATCGTGTGCCTTGGATCAAACCCCTGGCCGCTGGTTTTTTCCAGCCAGGCCATGAACGCGGCGCTGTCGCCCTGGCGCGGGTAGTCTTGGGTTTCGCTCACGTAGTAGAACGGTTTGCCGCCGTTCTGCAGGTACATCGGCAGCTTGTTGTCGACTTCCACCAGAATCAGCTGCCAATGGTTCCAGGGCGCGCTTTTCAGCGCCTGGGCTTGGACGTCCTCGGCGAAGCGGGTCACGCCGCCGTTGCGCGTGGTCCAGGGGTAGATCACGCCCAGCACCACGGCCAGCAGGCCTGCGGTGATGCCGAAGCTTTTTTGCCAGCGCGGCCAACTGGCCGGTTGTTGGCGCAGGTGTTCGCTCAGCCACCAGGCGGCGAGTAATTGGGCGAAGGGCACCAGGGGCAGTACGTAGTAACTGCGTCGGCTGCCGCTGGCGGTGAAGAATAGGAACAACAGGCCCAGGCTCCACACCAGCCAGCGCACGTTGGGTGGCGTGCGGTGCCAGTGGCGCAGGGCAAGCCATGCGCCGAGCATCCAGCACGGCGCCCAGGGCAAGGTGTAGACCGGCAGGTAGATCAGGTAGGTGTAGATCGGGCCCATATGGTCGAAGGGGTCGAAGAAGCGCACCACGTTTTCGCGAAACACCAGTTCCAGCCCGCTCTCACCGTAGGTGGGCGCGCCGTAGCGGTGCGACAGTACGAAGGGAATGGCGTAGAACGCGCCGGCGATAACCAGGGCCAGGACCAGCCGCAGGTTGAGGTGGCGTTTGTAACGTTGCTCGCTGAGCAGGTGCGGCAGCAGTGCCAGCCCCGGCAGCACAAAGCCGATCAGGCCCTTGAACAGCGACGTTGCCGCCAGCAGCAAAAAGAATACGCTGTAGCGCCCCAGCCGGGTGTCGTCCGGCCCGCGCCAGTACCACCAGACCGCCGCCAGCACGCCGCACACGGTCAGCACGTCGGCCGTGGCCACGCGGGCCCAGAACAGGAAGTAGAAGGTGGTGGCTAGCATCCACCCGGCGATCAGCCCGGTGCCCTTGCGAAACAGCTGTTCGCCGATCAGGTACACCAGCCAGATGCTCAGCCAGGCCGCGATTACCGATGACAGGCGCAGCGACCAAGGGCCAAGGCCGCCCATCAGGTTGGCGAAGCCGGTGATCAGCCAGTAGGAGGGCAGGGGTTTGTCGTAATACGGTGTGCCCTTGAGGTAGGGGTCGAAGTAGTCACCGCTTTGCAGCATCTGCAGGGCAATGTTCGCCCAGCGGGTTTCCGGCCCCCACAGCTCGCGACTGCCCAGGCCCAGCAGCAGGAGCAAGGCCGAGACACCGAGCAACAAGGCGAGGGCGCCGCGTTCGGTTTTCCAGAAGCGCATGGGCTGTTCCTGTGAAGGCGATCAAGGTTGTTGGGGGTAAATCATCAGTACCAGGCCGCCCTTGCGGTAGCGCTTGCCACCCGGGGGCAATTGGCCTTCCTCAAGATGTTCGCTGGTGCTCATGACGCGCAGCAGCACGCCGACTGAACCGTGTTGGCGTGCCTCGGCCAACCAGGGCTGCACGCTGTCCAGCGTGACCTTGCGTTGCTCGGAATCCGGGTACTCCAGGCCGTAACGCAGCTCGCCCGTGGTGTTGTAGAACGCCACCTGCGGTCTGCGCAGGCGCCATGAAAGCGCCGATGCCGCGCTCAGGTCGTTGCTCAGCAAAGCATGGGTGTGTTGCAGTTCATCCAGATGCTCAAGCACGAACTGGTCGGGCATTTCGTTCGCCGCGATGATGTGCGGCATGCCCGCCGGGAGCAGCGCCACCAGCAGGCCGATCCCCAGTGCTGGCATCGCCCATAGCGTCAGCGGACGCATCGCTTGCAGCAGGTTGGCCAGGATCCAGCCGAGCAGCACGATAAAGGTCAGGGACAGGCTGAACATCTCGGCGTGGCTGTTGCTGTAGACCGGGTTGGCGATCTGCAAGCAAATCAGCGTCACCATGGCCGCCATGCCGAGGACGAAATTGAGCGCGCCGTTGATGAAGATCGCACGGGGCTTGTGCCGGTTGAGCAGGTCAATCAAGGCATGGCCCATCAGCAGCGCCAGCGGTAACAGGCACGGCATGATGTAGGTCGGCAGTTTGCCGCTGCTCAGGCTGAAAAAGCCCAGGGGCAGCAGCAGCCACAGGCCGAGAAAGGCGATGGCGGGCTGGCGTCGGTCTTTCCAGGCTTTGACCAGGGTGTTGGGCAACAGGGCCGCCCAGGGCAGGCACGCCACCACCATGATCGGCAGGAAAAACCAGAACGGCCGCGCATGCTGCGCATTGTCCGAGGCGAAGCGGCGGATGTGTTCATGCCAGAAGAAGAAGCGCCAGTAATCCGGCTCCTGCAGATGGATCGCCAGCACCCAAGGCAAGCAGACCAGCACCGCGACCAGGATCGCCAATGGGCCGCAACGCAGCAACTCGCCGACGCGTCGCTGCCAGATCAGATAGGGCACGGCGATCAACACGGGCAGCAGCCACGCCAGAAAGCCCTTGGTCAAAAAGCCCATGCCGCACGCCAACCCCAACAGCGCCCAGGCACCCAGACGCGCGCGGGGCGTGGCGCTGTCGAGCGCAAACCAGAGGGCGACCAGGCTCAGGTTGACCCAGAACGTGAATTGCGGATCGAGGTTGGAATACCCCGCTTGCCCGGCCACCAGGCCAAAGCTTGCGTAGAGCAAGGCACAGGCGAAGCTTTTACGCGGCTCGTTCCACAGGCGCCGTGCAATCAGGTACGTCAACAGCACACTCAGCGCCGTGGTCAGGACAGAGGCGATGCGCACGCCGAACAGGTTCTGGCCGAACACGGCCTGGCCCAGGGCAATCAGCCAATAACCGGCGGCGGGTTTTTCGAAATAACGCACCCCCATGAAGTGCGGCGCGACCCAGTTGCCGCTCATCAGCATTTGCTGGCTGACCTGGGCGTAGCGGGTTTCATCTGGCGTCCACAAGCCGTGCAAGCCCAACGGCAGCACAAGGAAAATGACCAGGCCAAGCAATAGCACGGGCACGGGCTTCAATGGGTTCATGACACTATCGCTCCTTGATATGAGTCGCGGATGCGAAGTTTGAATAGTTAAGGGCGTCAAGCATTAAGGGCATCACTAATTCATGGGGGTGTCAGGGCTTCCTGAACTAACAGGCGCACTTAAAATGCCAGACCCAGGCTGTCATCTTGCTGAACGCACTATTCACCAATATGTAAAAAAGTGTATTTAAAGTTGTTTCAGTACGGCCGCCCAATCCTCGTTTTTCATAGTGCCCATGACGTTGAATGTACCGTTGGGCAATACCTGCACGAAGAGTGCGCTGCCGTATTCGGCGGCCTGGGCATGGGGGTAGCCGAGTGCCTCCTGGAAGTCGTTCATGCAGGCGCTGTGGGTGATCAGCATCAGGTTGCGATCGGGCTGTTTATGGCTGAGGATTTCCTCGCCCATGGCGTCACCGCAGATGGCGAGCGGGCCAGGGGAAAGCTCGGTCTTGCCGAACATGAACAGCGACGTCTGCGCGGTGCGCGTGGTGGGGCTGCTGAGCACGTCTGTGCGTTCCATGCCCAGTGTCTCAAAGGCTATTCCCAGATCTGCCGCGCGCTGCGTGCCATTGATCGTCAGGCCGTCGGCCGGACCAAAGCAGGGATTGTCCGAGCGATCGCACCGCTCCTCATGACGCACCAGCACCACCAGGTCGCCGTTGCGCCAACTGGCCATCACGCCAGAGGTGACCAGGCGATTGCCAATGCCCAGGTCTTCAGGTGACCGTGGCCAGAATAAAAAAGCGGTCACCAGCAATGCGAAAACGATGATGGTTGCCACCGGCACGCGGTATTTTCTAAGGCGCTTTAACCTGGCCCGTTGGGGTTTGGTCAGGGTAATGTCTGCCACGCTGTTCACCATCGGCACGAGTGATTGTTTTATTGTTAAAAGACGCACGCAACTTATACGGCCGAGGGCCTTGGTAGCGCAGAAGCCTGTCATACGGCTGCTGTCTTTTAGCTGAACATATGAATATTAAGAAACATCGCGTGGGCCAACTTAAAAGTGTCCGGTTAATGGTGCCTGGGCGCAGAATTTAAAGTGTCCGGAGTGGGCAGGCGGTGAAATCAATGTGAAAAAATTGCGTAGGAACGCCACGCAGCCGTTATTCTCGTTTGCAGTCCTTAACCCGAGCGTTCCTATGTTGCAGGTAGAAGGTGTGGTTAAACACTACGCGACCCCCCAAGGTCCGCTGGCCGTTCTGGCAGGCGTCGACCTGCACCTGGGGGCGCGCAGCAGCCTGGCGCTGATGGGGGAGTCGGGCAGCGGCAAAAGCACGTTGCTGCACCTGGTGGCCGGGCTGGACCGCGTGGACGGCGGCAGCATTCTGATCGGCGGCCAGCGCCTCGATCGCCTCAACGAAGGGCAACTGGCCCACTGGCGACGCACTGAAATCGGCCTGGTGTTCCAGCAGTTCAACCTGATCGGCAGCTTGCGGGTCGAGGACAACCTGGCGTTCCAGGCGCGCCTGGCCGGGCGTTTCGATGCGCAGTGGCAGGCGCAGTTGGTGGAGCGCCTGGGGCTGGGCGACTTGCTCAAGCGTTACCCGGAGCAGTTGTCCGGCGGCCAGCAGCAGCGGGTGGCGGTGGGGCGCGCACTGGCGTCCCGTCCAGGCTTGCTGTTGGCCGACGAGCCCACCGGCAACCTCGACGAAACCACCAGCGACGAGGTGCTGCAGCTGCTGCTCGACCTGCTGCGCGACAGCCCCACCAGCCTGTTGATGGTCACTCACAGCCCACGTCTCGCCGCGCGCCTGGATCAGCAAGTGGTGCTGCACCACGGCCGTGTCGTGCCGATGGAGCCGCGCTGAGATGGCGGTGTTCTATTGGGCGCTGCGGGCGCTGTTGAGCCATTGGCGGCGCCACCCGGTGCAGTTTTTCAGCGTGCTGACCGGCCTCTGGTTGGCCACCGCGCTGCTGATTGGCGTGCAGGCGCTGAACAGCCAGGCGCGCGACGGCTACGCGCGTGCCAGCCAGTTGATCGGCGGCGAACCACAAGCCAGCTTGAGCGCGCCGGACGGTGCCGCATTCCCCCAGGCGTGGTTCGCCGAACTGCGCCGTGCCGGGTGGCCGGTGTCACCGGTGGTGCAGGGCCGCATAGTGCTCAAGGGGCATGAACAACAGCGCCTGCAGTTGATGGGCATTGAACCGGTGTCGTTACCTGGCAGCGGCAGCGTGGCGGGGCAACGCCTGAGCCAGGCCCAGATGCTGGCGTTCTTCGAGGCACCGGGGCGCACCTGGATTGCCGCGCAAACCTTGCAGGCGCTTGGCTTGCAGGCTGGCGAACAACCGCTGACCGCTGACGGGCACCCGCTGCCGCCGTTGCAGGTTCAGCCGGACATGGCCCCCGGCCTGCTGCTCACCGATATCGGCTTTGCCCAACCCGTGCTCAACCTGCAGGGGCGACTGTCGCGCCTGCTGCTGGACAATCGCTTCGCCGCCCGCCATCCCACGCTGCCTGCCGGGCTGCAACTCAAGCAGGGCGACGACAACAACCTGTCGCGCCTCACCGAAAGCTTTCACCTGAACCTCGACGCGCTGGGCTTTTTGTCCTTCGTGGTAGGGCTGTTCATCGTGCACGCAGCCATTGGCCTGGCATTGGAGCAACGCCGGGGCCTGCTGCGCACCTTGCGCGCCTGCGGGGTCAGCGCACGCATGCTGATCCTCAGCCTGAGCGTGGAACTGGGCTTTCTGGCGTTGCTCGGCGGCGTGCTCGGTGTGGCCAGCGGTTACCTGCTCGCCAGTCTGTTGCTGCCCGACGTGGCTGCCAGCTTGCGCGGGCTTTACGGCGCCGAAGTCGCCGGCCAACTGAGCTTGAGCCCGTGGTGGTGGCTTGCAGGCCTGGGCTTGAGCCTGCTCGGTGCGTTGCTCGCCGGGGCCAGCAGCCTGTGGCGTGCGGCCCGCCTGCCGTTGCTGGCGCTGGCCAACGCCCAGGCCTGGCACGAGGCCCACGGTCGTTGGTTGCGGCGCCAGGGTTGGGTGGCGGCTGTGGCCCTGCTCATCGCCTTGGTAGCGCTGGGCTGGGGCAACAGTCTGGCGGCCGGGTTTGTGCTGATGGCGGCGTTGCTGCTGGGCGCCGCCCTCGGTTTGCCGGTACTGCTCAATGCGCTGTTGAAGGGCGTGCTGGGGCGCAGCCGTTCGGTGCTGGGCCAGTGGTTTCTCGCCGACTGTCGCCAGCAATTGCCGGCCCTGAGCCTGGCACTGATGGCGCTGCTGCTGGCCCTGGCGGCGAACATCGGCGCGGGCTCCATGACCTCGGGTTTTCGCAGCACGTTCAATCACTGGCTGGAGCAACGCCTTACCGCCGAGCTGTACCTCAACCCGCAAAATCCGGCCCAGGCCGAGCAACTGCAGGCCTGGCTGGCGCACCAACCGCGGGTGAAGGCAGTGCTGCCCAGCTGGCAGGTCGCGGTGCAGCTGCAAGGCTGGCCGGCGGAGCTGTTCGGCGTGGTCGACGACCCCACCTATCGCCAGCACTGGCCGTTGCTGGAGGCGGCGAGCGCGCCCTGGGATCGCCTGCTGCAGGACGACAGCGTGATGCTCAGCGAGCAATTGGCGCGGCGCCTGAACGTGCGCCTGGGCGATACGGTTCAAGTCCCCACGCCCCAGGGCTTTTGGACGCCCAAGATCGTCGGGATCTACGCTGATTACGGCAACCCCAAGGGCCATTTGCTGGTCAACGTCAAACACCTGTTGGCGCATTGGCCGACACTGTCGCCGGTGCGCTTCAACCTGCGCGTGGCACCCCAGGATGTGCCGCCGCTGATCGCCCAGGTGCAGGGAGAATTCGCCCTGGAAGACAGCCGCATCGTCGATCAACAGCAACTCAAGGGTTGGTCCAGCCAGGTATTTGAACGCACCTTCGCCGCCACCGCCGCGCTCAACAGCCTGACCCTGGGGGTGGCCGGGGTGGCGCTGTTCATCAGCCTGTTGACCCAGAGCCAGAGCCGCCTGGGCCAACTGGCACCGCTGTGGGCGCTGGGAGTGACGCGCCGCCAACTGATGCTGCTGAACCTGGGCCAGACCTGGCTGCTGGCGGTACTCACCCTGGTGCTGGCGTTGCCATTGGGTCTGCTGCTGGCGTGGTGCCTGGATGCGGTGATCAACGTGCAAGCCTTTGGCTGGCGCCTGCCGTTGCAGGTGTTCCCGTGGCAACTGGCGCAGTTGATGGGGCTGGCGATGCTTGCCACGTTGCTCGCCTCGGCCTGGCCGTTGTGGCAACTGTATCGAAGCCGCCCGGCGGACTTGTTGAGGACGTTTGCCCATGAAGATTAAAGCGTTGGCGTGGGCGGTTTTGCTGCTGCTGAGCGCGTGCGACCAGGCACCGCGCCCCGAAGAAGGCTTCGCCGGCCTGGGCAGTGATGCGGCGGACTTTGTGCAGGTGGTGCCCGGCAAGGTCTTCACCTTCCCCGAAGACCACGGCCCGCATCCGGGCTTTCGCATCGAATGGTGGTACGTCACCGCCAACCTCAAGGACGCCCAAGGCAATGCCTTCGGTGTGCAATGGACCTTGTTCCGCAACGCCGTAAACGCGGGGCCTGCGCAACCGGGCTGGCGCGACTCGACCCTTTGGCTCGGGCATGCCGCCGTCACCTCCGCCACCCGGCACTACGCCGCCGAGCGCTTCGCCCGTGGCGGCGTCGGCCAGGCCGGGGCGCAGGCCCGGCCCTTTGGCGCTTGGATCGACGACTGGAACTTCGCCACCCGCCCGGGCGCCGCCAGCCCGTTGGCCGACATGCAACTCAAGGCCAGCGGCGCGCAGTTCGCCTACGACCTGCAATTGACCTCCAGCCGCCCGCTGGTGCTGCAGGGCGATAACGGCTACAGCCGCAAATCCGACCAGGGCCAGGCGTCCTACTACTACAGCCAGCCGTTTTTCACCGCCAGCGGCAGCCTCAGCATCGACGGCCAGACCTACCAGGTCAGCGGCCCCGCCTGGCTGGACCGCGAATGGAGCAGCCAGCCACTGGCCGCGAGCCAGACCGGCTGGGACTGGTTCTCCCTGCACCTGGACCGAGGCGAACACCTGATGCTGTTTCGCGTGCGGCAGAAGGACGGCGGCGGCTACCTCACCGGCACCTGGATCGATGCGCAAGGCCATACCGAGACCTTGCACAACGCCGATATCCAACTCGCGCCGCTGGCCAACACCCAGATCGAAGGGCGCAGTATCCCCACGCGCTGGTCGCTGAAAATTCCCGGCAAACACCTGGACATCACCACCGAAGCTGTCAACCCGAAGGCGTGGATGAACCTGGCAATTCCCTACTGGGAAGGACCGGTGAAATTTGACGGTGGGGTGGGGTATCTGGAGATGACGGGGTACTAGGGACGTTTTATGACGCCCTTGGTTAGATCAACAAAATTTTCAGAAAGTACTGTACATATAAACAGTATCGTCCTACATTCCATCCCAGGTGACCGGATGTCACCGGTTACCTGAGCTTCAATTTTTTAACTATGGATGGATAAAAAAATGAAATCGAAAAAAGCCCTTATGCTAGGTGCGGCCATGATGGCCTCCTGCTTCGTTTCGGCCTTCTCCCTCGCTGATCAAGCGCCTCGCACACTCAGTGCCGCAGCGGCAAAACAGGCCGCGGAAAAAGCGCTCAAATCCGGTGGCAAGCTGGACGCGGCGAAGGTTTCGTCCGCGCTCAAGCACAAACTCCTGGCGGCCAAGAGCGGTCAATCCAAGGCCGTGCCCCAAGCCATCAAGTCCGCGCCGTTCGACAGCGTGGTCAGCGAGCTGAAAAAACCGGCGCAGGGCGCTTCGAAAAGCGCGGCCGCTGCGGCGTTTGAACCGCTGTTTCCTACCCTGGATATCAACACGCTCTACACCATCGATGCGGTGCAGACCGGCAACGAGTTCGCCTACCATTTCAACCTGCCGCAAAACGCGCGGGTGCAGGTGCAACTGGTCAACCAGAGCGCAGGGGCGGATATGTCGCTGACCCTGTTTCAGGATGACGGCCAGGGCAACCTGAGTGTGGTGGGGTCTTCCGATGCCGCAGGCAACGCGGACGAATACCTCAACGGTGTACTGCCGGCCGGCGACTATTACTGGTACATGGTGGCCAAGGTCGCCGACAACGCGCAGTTCAGTTTTGGCGTGGCGGTAGACAGCAACATCGATGCGTTCGAGCCCAACGACAGCGCGCAAACAGCGTTCGTATTGCCGGACTCGATGAACAAGGTCAGCGGTAACCTCGACAGCGTCGATGATGTCGATTACTTCGACTTCAAGGCGGTGCGTGGCCAAAGCGTGAGCCTGTACCTGGCGGGCGACGAAAACGGCAGCCGTGACCAGTGGATCTTCGACCGCTTCGATGGCGCCAATTGGGTCACCGTGCCAGCGGGTTCCACCTCGACTTACCCGAGCGTCGCGCCGGGCACCACCGTAAAGGTGCGTGTGCGGGCCAACCCAGCGGTGGCGCAGGACCCGAGCAAGTACTACCAGTTGAGCCTGGGGTCCACGCCGCGCCTGAACACCAGCAGTGTGAAAGGCGACAACATCGTGCGGGTGCCGGTCAGCGAGATGCCGCTGGCAACACAAACCGCGCGGCAGTTGAACTGGTCGACCCAGTGGTCGGACACCACGGGTGCGCCGTTGCTGGGCGTCACCCCGGTGTTGCGCGTGGATAACCACTTCATCGACCTGAACTACCGCTGGGTCGACTACAAGGCGACCACCAACAGCGCGGGCGTGTCCGAGGCCACGGCCAATATCGGCACCTGCTTCGGTGATTTCACCACGGTGATCAACGACAGCAGCACCGGCGTGCCGTACACGTGGAGAACCACTTACAACCAGGGTGGCTGGCGCATCGAGCTGGCCGAGTTCCCGGGTGTAGGCGTCGGCGGTGACAGCGTGCAATACGTCAGCCTGGGGCATATCTGCACCCAGGACATCATCCACTGACAGCGTGATGTGAAACAGAAGGGGCGGCCTGCACAGGCTGCTCCTTTTTTTTGCGGCGCACTCATGATTCGCAGGCGGCACGCTACAACTGTGGGAGGGGGCTTGCCCCCGATGGCGGTGAGTCAGTGACAGATGAACTGACTGAACCACCGCTATCGGGGGCAAGCCCCCTCCCACATTTGACCGCGACCGACCAGTGGAGGCTTGCGCAGGTCTGATTTACTTGCTAGCTTCTGACAAAATGTTAACGATAACATTTGCTCTAAAAATAAAAACAAAACAGAGACCCACGCCATGAAAATGCTCCCGAAAACCCTGTGTTTATTGGCTGCCAGCATCACCCTGGGCAGTGCTTGCCCGGTGTTTGCCGACGCCGCCAAACCGATCCGCATCGGCGCCTCGTTCCAGGAAATCAACAACCCCTATTTCGTCACCATGAAAAACGCCCTGGAAGAAGCTGGCGCGAGCATCGGTGCGAAACTGATCATCACCGACGCCCGCCATGACGTGTCCAAGCAAGTCAGTGATGTTGAAGACATGCTGCAAAAAGGCATCGACATTCTGCTGATCAACCCGACCGATTCGGTCGGCGTGCAATCGGCGGTCAAGTCCGCCCATGCCGCCGGGGTGGTCGTGGTGGCGGTGGACGCCCAGGCCGATGGCCCACTGGATTCCTTCGTCGGCTCGAAAAACTACGACGCCGGTTTCCAGGCCTGCGAATACCTGGCCAAAAACATCGGCGACAAAGGCAACATCGCGATCCTCGACGGCATCGCCGTGGTGCCGATCCTGGAGCGCGTGCGCGGTTGCAAGGAGGCGGTGGCCAAGCACCCGGACATCAAGATTGTCAGCATTCAGAACGGCAAGCAGGAACGTGACCAGGCGCTGACCGTCACCGAAAACATGTTGCAGGCCCAGCCCACCCTCAAGGGCATTTTCAGCGTGAATGACAACGGCTCCCTGGGTGCGCTGTCGGCCATCGAAGCCAGCGGCCTGGATGTGAAGCTGGTCAGCGTCGACGGTGCGCCGGAAGCGATCAAGGCGATCCAGAAACCCGGCAGCAAGTTCATCGCCACCTCCGCTCAATACCCCCGCGACCAGGTCCGCCTGGCTCTTGGCATCGCCCTGGCCAAGCACTGGGGCTCGCAAGTGCCCGCCACGCTGCCGGTGGACATCACCTTGATCGACCAGGCCAAGGCCAAGGACTTCAGCTGGTAAATCGCCTGTGCCCCACGCTTGCCGTGGGGCTCGGGTTGTCCTTCCGAGTGTGAGGTCGGCGGTATGAGCAGTCTTCTGAAGCTGGAAAATATCTGTAAGCGTTACCCGGGGGTACAGGCCCTCAAGTCCATCAACCTGCAAGTGGAGCGCGGCGAAATACACGCGTTGCTGGGGGAAAATGGCGCGGGCAAATCGACCCTGATGAAAATCCTCGGCGGCGTCGAGCATCAGGACGAAGGGCAGATCCTGATCGACGGCCAGGCCCGGCAATTTGCGACCTACCGGGATGCGATTGCGGCCGGCATCGGCATCGTGTTCCAGGAATTCAGCCTGATTCCCTACCTGACGGCGGTGGAGAATATCTTCCTTGGCCATGAGCTGAGCAACCGCTTCGGCCTGTTGCGCAAACGCGAGATGCGCGAGGCCAGCGAGGCGCTGTTCAAGCGTCTGGGCGTGTCGATCAACCTCGATTGCGCGGTCAGGCACCTGAGTGTGGCCGAGCAGCAGTTCGTCGAAATCGCCAAGGCCCTGGCTCTGGATGCGCGCCTGCTGGTGCTCGATGAGCCCACCGCCACCCTGACCCCCAGCGAAGCCGAGCTGCTGTTCCAGATCATGCGCGAGCTCAAGCGCCAGGGCGTGGCGGTGATCTTTATCTCGCACCATCTGGAGGAAATCTTCCAGGTGTGCGACCGCATCAGCGTGCTGCGCGACGGCGGCAATGTGGGCGTTACCGATGTGGCCGACAGCGATATCGACCGTTTGGTCGAGATGATGGTGGGCCGTCGCCTGGAGTGCAGTTTCCCACCCAAACCCACCACTGAACGCGGGCCGTTGCTGCTGGAGGTCAAGGACATCCAGCTGGTGCGTGACGGCCCTCACAACCGCTTCGACTTGCACCAGGGCGAAATCCTTGGCTTTGCCGGATTGGTCGGCTCCGGCCGTACCGAGCTGGCACTGGGCATGATGGGCGCGCTGCCCTCGGTGAGCAAAGAGGTGTGGCTGCGCGGTGAAAAGGTCAGCCTCGACGACCCGGCCCAGGCGCTCGCCCATGGCATCGGCCTGTTGCCCGAAAGTCGCAAGAGCGAAGGGCTGATCACCGACTTCAGCATTCGCGAAAACATCTCGTTGAACAACCTGCCCAAATACCAGAACGCCACCGGCCTGATCGACAAGGCCAAGGAATGCGCCAGCGTCGAAGTGCTGATGCGCCAGCTGTCGATCAAGGCGCCCAGTGCGGAAAGTCGGGTATTGAACCTCAGCGGCGGCAACCAGCAAAAAGTCGTGATCGCCCGCTGGATCAACCACCACTGCGACGTGCTGGTGTTCGACGAACCCACCCGTGGCGTCGACGTCGGCGCCAAGGCACAGATCTACGCGCTGATGCGCAGCCTCACCGAACAGGGCTACGCAATCATCATGATTTCCTCCGAACTGCCGGAAGTCATCGGCATGTGTGACCGCGTCGCGGTGTTCCACAAGGGCGCGATCGTCAAGGTCCTGGAAGCGTCCGCCGTCAATCCTCAAGAGGTCATGCGCCATGCAACAGGGGGCTCAAGTGAATACGTCCATTAACACCGCAGCCGGCAGCCGGTTGCGCCTGAACCTGGCGCGGTTGCTGCGCTCGCCGGCGTTCTATCCCTTCGTGGGCCTGGTGGTGGTGACTCTGGTGATGATCCTCGCCAGCGACACCTTTCTCACCGCCAGCAACCTGTCGAACATTGCCCGCCAGGTGTCGATCAACGCGATTATCGCGGTGGGCATGACCTGCGTGATCCTCACCGGTGGCATCGACTTGTCGGTGGGGCCGGTGATGGCGTTGTCCGGCACGCTCACGGCCGGCTTGATGGTCGCCGGCGTACCGCCAGGCCTGGCCATCGGCGCCGGGATGCTGGTGGGCGTGGCCTTCGGTATCGGCAATGGCCTGTTCGTGGCCTACCTGCATATGCCGCCGATCATCGTGACCCTGGCGACCATGGGCATCGCCCGTGGCCTGGGGCTGATGTACACCGACGGCTATCCGATTTCCGGGCTGCCGGAGTGGTTCGCCTTCTTCGGCCGCGCCAGCGTTTTCGGCATGCAGGTGCCGATCCTGATCATGTTGCTCACCTATCTGGCCGCCTATGTGCTGCTGCAGCACACCCGCATCGGTCGCTACATCTACGCCATCGGCGGCAATGAAGAGGCGGTGCGCTTGTCCGGGGTGCGCGCGGCGCGCTTCAAGCTGCTGGTGTACGGCATCAGCGGCCTCACCGCCGCGATTGCCGGGCTGGTGCTGACTTCGCGCTTGATGAGCGGCCAGCCGAATGCCGGCGTGTCGTTCGAGCTGGATGCGATTGCCGCCGTGGTACTGGGCGGTGCGTCGATTGCCGGCGGGCGCGGCGTCATCGTCGGCACGCTGCTGGGCGCCATGCTCCTGGGCGTATTGAACAACGGCTTGAACATGCTCGGCGTATCGCCTTACGTCCAGAGCGTGATCAAGGGCGGGATCATTTTGCTGGCGATCTTTATCAGCCGTCAGCGCCATCGATAAACACCTATCCACACAGGACCGAACACCATGGACAAGCACACTCACATGCAAGCCGTCGTCTGCCACGGCCCGAAAGACTATCGCCTGGAGCGTATCGGCCGGCCCCAGGCCCGCGCCCATGAACTGGTGATCCGCATCGCCGCGTGCGGCATCTGCGCCAGCGACTGCAAGTGTCACTCGGGCGCTGCGATGTTCTGGGGCGGCGACAATCCCTGGGTCAAGGCGCCAGTGGTGCCGGGCCACGAATTTTTTGGCTATGTGGTGGAGGCGGGCGAGGGCGCCGGGGAGCACTTCGAAGTGGCGGTGGGTGACAAGGTGATCGCCGAGCAGATCGTGCCCTGCGCCAAGTGCCGTTTCTGCAAGTCGGGCAAGTATTGGATGTGCGAAGTGCACAACATCTTCGGCTTCCAGCGCGAAGTGGCCGAGGGCGGTATGGCGCAGTACATGCGCATTCCCAAGACCGCCATCGTGCACAAGATCCCCGAGTCGGTGTCCCTGGAAGACTCGGCGCTGGTCGAGCCGATGGCCTGCTCGATCCACACGGTCAACCGTGGCGATATCCAGCTCGATGACGTGGTGGTGATTGCCGGCGCCGGCACCCTGGGCCTGTGCATGGTGCAAGTGGCGGCGCTGAAGACGCCGAAGAAACTGGTGGTGATCGACATGGTCGACGAGCGCCTGGAATTGGCGAAGAAGTTCGGCGCCGATGTGGTGATCAACCCGTCCCGCGACAACGCCCGCGCGATCATCAACGAGCTGACCGACAACTACGGCTGCGACGTGTACATCGAGACCACGGGCGTACCGGCCGGCGTCACCCAGGGCCTGGACCTGATCCGCAAGCTCGGGCGTTTCGTCGAGTTCAGCGTGTTCGGCGCCGAGACCAGCGTGGACTGGTCGATCATTGGCGATCGCAAGGAGCTGGACGTGCGCGGCGCCCACCTTGGCCCGTATTGCTACCCGATTGCCATCGACCTGTTCGAGCGCGGCCTGGTGACGTCCCAAGGCATCGTGACCCACGACTTCCCGCTGGATGATTTTGCCGAAGCCTTCGAGCTGGCCAATTCCACGAAGTCGATCAAGGTCTTGCTCAAACCGGTGCTTTGACCATGAACTACGTGATGGGGGTCGACATAGGAACCCAGAGCACCAAGGCGCTGCTGGTGGATGCCCACGGCACGATCATCGCCCAGCACAGCCAGGGGTATCGCGTGGATACGCCGAAAGTGCGCTGGGCCGAGCAATGGCCGCAGGTCTGGCTGGAGGCGGTCGAGGCCTGCGTGGCGCAGTGCATGGCCAAGGCCGAGGTGGAGAAGGCGCAGGTCAAGGCGCTGTGCATCAGCAGCCTGTATGGCGGCTCGGGGATCGCGGTGGATGCGCAGATCACACCGTTGCACCCGTGCCTGATCTGGATGGACCGGCGGGCCGGCGAGCAGGTGCAGTGGGTGCGCGAACACCTGGACCTGGACCGACTGTTCGCCGTCACCGGTAACTCGGTGGACAGTTACTACGGCTTTACCAAGATGCTCTGGCTCAAGCAGCACCAGCCTGAGGTGTGGGCGAACACGCGCTACCTGCTGCCGCCCAACAGCTATATCAACTGGTGCCTGACCGGCGCGCTGGCGGTGGACCATAGCAGCGCCGGCAATATCGGCGGTGTCTACGATGTGGCTGCGCGCAACTGGTCCGTCGAGATGCTCGAGGCACTGGGCATCCCGCCATCGATGATGCCTGAGCGGTTGGTGTATTCCGGTGAAGTGGTGGGCGGTTTGCTGGAGGACTGGGCCGGGCGCCTGGGCTTGCAGGCAGGCACGCCGATACTCGCCGGCGGTGTGGATGCGGCCATGGCGACCCTGGCCGCGGGCGTCACGCAGCCGGGCAACCATGTGGCGATGATCGGCACCAGCATGTGCTGGGGCTACCTCAACCAGCAGGTGGATGCGCGTCATGGGTTGGTGAGTATGCCCCATGTCTACAACGGCCATCGCGACCTGTACATCTTCGGCGGCGCGATCACCGCCGGGGCGTCGGTGAGCTGGTTTCGCGAACAGTTCTGCCAGGCTGAGGAGCAGCAGGCCAAGGCCACCGGCCAGGACAGCCTGGTGCTGCTGGAGCGCAGCGCGATGAGCATCCCGGCGGGTAGCGAGGGGCTGTTGTTCCTGCCTTACCTGATGGGCGAGCGCAGCCCGGTATGGGATGACCGCGCCAGCGGCAGTTTTGTCGGGCTGAACCTGTATCACACGCGCCTGCATCTGTACCGCGCCGTGCTCGAAGGGGTGAGCTTTGCCCTGCGCCACAACATCGAAGCCGGCTCCCAGGGCGCGCACTCCCTAGACCCGCGCTTGATTGTGGTGGGAGGGGCGAGCCATTCGGATGTGTGGATGCAGATCATCGCGGATGTAACGCGCTATCCGGTGTACACCATTGTTCAGGAAGTCGAAGCGGCGCTCGGTGCTGCGTTGTTGGCGGCGCACACGGTAGGGCTGGTGAGTGATGGGGAGATGGACAAGGGCTGGGTGCAGTTGGCGCTGCGGGCGCAGCCCAAGCGCGAGAATGTTGCGATCTACGATCAGGCATTCAGCGAATACCTGAAGCTCTACCCGGCTTTGAAACCGATCATGCACAACCTGCAAGCCACCTGACTCAACCCGGTCCAAAAATGTGGGAGGGGGCTTGCTCCCGATTGCGGTGGGTCAGTCATAGCTATATTGGCTGACACGGCCTCATCGGGGGCAAGCCCCCTCCCACAGGGAATCTTCATTGTTTGGAGAGTTTTATTTATGCAGCCATTTTCGATCATGCAGGACCTGCAGACTGCCTGACCCAACCCAGTCCAAAAATGTGGGAGGGGGCTTGCTCCCGATGGCGGTGGGTCAGTCACAGCTGCATTGGCTGACACGGCCTCATCGGGGGCAAGCCCCCTCCCACAGGGGATCTTCATTGTTTGGAGGGTTTTATTTATGCAGCCATTTTCGATCATGCAGGACCTGCAGACTGCCTGACCCAACCCAGTTCAAAAATGTGGGAGGGGGCTTGCCCCCGATGGCGGTGGTTCAGTCATAGCTATATTGGCTGACACGGCCTCATCGGGGGCAAGCCCCCTCCCACAGGGATCTTCATTGTTTGAAGGGCTTTATTTATGCAGTCATTTTCGATCATGCAGGACCTGCAGACTGCCTGACCCAGCCCAGTTCAAAAATGTGGGAGGGGGCTTGCCCCCGATGGCGGTGGGTCAGTCACAGCTGCATTGGCTGACACGGCCTCATCGGGGGCGAGCCCCCTCCCACAGGGGATCTTCATTGTTTGGAGGGTTTTATTTATGCAGCCACTTTTGATCATGCACGACCTGCAGACTGCCTGACCCAACCCAGTCCAAAAATGTGGGAGGGGGCTTGCTCCCGATGGCGGTGGGTCAGTCACCGCTGCATTGGCTGACACGGCCTCATCGGGGGCAAGCCCCCTCCCACAGGGATCATCATTGTTTCGGGAATTTTATTTATGCATGCCACCTTTGACTTCACCGGCCAGCGCATCCTTGTCACCGGCGCCAGCAGTGGCATCGGTCGCGAAATCGCCCGTCAGCTCATGCTCAGCGGCGCCGAGGTGTTTGCCCTGGGGCGTGACGCGCAGGCGCTCGCGCAACTGGGGTGCCGCACTCTGTGCCTGGACATTGCCGACAGCCGTGCCCTCGACACCGCCCTTAACGAGCTGCCACCGCTGCACGGCCTGGTCAACTGCGCCGGTATTTCCCGCCTGGAACCGGCCGCCGCCATCAGCGCCGAGGCCTTCGATCAGGTCATGCACGTCAATGCCCGCGCCGCTGCGCAAGTGGCCAGTCGCGTGGCGGCGAAAATGATCGAGGCTGGCCTGGGCGGCAGTATCGTCAACGTGTCCAGCCAGGCGTCGCTGGTGGCCCTGGACGATCACCTCGGTTACTGCGCCTCCAAGGCCGCGCTCGATGCGATCACCCGCGTGCAATGCGCTGAATGGGGGCGCTTCGGCATTCGCGTCAACAGCATCAACCCCACCGTCACGCTGACGCCCATGGCGACCATGGCCTGGTCTGATCCGGCCAAGCGCGATCCGGCGCTGGCGGCGATTCCGCTGGGCCGTTTTGCGCAAACCGTGGAGGTGGCGTTGCCCGTGCTGTTCCTGCTCAGCGACGCCGCGAGCATGATCAGCGGCGTGAGCCTGCCCATCGATGGCGGCTACACCAGCCGCTAGCCGTTCTCCAGTTGCCCGGCGATGACCACCTTGTCCCGTGGCTTGTGCGGGTCTTGCAGGCGATCGAGCAGCAGGCGCACCGCGCTGCTGCCGGCCAGCGAGGCGTCGTGGGCCACGCAAGCAATCGGCACGCCGAAAATATCGGCGAAGGGCAGGCGGTCGATGCCGCAGATGGTCAGGCTGTCGTGGGCGATGTTGTGCATGCGCAAGGCGCGCAGGGCGCCGAGGGTGATCAACTGATTGAAGCCCATGATCGCATCCGGTGCCGAGTGCGCGGCGAGGTAGTCGAGGGTGTGCAGGTAGGACGGCATCAACGTGTAGTCCCCGGCCTGCACTTCGACCTGCACCTGGGGATGCTCGGCCAGCACTTCGCGCAGGCCCTTGAGGCGTTCGACGGTGATGCGCGAGTGCTCGGGGCCGGTCAGCACCAGCAGGCGCTTGAGGTTCGGGGTCTGGCGCAGCAGGTAGTGTGCGGCCTGGATGCCGCTGTGGTAGTTGTCGAGCACCACGCGGCTGAACGGGCTGTCGTGGATCGTGCGGTCTAGCAGCACCACCGGTGTCTTGCCATTGCCCAGGCGCTCCAGATAGTCGGGCTGGTAGCTCGGCTCATCGGAGACCGGCGACAGGATGATCCCCGCCACGCGATACCCCAGCAGGGTATCGACGGCCTTGCTTTCCAGTTCCTCCAGTTCGTCGGTGTCCACCAGCATGATGGTGTAGCCGTGCTTTTTCGCTTCGCGGGAAATCGCCTTGATCATTTCGCTGTAGAACGGGTTGTCCACCGACGCGGTGATCACCCCGATGATCAGGCTTTCGCTGCGCTTGAGCCCGCGTGCAAAGGCGTTGGGCACGTAGTCCAGCTCACGCGCCACTTCCAGAATGCGCGCCAGGGTGGCGGGTTTGACCAGGTCAGGTTTGCTCAGCGCCCGGGACACGGTGATGGTGGTCATGCCCACCCGTTTGGCGATGTCGCTGATGGTGACGGACTTTTTCTTGTTCATCGGTAAGGCTGCGAAAGGAAACACCCGCAGGCTAGCATGCGCGCAGGCGCAGGGTGATTCAAATCAGCGGGTCCCAGCGTTGCGACCAATCGTCCTCTGCCTTGACCACCTCGCGCAACAGCGTCAATGCCTGCTGCAGCACCGCTGAATCCCGCGCCCGCGCGTACACCAGGTAGGTCGGGAAACTGAATTCCGGCGCCTTGGCCACCCGCTGCATCACGCCGCTGTCCAGGTAGCTCTGCACCACCCGCGTGCGGAAATACCCGGCGCCGCCGTTCTCCAGGATGTACTGCAACGCCAGCGGCCCCAGGTTGAAACTCACGGCAGCGCGTGCACGGTCGGGCAGGGCGGCGTCGTGCTGCTGACGAAAGCCCGGGCCCCAATCGATATACACGTAGGGCTCGGGTTTGCTCGCCAGTTGCACCAGGATCAGTTTTTCTTCCAGCACCTGCTCCACCTGCAACCCCGGCCAGTAGTGCGGCTGGAACACCAGTGCGGCGTCGAGCACGCCCAACTCCAACTGGCGCAGCAGGTACTCGCCTTCACGCACTTCCGTGCGCAGCGCATGGCCCGGAATCCGCTCGCGCAGCGCCTTGGCCCAGCCAAGCATCAACGGGTTGCACAGGCTGACTTCACCGCCGATGTGCAGCACGTTGCGATAGCCATCGGGCAACGGCAGGTCACGGCGGGCGGCTTCCCAGGTCTGCAGCAACTGGTTGGCGTACACCACGAAGGCCTCGCCATCGGCGGTCAGCCTGGCGCCGGCGCGGTTGCGCACGAACAGCGTACTGCCCAACTGGTTTTCCAGGTTTTTGACCCGTGCGGTGATGGCGGTCTGGGTGACGTGCAGTTTCTCCGCCGCCGCGGCCAGGCTGCCGCAGCGGGTAATTTCGAGGAAGGTGCGTGCCAGTTCGATGTCCATGAAGCCCCCGGGAATGAATGGAGGGCATTGTAGTGGAATGCGGTCAAAACTGTGGGAGGGGGCTTGCTCCCGATTGCGGTGGGTCAGTGATAGATGAGCTGACTGAACCACTGCTATCGGGGGCAAGCCCCCTCCCACATTGGATCTAGGGTGTTGGGGTGATCGGTGTTTGCAGATGCTCGGTGGGAAATGCACTTGCATATGCCTGGCACACCCGCAACACCTGCTCATCGGCAAACCGCGCAGCCACCACATGCAACCCCACCGGCAAGCCATTCGCCGCCAGCCCGCAGGGTACCGACGCGGCGGGTTGCTGGGTGAGGTTGAAGGGGTAGGTGAACGGCGTCCACTGCGTCCATTCCTGCAGGCCGGAACCGGGCGGTACGTTGTGCCCGGCCGCGAACGCGGTGATCGGCATCATCGGTGACACCAGCACGTCGTAATGCTCATGGAACGCCGCCATCCGGGCCACCAGCGCCGCACGTGCTTCCAGGGCCGCGTTGAAATCATCCAGGCTCAAGCGCTCGCCCTGTTGTGCAATGCGCAGCAAACCCGGATCGAGCAGTTGCTTGTGCGCGTCGCTCATGCCGCGCGTCAAGCGCGCAGCGCCGGCGGCCCACAAGGTGCTGAACACCTCCAGCGGATCACTGAAGCCCGGATCGATCTGCTCAACCTGGGCGCCCAGCTGCACCAGGCCGTCGACGGCGGCGGCGACCACCTTGGCCACTTGCGGGTCGACCTGCACGTAACCGAAGGTGGGGCTGTAGGCGATACGCAGTCCTTTCAGGTCAGTGCCCGGCGTCAGCCATGGCGTGGCTCTGGGTGCACCGATCAGGCCGTCCCGCGCGTCCGGTTGTGCCACGGCCTTTAGCATCAGCACGCTGTCTTCCACGGTGCGCGTCATTGGGCCCAGGTGCGACAGAATCGTCATGGAGCTTGCCGGCCATTGCGGCACATAACCGAAGGTCGGCTTGATGCCGAAGGTGCCGGTGAATGCACAGGGAATCCGAATCGAGCCGCCCGCGTCGCTGCCCTGGTGCAGCACGCCCAGGTTCAGCGCAGCCGCCGCACCGGCACCGCCGGATGAACCGCCCGCCGTGGTGCGCGTGTCCCAGGGGTTGCGCGTGATGCCGTACAGCGGGTTGTCGGTGACGCCTTTCCAGCCGAACTCCGGGGTGGTGGTCTTGCCCAGCAATACCGCGCCGGCCTTGCGCATGAAGGCCGTGAACGGCGCGTCGACGTCCCACGGCCCGTCGGAGGCGGTGGTGCGCGAGCCCTTGCGGGTGGGCATGCCCGCTGTCAACGTCAGGTCCTTGATCGATACCGGCACGCCGTCCAGCGCGCCGCAGGGTTGGCCTTTGAGCCAGCGTTGTTCGGCGGCGCGTGCCGCGTTCAACGCGCCCTCCGGGTCCACATGGCAATAAGCGTTCACCACCGGGTTGTGCCGCTCGATACGCAACAGCGCATCTTCTGTGACTTCCACCGGCGACAAGCGCTTGTCGCGAAAATGCTGCAGCAGTTGCACCGCTGTCAGTTGGCCGATCTCGCTCATGGCTGAACTCCCTGCGCCGCATTGACCATGGCGCGCAGCAGTACCGCGCAGCCTGCCGCCAGGTCATCCGGTGCGGCGTTTTCGATTTCGTTATGGCTGATGCCGCCTTCGCATGGCACAAAGATCATCCCGGCCGGGCCGAGTTCGGCAACGAAGATCGCGTCATGCCCGGCGCCGCTGACGATATCCATATGGCTCAAGCCCAGGGCGCTGGCGCCGTCGCGCACGGCGTTCACACAGATGGGATTGAAGTCCAGGGGTGGGAAGTCGGCGGTGGGGGTCAGTTCATACGTGAGGCCGTGCCGGGCGGTGCTGGTTTGGATCACGCTGCGCACTTCGTCGACCATGGCTTGCAGCTTGTCTGCGTGCAGGTGGCGCAAGTCGATTGTCATGTGCACCTGGCCTGGAATCACGTTGCGCGAACCGGGGTGCAGGCTCAGACAGCCGACGGTGCCGCAGGCGTGCGGCTGCTGCTGATGGGCGATGCGGTTGACCGCGCTGACCACCTCGGCGGCGCCCACCAGGGCGTCCTTGCGCAGATGCATCGGCGTCGGGCCTGCGTGGGCTTCGACGCCGGTGAGGGTCAGGTCGAACCATTTCTGACCCAGGCAACCCATCACCACGCCGAGGGTGGTGGCCTGGTCTTCCAGCACCGGGCCCTGTTCGATATGCGCCTCGAAATACGCGCCCACCGGATGGCCCAGCACGGCGCGGGAACCGGCATAACCGATGCGCTGCAATTCCGCGCCCACCGACAGGCCGTGCTCGTCCTGCTTGTCGAGGGTGTCCTGCAGGTCGAACTTACCGGCGAACACCCCGGAGCCCATCATGCACGGCGCAAAGCGCGAACCTTCTTCGTTGGTCCACACCACCACTTCAATCGGCGCCTCGGTTTGGATGTTGAGCTCATTCAAGGTGCGGATCACTTCCAGGCCGGCCATCACCCCGTAGCAGCCATCGAACTTGCCACCGGTGGGCTGGGTGTCGATATGGCTACCGGTCATCACCGGGGGCAGGGCGTTGTTGCGTCCGGCGCGGCGAGCAAAGATATTGCCGATGGCGTCCACCGTCACGCTGCAGCCGGCGGCCTCGCACCACTGCACGAACAGGTCACGGGCCTGGCGGTCAAGGTCGGTCAGGGCCAGGCGGCACACGCCGCCTTTGGCCGTGGCGCCGAGCCGGGCCAGGTCCATCAAGGATTGCCACAGGCGGTCGCGATTGATCAGCGGGGCGTTGCTCTGCAGCGGTTGCGCAAAAGAATTCATGGGCATTCTCCGGTCAGGCACTCAGGGCCAGATAGCGATTCTTGATGCTCGGGTCGGCGCGGAAATCCGCGGCGCTGCCTTCGTACACCACGCGGCCCTGTTCGAGTACGTAATGACGGTCGGCGAGCTTGTCGCAGACCATCAGGTTCTGTTCCACCAGCAGCACGGGCAGGCCGTCGTCCTTGACCTTGCGCAGAATCTTCACCAGTTCGTCGACGATCACCGGCGCCAGGCCTTCGGTGGGCTCATCGAGAATCAACAGCTTGGGATCGTTGAGCAGGGCGCGGGCGATGGCGAGCATCTGTTGTTCGCCGCCGGAGAGCGCATGCCCGGCATTTCTGCGCCGCTCCTTGAGGCGCGGGAACATGGCGTACACGTCTTCCAGTTGCCAGCGGCTGGTCTTGCGCACGGCGATGCGCAGGTTTTCCTCGACGCTGAGCAGGCGGAAAATCCCGCGGTTCTCCGGCACCAGCGCCAGGCCCTGGCGCGCGATTTCGAATATCTTCTGCCCCACCAGCGCCTGCCCGTTGAAGTGGATCTGGCCTTGGCGCGGGCAGATGATGCCCAGGATGCTGCGCAAGGTGGTGGTCTTGCCGGCGCCGTTACGGCCCAGCAGCGTCACCAGCTCGCCGGGGTTGACGGTCAATGACACGCCTTCGAGCACATGGCTTTTGTCGTAGTAGGAGTGAATGTTTTCGACGATCAGCATCACGCCGCCTCCCCAAGGTAAGCCGTGCGCACACGTTCATCGGCACGCACGAATTGCGGCGTGCCTTCCACCAGGATCTGCCCGTGGCTCATCACCGTGATGCGTTGGCTGATGGACATGACGATGCTCATGTTGTGTTCGATCAGCAGCACCGTGTGGTCGCGGCCCAGGTCGCTGATCAGTTGGGTCATGATCGGAATATCGTCGATGCCCATGCCCGAGGTGGGCTCATCGAGCATCAACAGTTTGGGCTTGGAACAGATCGACATGCCCACTTCCAGCACGCGCTGCTGGCCGTGGGACAACTCGCCGGCCAGGGTCTCGGCGCGGGCGGTCAGTTGCAGGCGTTCCAGCACCTGGTCGGCCATCTCCAGGTGCTCGCGCTTGCTGTCCACGCGGCGCCAGAAATTCAGGGCGCGCGCGCCGTCACGGCCTTGGGCGGCCAGGCGCAGATTTTCACGCACGCTGAGGTTCTGGAACAGGCTGGTGAGCTGGAACGAGCGCGCCATGCCCAGGCCCACGCGGCCATGGGCGGGTTTGCGCATCAGGTTCTTGCCGTCGAAGTGGATCGCGCCGGCGGTGGCCTGGCGCTCGCCCGTGAGGCAGTGGAACAGGCTGGTCTTGCCCGCACCGTTTGGGCCGATGATGGTGTGGATGGTGCCGGCCTCGACCTTGAGGTTGACGCCGTTGACCGCATGGAACGCGCCGTAGGCCAGTTCCAGGTCTTGAGTTTCCAGCAAAATGCTCATTGCACGTGCTCCTTTGCCACGACGCTGGGCGTGCGACGGCCGCGTATTTTTTCGAACACAGCGGCCAACCCGCCCCACAAGCCGCCGCGCATAAAGATCACCACCAGGATCAGGATCACCCCCAGCAGCATCAGCCAGCGCGGCCACAGGTCCGACAGGAAGTCCCCCAGCAGCACGATGGAACCGGCGCCCAGCAACGAGCCGAACAACGAGCCGGTGCCACCGACGATGGTCATGATCAGGATGTTCTCGGACATTGCCAGGTCGATGTTCGACAGCGGCACAAAGTGCAGCAGCATGGCGTACAGCGCCCCGGCAATGCCGGTGACCGCGCCGGACAATACGAACACCAGGATCTTGAAGTGCCGCGTGTCGTAGCCGATGGCCGAGGCACGGGTTTCGTTTTCGCGGATCGCCATCAGGGTGCTGCCGAACGGCGAAGCGATCACCCGGCGCGCGCCGATAAAGATCAGCAGGAACAGCACGGCGACAAACCCGTAAAAGGCGCGGGCGTCGGCCAGCGACAGCAGCACGATGTCACCGATGCGGATTTCCGGGCGCGGCACACTGAGCAGGCCGTTGTCGCCGCCGGTCCAGTCGCTCAGGGTGTAGGCGACGAAGTAGGCCATCTGACTGAACGCCAGGGTGAGCATCACGAAGTAGATACCGGTGCGCCGAATGGCCAGGGCGCCCACCAGCAGGGCCAGGAAGCCACCGGTCAGGGCCGCGCCGAGCAGGGCGCTGAACAGACCCAGTTGCAGGTGGATCATCAGCAGCGCCGCGCAATACGCACCGGCACCAAAGAAGATGCCTTGGCCGAACGACAACAGCCCGGTGTAGCCCAGCAGCAGGTTGCAGGCCAGCGCGGCCAGGGCAAAGATCAGGATTTCGGTGGCCAGGGTGGCCGACGGCAATATCAACGGCAGGCCGATCAGCACCGCCAGCACCCACAGCAGCATCGCGCGCGATTGGGTCTTGGCAAACGGCAGGGGGTTTTTCTCGCTCATGTCAGGCTCTCCCGAACAGGCCGTAGGGGCGTACCAGAATCACCACGGCCATCGCGCCGTAGATCATCAGGCTCGCGCCCTGGGGCCAGAGTGTGGTCATCAGGCTTTGCACTACGCCCACCAGCAAACCGCCGACCAGCGCACCGCTGAACGAGCCCATGCCGCCGATCACCACCACCACGAACGCCACGCCGAGGATCTCCGGGCCAACGAACGGCTGGGCGCCACGCAGCGGCGCAAACAGCACCCCGGCGACGCCGGCCAGGGCCACGCCAAGGGCGAAGGTCATGGAGAACAGGCGGAAAATATTGGTGCCCAGCAGCGACACGGTTTCGGTGCTCTCGCTGCCGGCGCGCACCAGGGCACCGAAGCGCGTGCGTTCCAGCAGCAGCCACAGGCCCAGGCCCACCAGCGCGGAAAACACGATGAGGAACAGGCGGTAGTAGGGATAGATGAAATCGCCCACCACCAGCACGCCGCGCAGCAGTTCCGGCACCGCGACGCTCTTGCCCACCGGGCCCCAGATCATCACGCTGGCTTCCTGGATGATCAGCGCGATCCCCAGGGTCACCAGAATCTGGAACATGTGCGGCAAGTGGTAGATCCGCTGGATCAGCAGGCGCTCGATCACCCACGCGAGCGCGGCCACCACCAGCGGCGCAATCAGCAGCGCCAGCCAGAAGTTGCCGGTGAGGCTGACGGCGGTGTAGCAGAGGTAGGCGCCCAGCAGGAAGAACGCGCCGTGGGCGAAATTGACGAAGTTGAGCAGGCCGAAAATGATCGTCAGCCCGACCGCGATCAGGAAGTAGATCATTCCCAACCCCAGACCGTTGAGTATCTGAAACAGGTAAAGATTAAGCATGCGCAAGCCCTCAGCAGGAAGCCGGTGCAACGTTCAGGGAATCAGGCGAGCGTGCAGCCCGTGGCTTCCACCGGCGGGAAGGACTGGCCGGCGCTGAGCACCTTGGCCAGGTCGTCCTTGTCGGCCATATCGCCGGCGGCCTTGCCGATCAGCAGGTAGTAATCCTTGATCACCTGATGGTCGCCGGCGCGGATCGATTCCTTGCCGGTCGGGCCTTCATAGCTCAGGCCCTGCATGGCTTTGGCCACGGTGGGGCCGTCAAAGCTGCCGGTCGTAATGATGGTCTCGAGCATCACTTTGGTGCTGATGTAATCCGCGGCCAGCGGGTAGGTGGGGTTGATGCCGTATTTGGCCTGTGTCAGCTTGACCAGCTCGCGGTTCAGCGGCGTGTCGACCTGGTGCCAGTACTGCGCGCCCAGGTACACGCCTTCGAGCACATCGCTGCCCAGTTCCTGGAACTGATCGAGGCCGGCGGACCACACCAGCAGCACCTTCATGCGCTCCTTGATGCCAAAATTCACCGCCTGGCGCAGGGTGTTGGATGACTGGCTGCCGAAATTGAGCAGCACCAGTACATCGGGTTTGGTGGAGATGGCGTTGGTCAGGTAGCCGGAGAATTCCTGTTCCTGCAACGAGTGGTAGCTGTTGCCGACGTGCTCCAGGCCGTGTTCCTTGAGGATATTTTTCGCGCCTTCAAGCAAGGCTTCACCGAACACATATTGCGGGGTGATGGTGTACCAACGCTTGGCGTCCGGCAGTAGCTTGATCAGCGGCACCATGGTTTCGCGGATCGCGCCGTAGGTGGGCACCGACCAGCGAAACGTGGCCTTGTTGCAGTCCTTGCCGGTGACCTCATCGGCGCCCACCGGGGTCATGAAGACGCCGCCGACCTTGTCCACTTCCTTGGCCACCGCCAAGGCGGAGGAGGACAGCGTGCAGCCCTGGAAGAACCGCGCGCCGTCCTGCTGGATCGCCTCCTGCACTTTGCGCACCGCCTTGCCGGCATTGCCTTCGGTGTCGATGACCTTGTAGTTCAACGGGCGGCCGAGCAGCTCGGGATGCTGTTCCACCGCCAGGCGCGACCCCATGTCGGCAAACTTGCCATAGCTGGCAAAAGCGCCAGACATGGACTTGAGGCCGTAAAAGGTAAAGGGCTCGGCGGCGAATGCTGAACGCACGCTCAGCGGGAGGCTGAGGGCGGAGGCGAAGGTGAGACTGGCTTTCAATAACGTACGACGCTGCATGGGTGACTCCCTGGTTTGGTTTTATTGGCAGGAGCGGCAAGGGCGATACGGTGGAGCAAGGGCCTGTGGGCAGGCATTTTTTATTGAGGTAAGGCGGGTCTATCGCTTGGAATGCATATCCAATGTGGGAGGGGGCCTGCTCCCGATAGCAGTGGATCAGGCACAGATGCAGTGACTGATGCTCAGTCATCGGGAGCAAGTCGAATCGTCGCACCGCCCCTCCCACATGGGATTTGTGATGGTTTATGAGTGATCGAACTCCAGCAGGAAGTGCGGGCTGACCTGGCCTTCCAGGGCGCTCATATGGTGTTCGGCATCGCACATGTGTTCATGCATCAAGCTGCGCACCGCGCTTTCATCGCCGGCGCGAAAGGCGATCAGCAGTTGCTTGTGGTAGTCGAGGTTGGCCGCATCGAACTGCTTGCGCTTGGGCTTGTAGGCTTTTTTCAGCACCACCAGGTCACGCAGCAGGTCGTTGAGAAACTGCGCCATGAAACTGAGCAGCGGGTTGGGGCAGGCCTTGGCCAGCAGGTTGTGAAATTCCAGTTCCGCCAGGCGCTGCTCACGCTGGCCGGCTTCGCTGTCTTCGGGGGCGCTGCAAAAGTCGACGTTGTCCTGCAGCGCCCGGTAGTCGTCCTCGCTCAAGCGCCCGAGCACCGACACCGCCAGTTCCACTTCGATGACCTTGCGCAGCTGGTACACCTGTTCACCGTCCAGGTGCTGGAAGTGCAGGTAGTTGCGCAGGGCGCGGCTGGCGGGCTCGGTGCCGGCCTGGTTGAGGTAGGCGCCGCCGCTGGGGCCGGTGCGTGTGCTCACCAGGCCCTCCACTTCCAGCGCCTTGAGCGCCTCGCGCGCCGAGCCCTTGGAGCACTGGAAACTTTCCATCAGCTCGCGTTCGGTGGGCAAGCGGTCGCCGGGCTTCAAGGCATCGGTGACGATCGAGCGCTTGACCGACTCGACGATCACATCGGAAAGCTTCTGGCGTTTGCGGCGTAGCGGGCGGCTCAGCATGGGTTCGATTTATCGTATTAATGCGGATAAATAGCACTTAATAACGATCGGGCCGCAGCGTCAACGCAGCGTGTCGTTTCTGGTATCAACAGGTCGTAAACGGTCAATCCCAACCGCCACGGTCCAGACACCGTGTAGTCGAAGGTGGCTGTTTGCCGTAAGCCAGAAAATCACCGAGCCAGCGACTGATGCAGCCATCGCCGCTGGCCTGGGGCGGTTCCTTGAGCAGCAACAGGTCGATGCCGTACGCGAGCGGTTCACCGCGCCCGGTGTTGACCAGCACCATGCGTGCGATGCGTTCGGGGAACAGCGTGGCATAGCGGTTGCCGAGTCGCGCCGCGTCGGCATTGCCGATATAGCTGAGCCGGGCCTCGCCCAGTTGTGCACGGACATATTCCATATCCTGCGCCGCCTGTTCGATGGCGTTGTGCTCTTGCAGGTCGCGGCTGCGCAATTCGATCACGTCATAGCGGTCGACCAGTGTGCGGTAAGCCTGGGTGGCGTAAGACTCCCAGCGGCCGGCCAGGTGCAGGGCAAACGTCGCGTTTTTGGACGTAGGTGGTTCGCCGGACTGGATAAATACCACGCCCTCACGGTTGAGCGGGTCGCGCGCGCCGACGCGTGTCAGGCTCAGGCGTGTGCGCCCGCGCCCTGGTGCGGCATGGTCGCGGGGCACGGTCACCAGCGCGCATTGGGTGCGGGCGAGGACTTCGGGGTCGAGCCGTTCAACTGCCGGGAAGGGGCAATCGAGTAACCAGTCAATGGCAGTGGGCGCGATCAGGGCTTCGGCCAGTGCCAGCTGTGCGAACAGCAAGCCGCCCAGGCAGACCAGGCATTTTCCAACAACGCTGGGTTTCATTAAAAGGTCCTGGAGCGCCGAGTGAAGGCGGCTGTTTTACCAAGGACCTTGGGGCTAATAATGTAAGGCGATTAAACGGTTCGTGTAAGAAATTGGAGTTTCGTTTATCGGATCTCGTTACTCCAACCGCCGCCCAGCGCTTTATACAACGCGATGCTGGCTTGCAGGCGCGAGAGTCGCAGCTGCACGTTGAGGTCCTGGGCGGCGTACAGGCTGCGTTGGGTCTCCAGCACCGTGAGCCAATCCTCGGCTCCGGCCTGGTAGCGGCTCTGCGCGATCTGGAAGGCCGTCTGGGCCTGTCGCAGCTCTTCGGACTGCCATTGGCGCTGCTGGTCCAGGCGGGTGATGTTGCTGAGGGCTTTTTCCACGTCGGCAAAGCCGTTGATGATCGCACCACGGTAGGTTTGCAGCAGCTCATCCTGGCGTGCGCGGGCCTTGTCGCGCTCCGCACTCAGACGACCATTGTTGAAAATGGGGGCCACCAGCCCCGAGGTCAGGGTGTAGAACGGACTGCGCAGGATATCGTCGGCCTTGTACGCCCCCGAACCCAGGGTCGCGCCCAGGGTCACCGCCGGCAGCATCGCCGCACGGGCCACGCGCACGTCGGCGTTCGCCGCCGCCAGCTGTGCCTCGGCCTGGGCGAGGTCGGGGCGCCGGCTCAATAACTGGCTCGGCACGCCGGGGCCGATGGTTGGCCAGGTCAGGGCCTGGAACGGCTCGCCGCCCAGCTCCAGCGCCTGCACGGGCTGGCCGAGCAACGCGGCGAGGGTGATCCGCGACGCTTCGGCCAGCTGCTCGATCAGCGGCAGTTGCCGTTGCTGGCTGGCCACCAGGCTTTTCTGCTGCGCCAATTCCAGGGCAGTCGCGGAACCGGCGTCGTAGCGGGTTTGCACCAGCGTGAGCACGTTGCGTGCATTCGCCAGATTCAGCTCG